>JAAUPF010000021.1 GCA_012034575.1 Richelia sp. CSU_2_1 | reverse complement strand
CTGTACGTAACATGGTCAAACTATCAAACTGTCAACTATCAACTGTCAACTATCAACTGTCAACTGTCAACTGTCAACTATCAACTGTCAACTATCAACTATGACTGCAATATCACCATACGGTTCTTGGAAATCCCCAATTACCTCAGATTTAATTGTTTCGGGAACAGTAGGACTGGGACAAATTGCTATTGACGGCGATGATATCTACTGGGTAGAAGGAAGGCCTTCGGAAGGCGGCAGAAATGTCATCGTGCGCCGCACTCCCGATGGCAAAATAACGGATGTAACTCCCCCACCTTTTAACGCCCGCACGCGCGTTCACGAATACGGTAGCGGTTCCTTTGCTGTTGCTAGCGGCACGATCTATTTCTCTCATTTTGCCGACCAGCGCATCTACCGTCAAACATTAGATTCCCAGCCAGAAGTCCTGACACCTGCTGTTGATTGTCGGTATGCAGATGCTGTAGTTGACAAGCAAAGAAATCGCTTGATTTGCGTGCGCGAAGACCACAGAGGCGAGGGCGAACCTGTCAATACTATTGTTAGCATTAATTTGGCAAACGGCGAAGATATTCAAGTTTTAATTGAAGGCAATGATTTTTATGCTTCGCCGCGTTTGAGTCCTGACGGTTCTCAACTTTGTTGGATTACTTGGAACCATCCTAATATGCCTTGGGACGGAACTCAATTGTGGGTTGCTTCAATTGATGGCGGCGGTTTGTTAGGGGAAAAACAATTAGTTACTGGCGGGGTTGATGAGTCGATTTTTCAGCCGGAATGGTCAACGGATGGAGTTTTGTATTTTGTTTCGGACAAGTCGAATTGGTGGAATTTTTATCGAACCCGCCTGAATCCCTCCTTAGTAACGGGGGAGGCCGGAACGGTCTCAGAACCCACCTTGGGAGAGGTGGGAACGGCCTCAGAATCGTCTTTGGGGGAGATCGGAACGGCCTCAGAATCCTCTTTGGGGGAGGCCGGAACGGTCTCAGAACCCCCCTTCTTAAGGGGGGCAGGGGGGATCGAACCGCTGTGTGAAATGGCAGCAGAATTCGGCCTGCCCCAGTGGGTTTTTGGAATGTCTACCTATGCCATTGTGTCGGACGATCGCATTATTTGTACTTACAACCAGCAAGGTCAGTGGCAGTTAGCAAGTCTCGATTTAACAAACAAGCAGCTAACAGCAATTGAAACGCCTTATACGGATATTTCCTCACTCAAAGCTAGCGGAAAATTCGCTGTTTTGCTGGGTAGTTCTGCTACCGAATCTGCTGCTATCGTACAATTAAATTTAGCAACAAATCAGCGAGAAGTATTGCGCCGATCGACTGATTTAAACATCGATCCGGGTTATCTGTCAGTGGCGCAGCCGATCGAATTTCCCACAGAAAACGGTTTGACTGCTTTCGGCTTTTTCTACCCTCCGAAAAACCAAGACTTCGCGGCCCCGGAAAATGAAAAACCGCCGCTGGTTGTCAAAAGTCATGGCGGCCCCACCGCAGCTACTTCTAGCAGCATGAATTTGAGAATTCAATATTGGACGAGTCGCGGTTTTGCTGTCCTTGATGTTAACTACGGCGGCAGTACCGGTTACGGGAGAGAATACCGACAAAGACTTAAAGATAGTTGGGGAATTGTCGATGTTGACGACTGCGCTAACGGCGCTAAATATTTAGCGGGAAAAGGTTTAGTTGACGGCGCAAGAATGGCGATCGCGGGTGGGAGTGCGGGGGGATATACAACCCTGTGCGCGCTCACTTTCCGCGACGTTTTTAAGGCAGGTGCGAGCTATTATGGAGTGAGCGATCTGGAAGCTTTGGTGAGGGATACTCACAAGTTTGAAGCGCGCTATTTGGATGGATTGATCGGACCTTATCCCGAACGTAAAGATTTGTATGTAGCTCGATCGCCCATTCATTTTACCGAACGCTTATCCTGTCCGGCAATCTTTTTTCAAGGACTAGAAGATCGAGTCGTGCCGCCCAATCAAGCGGAAATGATGGTGGAGGTTTTGAAAGCTAAAGGTTTGCCGGTTGCTTATGTTGCGTATGAAGGGGAACAACACGGTTTTCGGCGCGCTGAAAATATTAAAAGAACCCTTGACGGCGAATTCTATTTCTATTCGCGGGTGTTCGGGTTTGAGTTAGCTGAAGCGGTGGAGGAAGTGCCGATTTACAATCTTTAGTGCCAGGGTTCAAAACGCAATTAGGTTTGTAGTTACAGCAGATTTCACGTTGATGAATGATACCAAATCCGGGTTAACCACCCTCGTTATTCTTTAACCCGCGCAGGCGGGTGCAAGTTTGTATAGTAGGGGCAATCCCCCCGTGCTTGCCCTTAATCGCCGAATCATAAAGGGGGTACGATACCCGGATTTGGTATGATGCCTCAGGACACGGCATTGCCGTGTCCCTACAGCGCGTGGAATGCGTTTTCAATCTGCACTGCAAACTATTTTCGATCGCGCCAATGATTGCTGAAATCTTGTTCGATACAATGGTAATATCCGGTCGGGGCGGGTTAATTTCTATTGTTGGTGAAGCAAGTCCGACAAGAATTATTTTCACTCGATCGAACAGGATTCGATCTATTACTAATTACCAATTATTAGATCTTTCAAAACTCGAAGTTATCATAATTAGTCAATCTTGACTGTGATGCAATTCACAAATTTAGCTGTTTTTTATCACATAAATCGGAAAACGCAATCGCTTTAATAGTAGTAAAGTGCGATCGTCTGCGGCAGCCGCTAAAAACGATCGCGGGTGCTTTCGAGGAGTTAAACTCACTAGCCATGCAAACTCCAATTAACTTGATTCCATCTGCGTTGGGGGAATTATTTGCCGAAGTCAACGATACTGGCTGCATTACTTTAGCCGATCGCTACGGGTTAATGGCGGCTATTTTTGACGACACATTAACAGAAGAAGATAAGCGATCGATCGATCGGCTATTGCGGGCTGTATGCCGGGGACGAATCAAATTAGTTAACGAATTGTCTGCTGTCAGATAATCTGCTGTCAGATAATCTGCTGTCAGATAATCTGCTGTCAGATAAGCAGAGTCTAAGTTGACATTTTAATTTCGCGTTGCGCGCGCGCGAGTTGCTGTAGGGGCAATCCTTCTGCGATCGCCCTTTCAACCCCCATTTTTTATCGTTTTGCTGTTGCTAAATGCCGCTTATTCGAGCTTACTTCTGGCTGAAAATCCATCGAGTAGGTGAGTCTCGAAGGAATGCCGAGCACGCAGCAGGGAAAATTATTGCCTAGTTCGCAAATCAGCGAATCGCTAGCAGAACTGCAGCCCAAGAACAAGACATTTGCTGTTTCTAATTCCACCACCTTTCTCATTTCGGCGGCCACCCGCCCTATCCGCAAGTGAGCTTTCAGTAAACCGCGCCATTCCTCAGCCAAACAGCGCGCTTCCCACAGCACTTTGTCTGCTATCTCATATTCGTTATTTCGACCGAAAATTGCTTGCAAATAAGGTCGATCGAGCCAATTTGCCCGCTGCGATACCTGCTGCTTTTCAGCGAGCAAAGCCATCGCAGGCGCGGCACAATTGAAAATAGGTGCTGCGTCTAAATCAGACATTGCTGTCTGACCGATCGACCAATTATTTCCCGCAAAATTGCAAGTATCATCGATGACGTAGACGACTTGAACTGTAACTTCTTGAGTTGTTACCAAACGAGTTTGATGGGCAATCCACAGGGTAATATCTAAAGCTATTTGACTGTTGGCCGAACCGCTGTAGCCAACAATCAAGTTGACCGATTTAGCTGATTCACTTTTGCGAGAAATTCTGGTTTTTGGCTCCGGTAAGAGCACCATTTCTTCAGCTAAACCTTGACACCCCAACGCACTTTCAAACCGCGCTAACATTGTCTTGAGATTCACAGGCTTGACCTCTTCTTAGTAAATTGTTTTCTCTGCATTCTTGTTTCTGGATTCCCGGATGCACTCCCACTAAAGAAACCGGGCTTTTTAGCTAATTTGCGGGCTGAGTGCGAAGTATTTTCGTAAAAATTGGTTTCTGGATACCCGCGCGTAAGTTCTATGATTCGTCCTGGGTAAAGTAGCGATCGAGAAAATTCAAAGCGTAGTTTCGGAGTTCGTAATATTCATGAGATTCCCTCAACTCTTGACGGTCGCGCGGGTGCGAAAAAGGCACTGACAAAATTTCACCGATCGTCGCCGCCGGACCGTTTGTCATCAACACGATGCGATCGGACATATAGATAGCTTCGTCCACATCGTGAGTAATCATCATTGCAGCTTGTTTGTGATTTTCCCAGATGTCAAGCACCTGTTTTTGCAACTTGCCGCGAGTCAAAGCATCCAGCGCTCCAAACGGTTCGTCCATTAATAACATTTTCGGGCGAAGAGCCAAAGCTCGCGCAATTCCCACCCGTTGTTTCATGCCCCCTGAAATTTGGTCGGGATATTTATCTGCTGCTGCGGTTAAGTTTACCATTGCTAAGTGTTCGTTGACAAGACTAATCTTATCTGCACGGCTAAGATTTTGCAAAACTTCATCAACTGCCAGCCGAATGTTTTCCCGCACAGTCAGCCAAGGTAACAATCCGTAATGCTGAAATACCATCATGCGATCGGCCCCCGGCTTGCGAATTTCTTTGCCTTCTAGGCGCACCATTCCCGCACTCTGTTTTTCCAAACCTGCAACTATTTTTAACAGTGTTGATTTGCCGCAGCCAGAGTGTCCGATTACCGAAATAAATTCGGTTTCTCCAATATTTAAGTTGATATTTTCTAGCACGCTAAATTCACTGCCACCCGCATTTTTGTACGATTTAAACAAATTGTCAATTTTCAAAAATTGGCGATCGCTATTCCCTGGATTCTGGCGTTTGGTAGTAGAAGTAAAAGTGTATTGACTCACGGTATTTTCCTCAAACTTAGTAAACTGTCAGTTAAATTTTGCGGCCACTGTCTCAATCTTAAAATTAAGACACAAAAAAAGATTTAGGGCTGTTAGCTCTAATTTCAAAACTCTTGAGATAACCCACCGGATCGCTGGGTCAAAAGCTTTCTTGTCAATAAACAATTCCCCAGGTTCCACTTGATAATCCTCGATCGGACAATCGATCGCCATTTCGGCTACAATCTTGCGGTAAAGGTCGGTTCTCCAAGCTTTTTTAGCTAATTCTTCAGCATTTTTCGGAAACTCTTTAATGTGTCCCCAGCGAGCGGCTTGCGTCATCAACCAAATACTCTGAGACTGCCACAGAATGTTGAATGATTTCCCGGTATTTGAGGTAAATTTGCAGGAATATCGTAGAAAATGGTGGTATCTTCAGATGAAAAAGTGCGGTCTATTTCATCAAACCCACCGTAATTGTATTCCCCAACTATTCCCGGCCTCGTAAATTTGTCGATCGGCCCAGTTTTAGGCTTAGCCCCGGTAAAAGATCTTTCTGTTAGCAAGGCCGCTACTTCGCTGCGATTTTCCGGTTTGCTGCAATACTGACAAGCTTCCACCATTGCCTTAACCAGCGAGTAATAAGTCTTCGGGTTTTCATCAATAAAAGATTGCATTACTCCCAACACGCGATCGGGATGTCCCAGCCAAACATCCTTGCCCTGGGCGAAGGTAAAACCGACTCCCAAATTGCCTTGAATTGCCCGCGTATTCCAAGGTTCAGCTACCATGTAAGCCTGCATCGCGCCAATCCTCATATTAGTTACCATCTGCGGCGGTGGCACGATAATTACCCGAAATTCTTTGAACGGATCGATACCCGCAGCAGCAGATATGTAGCGAACGAAGTATTCGTAAATCGACGAACTTAAAACTACGGCCCAAACTTTTTTTTCTGCTGGCTGACTTGCAAAAAAGCGCGAAATTGTTTGCCAAATTCTTCTAAATTGCCGTTGTATTCGCGCCACGGGCGCAAACCGAAATCCCACATCGCTTTATTCATCGTCATCGCGTTACCGTGGCGGTGAATTGTCATTGCAGCGCACAGGGGTGCGTGGCGCGCGCCTTCGGCACCGATGCGGGCATTTGTAACAGCGCCGGATACCACTGGAGAAGCATCGAGACGCCCGAAAATCACGCCGTCGCGGGAGGTTGCCCAGCTTGCTTCGCGATTGAGTTTGACGTTTAAACCGTATTTGCGAAAAAAGCCTTTTTTCCAGGCGATCGCAAATGGCGCGCAGTCATTAACGGGGACATATCCTATTGTTAAGTTGGGTTTTTCTAAGGTGCCAGAATCGACGATCTGTTTGACAGCGGCGGCTTCTTCAGTAAGTCCTTTTGCCGATCGATCGGCATTAATTCCGCAAGCAGATAAAGTCATTCCTGCCGCCGCCATGCCTATTCCTTGCAGAAATTCTCGGCGGTTCCATTCGTTAAAGAACCTGTCTTTCATATTTAATTCTCAATTACTAAGAAGAAGGAAGAAGGAAGAAGGAAGAAGGAAGAGGGATAACTCTCAACTATTAACTCGATCGGGCGGGCACGGGGGCACCGCCCCTACAAAATGTCAACTGTCAACTGTCAACTGTCAACTATTAACCGATCGGTGCGTTACCAATTCCTGAACTTTGCCAACTCCCCAATCAAGCAGCAAACCAGTTATGCCAATGACAAACACCGCTAAAAATACCGAACTTAGGTTCAAGCGACTCCATTCATCCCACACAAAAAAGCCAATTCCCACGCCGCCAGTCAGCATTTCTACCGCTACAATCACCAGCCAAGCAATCCCCAAACTAATTCGCAAACCTGTAAAAATGTAGGGCAAACTAGCAGGCAAAATTATCTTGGTAATCCGCCTCCAGCGCGGCATTTCCAACACTCGCGCTACATCTATATAATCTTGGGAAACGCTAGAAACTCCCAAAGCAGTGTTGATAATAGTCGGCCACAAAGACGTGATGAAGATGACGAAAATTGCCGACGGATCGGCTAAATTAAAAATTGATAGCGCGATCGGCAGCCAAGCCAGCGGCGATACCGGTTTGAAAATTTGAATCAGCGGATTTAGCGCCATCATTGCCGGTTTCGACATCCCGATTAAAAATCCTACAGGAATCGCCACTGCAGCGCCCAACAAAAATCCTAGGGATACGCGCCGCAGACTCGCCAGCAACAGCCAGCCAATGCCTAAATCCCCCGGCCCGCGCTGGTAAAACGGGTTTAATATGTAATCTAAATTAGCAATGAATGCCTGGTACGGGGTGGGAATCAAATCGCTTTTGAAGCTGGCAACTATCCACCACAATCCCAGAATTCCTAAAAAACCCGCAGCAGGTAATAAAACTGCATCTCGGATAATAGCGGGTTTTGTGCGCTGCCAAACAGCTTGTCCGGCAACTGCGATCGCGGATAAATTAAGTTGAATTGACATTTGCAATTCCTCAGAGTCAGGGGCAGGTACAAACAACTCGAACAATACCAACCGGAGACACTGACGAAGCCAAACTATCCTGTTCGGGAATTTAGCTTTTCAGTCTCTTCTCAATGCCTGCGAAGTTAGCTGACGGGCTAGGACTGAGAGATGTCCTTCTCTACAGAATTAAATATCAAAAATTGCACTCAATTTTTTAATTGGGCAATGTTTAATTGCGCTTTTTAGTATGGCGCTGTTTAATTTTCTAAAGATTCGCCCCGAAAATTGGTTCCTCCGCTCCAGTCGTAATTACAAGTGCGATCGTGCAAGTGCGATCGTGCAATTTTAGTTACGCAACACTGGATTAGGCTTGACTTTTTCAGCCAATGTCCTTGACTGTAACATTATTACCTCATGCAGTCAATACGTCTTGAGAAGTAGATGGGCCTGCCTGGGCGGGAGAGCGAACCAGGGCGAGAAACTTCAAAACGTTAATTAATCAATTAATCTAGAGATAGCAAAGGCGATCGCCATTTATTTTTAAACAAGAGCTATGAGAGATTTCAGCCTCGTGCTGCAAGATAAAATCGACACAATTATCCAAAACTGGATTGCAGCAGTGCGATCGGACGATCGACTGGAAACAGCAAAGGAACTCACCTACAACGCCGTGCGCGACAGTATTCCCATTGTCCTGCAAGCGATCGCAACCATGCTTTCCCAATCCCAAGAAAGCGACATTCAAACTCTGGTAGAAAAAAGCCTAGAACACGGAACTCTCAGGGCAAAACAAGGCTACGACGCTGAAGAGCGCGGGAATACCGCTTGCTGCGCTGGGTTATTTTCTCTGCCCTAGAGCCGGAATTGTTAACAGCCTCGGCCGCCGAAGTCAGCAGAGCTTACCGCCTAATTGACACTGCGATCGACGAAGTAATCGGTAAATGTTTTCAAACATATACTTTGGAAAGATTGCGAGAATTAGAAGATTTGCAAAATCAATTGAAACTGACAAACCAAGAATTGACTCGTTTAGTGCGGGCAAATCAAGAGAATTTATCTCATTTAGCTCACGAATTGAAAACACCCCTCAGCTCGATTATTGGTTACTCAGATTTGTTTTTGCGCCAACAACAAAAGCATCCCGAACTTAAAGATTCTGTTTCCAATTTGGGGCATATTGATAAAGTTCTGGCTAACGGCAGGCAATTGCTGAGATTAATTAACGATACGCTGGAAATCTCGCGCTACGAAGCGGGATACATAAAATTGCAGCTAAGCACTATAAACTTGGAAGAGGCGATCGGCACTGTTGTTGAAATAGTCGAGCCTTTGGCAAAAGCCCAAGGTTTAAAAATAGTTGTGGAATGCGATCCGAAGCTCGATCGAGTTGTAACAGATTACTTGCGCCTGCAGCAAATTATCACCAATTTAACGAGCAATGCCATTCGCTACACTGAAGCCGGTACTGTTACTGTAACCAGCCAATTGCTGTCAGACGAACATTGGGCTATCTGCGTCGCCGATACGGGAATTGGGATTGCCCCCGAAGACTGCGATCGCATTTTTCAACCTTATTTTCGAGCTGATAATTCCCTGATTGCTAAAGTTCCTGATAGCACGGGTTTAGGGTTAGCAATAGTCGATCGATTAGTCAAGCTTTTGCAAGGTAAAATTGAATTAGTTTCTCAAATAGGAGCCGGTTCTTCCTTCACTGTAATTTTCCCTTATTTATCAAAAGATGGAGAGGATGAAATTAGATTTTAGATTTTAGATTTTAGATTTTAGATTTTAGATTTTAGATTTTAGATTCTCCGATCGGAAGGTTGTTCGATCGAGAGATGGGGAGATGGGGAGAATTGCTAATCCCCAATTCCCAACTATCAACGATCGACGATCTACTCTTCCTTCTTCCTTCAAATTAAAAACCGAATAATTACATAAATAGCAGCAGTCACCAATTGCAACACCATTACCGGAATCCCGTAACGCAGAAAAGTTTGAAAAGAAATCCGGCGTCCGTGCTGCTCGGAGATTCCCGCCGCTACTACATTAGAAGAAGCTCCGATCAAAGTGCCATTTCCCCCTAAATTTGCCCCGTACATCATCGCATAAAATAGTGGCAAAACTTCGACTGGAAACTGGCCTGCAAAATCGGGATTCAGCACTTCTGTTGGTGCGAGGCCGACATTGACAACATACTGTTTTAACAGCGGCACCATCGCCACCACCAGCGGAATATTTGGCACCACACTCGATAGCACGCCTACGAAAAATAACAAAGCTAAAGAACCAATAAAGATATTTTTCCCTAAAATAACTCCTAAAAAACCTGACAGATTGGCGATAATCCCAGTTTTTTCCAAACCGCCAATTAGCACGAAAAATGACATAAAAAATAACAGCGTACTCCAATCTAAATCTCGCAATATATTGTTAACAGAATCTATTTTGGAGTGGTGAGCTAACAGCATGGCCAAAGCAGCCCCCAACAAAGCAGCCCCCGCAGGTGCAATTGGCACGGGCAAAGACTCTCCTATTACAAAAAAGGTCAGCACGAAAGCTATAATTAAGCCACCTACTGCTAAAACTCGCGGATGGTTAATTTGTGGGTGAGGTAAATGCTCCAAGTCATCTAATCTTTTCCGCCAAATTTCGGGAAACAGCCAAGGTAGAATCGATACTAGAACTACTACTGATATCGCCCCGCCCAAACTTAATTGAGCTAAATAATCTCCAAAGCTCATGTTAATAGCATCGCCGACAATAAATGTCGCCGGATCGCCCACGACCGTCAGCAATCCAGAACTGTTAGCTACAAATACCATTAAAATCAGTAACGGCACAAAATCTA
The DNA here is from genome assembly GCA_012034575.1 of Richelia sp. CSU_2_1. Lineage (GTDB taxonomy): Bacteria > Cyanobacteriota > Cyanobacteriia > Cyanobacteriales > Microcoleaceae > Microcoleus. Next base: position 43,787 of record JAAUPF010000021.1, on the reverse strand, counting down.
CCCCGACTTCTTCAGCTATTGGCGGAATTAATGGCGCTAGCAGCATGACAGTCGTCGCATTTGGCAAAACAGCACAAATTGGGGTAGTGATTGCGACAATGCCCAACAACAAATTTTTGCCTTTCCCTTTCGCCAAAATCACCATTTTAGTTGCCATGTAGTCGAATACTTTGGTAGGTTCAAAGGCTCTGACTATTACCATGACTCCGAAAAATAAGCCCAGGGTTCCGTGACTGCGACCGATATATTCGATCGCGTTGTTTAATGTCATAACGTGGGTAAATATCAGGATCATCGCTCCCAAAAAAGCCACGATTGTTAGGTGTATCCACTCGGTCATTACTAGGAAAATTACACCGATAAATGTTATCGCAGCGATCGCAGCTTGCACGTTTTCCATTGGTTTCCCCTGTTCAATTAAAACTTAAAGATTAATCCCGATCGTTATGCAGTAGGTTACTATATTGACGGCAATTTGTCAATAAGCCCAAGCGCTGATTTTTAGCTGTACCGGGCGGGAATCCTCTCGCTAAAAGAGTAAACTCGGGGAAAAATTACAGGAAAACAATTTCTTTTAGTAGAGTTGCGATCGCCCGAAGTTTTTTATGTCAGCAGAGCGCTCTCTCAAATACACTATTACAAACACAGTCGCCACGGCAGCCAACAGATCCCCGCCCGATGGTGCAGTCCTAAAACTTGCGATCGCCGCTGCCGAAAAAAATCAACTTCAATGGAGGCACACTAATGTACAATCCATATAAGTTAACATCCTTCAATAAGTAGTCCAAACATTAAGTTAAATTTTTACATCCGCAAATCTTATGCCCGCAATTAACATCAGTCCGCCCGCAACAGCCTTTCCCCTCACAGCCGTAGTCGGGCAAGAAGCAATCAAATTAGCCCTGCTGCTAGCAGCAATAGATCCGGGATTGGGAGGGGTGGCGATCGCGGGTCGTCGCGGTACGGCAAAATCAGTAATGGCCCGCGCCCTGCATTCTTTACTGCCGCCGATCGAAATTATTCAAGGCTCTTTTTACAACGCCAATCCTGAAGAACCGCCGCTAGAAGTGCCTGCTTTTCCACCACCAGCAAATAACGGAAAAGATATTGCAAATACCGATTACCCAAATACAGAAATAATTCCCACACCCTTCGTCCAAATTCCCCTAGGAGTTACAGAAGACAGGCTCTTAGGTTCCGTCGATGTCGAACAGTCAGTCAAATTCGGCGAAACAGTTTTTCAACCCGGATTGTTAGCCCAAGCGAATCGCGGCGTACTTTATGTAGATGAAATCAACCTGTTAGACGACAACATTGCCAACCAATTACTGACAGTTTTAACCGAAGGAATCAATCAAGTAGAACGCGAAGGCATCAGCATTCAGCATCCCTGCAAGCCTCTATTTATCGCCACTTACAATCCCGAAGAAGGGCCGCTCAGAGAACATTTGCTAGACAGAATTGCGATCGCCCTTTCCGCAGATGCCGCCCTCGAAATAGATGAAAGAATCCAAGCCGTCGATCGAGCCCTATCCTACTCCAATTCACCCCAACAGTTCCTCAACCAATACGCCGAAGATACCGACAACCTCAAAACTCAAATTATTTTAGCCAGAGAGTGGCTCAAAGATGTCACCATCAAACGCGAACAAATCGTTTATTTAGTAGAAGAAGCCATTCGCGGCGGCGTGCGAGGACACCGCGCCGAACTATTTGCAGTCCGCGCCGCCAAAGCCTGCGCCGCCCTCGACGGACGCACCGAAGTTAACGCCGACGACCTCCGCCGCGCCGTAGAATTAGTCATCGTCCCCCGCGCCACCATCGTTCAAACTCCCCCGGAAGAAACTCCGCCGCCGCCCCCACCCCCACCGCCGCCCCAAGACAACTCGGAACAAGAACAAGACGAAGAGGAAGAAGACGAAGACAAACCCGATCCGCCAGAACAAGAAGAAACTAACATTCCCGAAGAATTTTTGTTCGATCCGGAGGGAGTAATTCTCGACCCCAGCGTGCTGTTTTTCGCCCAAGCAGCCAACCGCCAAGGCAAATCCGGCAGCCGCAGCGTCATTTTCTCCGAAGATAGAGGCCGTTACGTCAAACCCGTATTGCCCAAAGGTCCCGTCCGCCGGATTGCGGTTGACGCGACGCTGAGGGCGGCCGCACCCTATCAAAAAGCCCGCCGCCAAAGGAACTAACCCCCCCCAACCCCCCCTTGCTAAGGGGGGGCAAGAGTCGGGCCAACCCGCCATTGTAGGGGCGGTGCCCCCGTGCCCGCCCGCGCGCGCGCAGGGAGGGAGTCAGAAGCGGGTATTTGTCGAACAGGGGGACATTCGCGCGAAGCGTTTGGCCAGAAAAGCCGGGGCTTTAGTCGTATTTGTGGTCGATGCTTCGGGTTCGATGGCCCTCAATCGGATGCAGTCGGCGAAAGGGGCGGTGATGCAGCTACTCACGGAAGCTTATCAAAGTCGCGACCAAGTAGCGCTGATTCCCTTTCGCGGAGAACAAGCAGAAGTATTGCTACCGCCGACTCGTTCCATCGCTTTAGCCCGCAAGCGCTTGGAAAGGCTGCCTTGCGGCGGCGGTTCGCCCCTGGCCCACGGTTTGACGCAAGCCGTGCGGGTGGGAGTGAATGCCAAGCAGTCGGGAGATATCGGTCAAGTGGCAATTGTGGCGATTACTGACGGTAGGGGAAATATTCCTTTAGCCCGTTCTTTGGGCGAACCGATTTTAGAGGGAGAAAAGCCGGATATTAAGGCAGAACTGTTAGAAATTGCTGCCAAAATTCGCGGTTTGGGAATGCAGTTGTTGGTGATAGATACAGAGAGCAAATTTATTTCTACTGGTTTTGCGAAGGAGTTGGCGAAGACTGCGGGCGGTAAATACTATCATTTGCCTAAGGCTACCGAACAGTCGATCGCGGCTATGACTAAAAATGCTTTGCGAGATGCGATCGGGTAAATAGTTGAGAGTTGATAGTTGATAGTTGATAGTTGACAGTTGACAGTTGACAGTTGACAGTTGATAGTTGACAGTTGACAGTTGACAGTTGTTCGGACGTGAGCGAACTGTTTTTATTACTGGTAATCGATCGGGCACGATCTAATTTTGCTTTCTGCCTTAATTGTCAAGATATTTGCGGACTGTTAGTCCATCCTTTGCCGCCGCCGCCGAGTCAAAACTAGGGAACTCGCCACTAAACCCAGTCCTACCACCGTCGAAGGTTCGGGAATTTTTACCGGAAGCGGCACCGGAATTACCCTTCCAGGACTTGGAGTTGGCGAAGTTCTACCCGGACTCGGCGGGCTGGCTTGAACCAAAAACAAATTCTCTAATCCAGAGGATTTAGGAGCGATCGAAATCGCTGGAACATCAAATGCAGTCGCAGCTTTTGGAGCCCAAATAACTGTTGCTACAGCACATAAAATCCCGGCGGCAGGCGTCAAAAACTTTTCAGGAAAAATATTAGGCATTAGATATTACCGGTTTAGCAATGTTTCGATCGAGCTAAATTTCTTCATTAATTGTCTGGGCATTAATTGTCTGGGCATTAATTGTCTGAGCATTAATTGTCTGGGCATCCCCTGTCTGAGCTACCTTAGCAATTGACCTATCTTCGATTTCATCCACCTTGACATCACCCTGCTAATTAAGCTAAAGAATAGCCCTGCGGCGTTAGACAATTGTATTTATACAGATTGTATTTACGCAGATTGTATTTACGCAGATTGTATTTGCACAGATTGTATTTACGCAGATTGTATTTACGCAGATTGTATTTACGCAGATTGTATTTACACAGATTGTATTTACACAGATTGTATTTACACACTGCGACTCCCCATACGGCAACGAGAGGGCACAAGCCATACGCTACCGATTATAATCAATCAATAACAGCTTTTTACTGACAAAAACCCCCTTCTTTATCAAATCTTTAAAATTCTACAATTTTTGCAAACAAAGGGTAAAGCTGCCAGAATATGAGTAGCAATCGTTAGCGACAATCAAGTAAATTACCGTGAGTAACACTAGCAATTTCCGCGAAGCCGTGCGCGAGGCCAAAAACCAGGCTCTGGTAGGCCCCAATGTCATCGCCAACGCTCTTCCCTTCGTAGGTGGCGGACTCGTCTTAACTGCCATCGGCACCTACGGAGGCCTCGGAGTGATTCGCAGTTATCCGGCGATCTTTTTTCCCACATTCATCGGCGCGATCGTCCTAGAATTAATTCTATTCTTTGTCGCGCGCGGTGCCGCCGAACAAGGCAACAAAAATACCGCTTTGCCCCTGCTGGCTACCTACAGCCTGCTTTCCGGCTACACCCTCAGCGGATTGGTATTTACAGCCCTGAGAACCCAAGGTGTCGGCATCTCGGGCATCGGTTTTGCCGCCCTCGGCTGCGGCATTACTTTCATCGCCGCCCGCCAAATCGGCTCGAATCTTTCCGAAACAGATGGTATGGCACTCACCAAAACTGTTAGTTTGGGTGTCATTGCTTTGTTAGTTGTCGTTGGCGTTCAATTTCTACTTTCAATTTTCGGCGTTTATACGCCAACTTGGTTGGAAATTGGCATTTCTGGCATCGGTGTATTTCTGTTTGCCGGCGCGGCCGTTGTAGACTTTTACATTCTACCCCGCAGCTACCGCGACGATCAGTATTTGCCTGCTGCTTTGTCGATGTATCTTACTTACATCAACTTGTTCATCTTTATCCTGCGATTGTTGATTGCTATCAACGGTAGGGATTAATCTCAACAAAATTGCGCATCAATCCTAAAGAAACCGGGTTTTTCATCAGTATTTAATATACAAACAACCCGGTTTCTGCCTCCAGGAATCAGAAACTGCAATTGAATAACTGCGGCTCGATCGAGTCGCAGTTGTTTATTTTTATTAAGTTTCGGAACTCAGATAGCTATCGTCGCGTCTGCTGTCAGAATTCACAACAGCAATTGATAAAAATCATGTACTTAAAATACGAAGATATCAGGAGAGTCAGCGTAGAAATTACCTCCCGGTGCAATGCAGCTTGCCCGCAGTGTCCCCGCACCGATAACCCGATTTTGCCGGCGGCAGAATTAAAGATGGAGGATATTGAAAGAATTTTCCCCAAAGAGTTTTGCTCTCAGTTGGATTTGGTATATATGTGCGGCAACTACGGCGATGCTATGACTAGCAATACCACCATTCCCGCGATCGAATATTGGCATCGCATGGGAGTTCCTCATGTCGGTATGTACACCAACGGTAGCGGGCGCAATCCCGACTGGTGGCAAGCGCTGGCAAAGGCGATGACAGGAGAATTCGATCGCGTAACTTTTAGTATCGACGGCTTGGCTGATACTAACAGCATTTACCGCAAAAATACCAATTGGGACAGGATAATGCAATCTGTTAATGCCTTCATCCAAGCGGGGGGAAAAGCTGTCTGGCACTACTTAATTTTTGAACACAACCAGCACCAAGTAGAAGCAGCGCGGGATTTAGCGAAACAATTAGGATTTGTCGAGTTTGTACCGAAAGCAACCTCTCGTTTTGTGGCGCAAGAACTTTTTACTCAACAATCGACAAAACAACAGCAACAACAGGTAGATAACTCTCAAGTAGCTGCTGCTAATAGCGATCGCCAAAACCAAATATCAGCTAATATTTCAGCCCCCCAGCATCAAGAAAAAGCGACGGTTCAGTTGCAAGAAAAAGCTGAGGAATGTTTAAAACAAGGGAATCTGTCAGGGGCGATCGCAGCCTGCCAACAAGCTCTTAAAATTCAACCTAATTTGGCTGCAGCCTGCAAAACTTTAGGCAACGCTTTTCAAGGTTTGGGACGGATGCAATCAGCAGCCGATTCTTATGCCAAGGCACTGCAAATTCAGCCGAATTTTCCCGAAGTTTATGCTAATGTCGGCAGTCTCTACGCTCAATCCAAACAGTGGCAAGCAGCTAGTGTTTATTACCAAAAGGCGATCGAGCTGCAACCCAATTTTGCCGGAGCTTATCGAAATTTAGCTAAGGTTTTGACGCAGTTGGGGCAACCGGAAAAAGCCAATTATGCGTGGTGTCAAGCTATAGCTATTGAAGCTTCTCAAGCACCAGAACCGCCTCAGTCTGTCCCTTCAAAACCAGCCAGCGAAGAACTCCAACCCCCATCCCTGGAACAATATCAAAATCCCCAAGCCGGCGAATTTATGAAAGCTGTAGAAACCTACGGCGGCATCAACAATTACTACCGGAATGTAGAAATTAGCTGTCAAACTCAAGCCAGCAAAGATATTTTCATCAGTTTTGAAGCCGAACTCTGGCCTTGCTGTTGGGTCAGCCATACTAAATACGCTGTTTATAACGACAATTACAGGCCGCAAATGCTGGCTTTAATTGAAAAGTACGGCAAGGGTTTTAATTGTCTCAGAACTAAATCCGTGCAAGATGTGCTAGAAAGTGATTGGTTTCGCGAAGACCTCACAGCAAGTTTTTCATCTTCTAAAAGGTTGGATGTCTGCGCTCACGAATGCGGTAAATGTTTTAATTCAACGGGTTCGCAATATATCTAAGAAGTCAGTTGACAGTTGACAGTTGATAGTTGACAGTTGACAGTTGACAGTTGACAGTTGACAGTGGGCAGTACCAATTCCCAATTACCAATTACCCAATTACCAATTACCAATTACCAATTACCAATTACCAATTCCCAATTCCCAATTCCCAATTCCCAATTCCCAATTCCCAATTCCCAATTCCCAATCTTTTATGTTTCCCGATCGAGCACTTTCACAATTTTGTTATAAATCTCCTCTGCTTCTTGTTGCGAATTGCCGATACTCGTCAGTCCCAATTTGCCAAACTCCGACAAACAACCCATTAAATGAAAAATAGTCCCTGTTTCCGTACCGGTATCAAAATGCAGTTGATTGTCAGCAATAATATCCATTAAATCGTTCGGCAACAATCCGCGATAGCGGTCTTTTTTTAAATTGTCGGAAGCGACATAATATTTAGGACGCCCCTGCTGGCTGTAAAATAATCCTGTAGAGCGATCGTACCGACCGTTTGTTAGTAGTTTTAATGCCATAAACGGATGAGTTGTGCCTCCCTTCCGCAGGTTAATTTCGATTGCTTGAATGTCCCACTTACCGTCAGATTGCTGTACCGCAACAAAATCCACTCCAAATCTTTCTAAAGCACCTTTTTCCGAGAGCTTTTGTCCTACTTTCCAACCCAATTCTTGCAACGCTATTCGATAGGATTCGTCGGCCGGAAACCGACAGCCTAAGAAAATTTGACCGTCGGGCCCTCCTAAAATTTGGTCGTGGGTGGAGAGAATTTCGACTTCGCCGCTGGGGAGAATTCGACCTTGAACGCTGGGAGATAGCTTGGTTTCTCCTTCGATAAATGCTTCGGCGATCGCGCCTAATTCCGGTATGCGACTGCTGAAGTTTTTCCAAGTTTCTCCTGCTGCTTGAAAGCGCAAATTTGGCAAACTCTCGGCGATGGCTTTGGTTTTGTCTCGATCGGACATACCGGCGATCGAACTCAATTCCAAAATAGCATTTCCTTCCCCAGAAAAACCTTCATTCAGCTTAATTACAATCCGCCGCAAGTCTGGCTGTCTTTGCCACAATTGGGCCGCCACCTTTGCTAAATCTTCTGCATTCCAAACTAACTCCGATCCGTCTGGATAAGGAACGCCGGATTCTTGAAAAATTTGCCTGCTACCGCTTTTTGTTCCCCAGTACAGCAAATCGGGGTCGCTGGCCCATAAAGGAATTCCCAATTTAACAGATAACTCGCGTTCTAAAGGCGTCGAGTTGTAACAAATCATATAGGATTTTGTCGGCCGTACTGCTTGGCGGATGCGTTCCATCAAGCGGGGGCGTTCTAAGATTTTCTGGGTGAGAGATTTGGCGGAAGCGTCGTAAGTGGAAAACATTAACAGTCGATCGCGCGCGTGGGAAAATGGTATTCCCGGCAGCAGTTGCAAGTAATAATCAATTATCATAGGATGCAGCGGTTCGGAAGTCATGTAAATTAAGCGCGTGCGGGGATTTCGCAGGCGAATTAATGAGAATAAATGACGTTCCTCGTAGTGATGCGCGCCGGGAATTTTCTGCATTTCTTGTTGGTCTAAACTGAGGGAGGGAATGACCATAATGTCGCAATCTCCGCTATCGAATTCTTCTATGGCCCGCCAGCGTTCCCGCAGTTCGCTTTGCAGTTTGCGAAATTGCAGCACTGATTCTAAAGGTGAATTATTTAATTCTGGCATTTGGTTTTACCTTAAATATTCAAATTGGGTAATTGGTAATTGGTAGTTGGCAATTGGTAATTGGTAATTGGGAATCGGTAATTGGTAATTGGGAATTGGGAATCGGTAATTGGCAATTGGTAATTGGTGAGTGGTAATTGGTAATTGGTAATTAATTGCCACCTACATTTTTACTTAATAAATGCTAGAGCTATTACCGCTCGTTTAGGTATGCTATATCATTTTAACTTTCTAATTTTAAATTTTCAAATCTAAAATTTAAAATCTAAAATCTAAAATCTAAAATCTAATCATTCCGCCGCACTCGAAAAAGTTTGGCATATTCCAGTATCGGCTCTAACCGGCGTTGCTTTTCCTTAAGTGCCGATCGCAAGTTTTCCGAAGGCCGGAACGCGAGAGGATTTACATATTTTCTCACGCGATCGATATCTGGTGACTGGCTCAGCAGCAGCAATCGCACATCTTTATCTAGCAAGTAACTTAGAGATAGCAAATCTCCCATGTTTGTAAAATCATTGCCGCGATCGCTAATGACAATTGTATCTTTAATCGAGCGATTGACTATCGCTTCTTTGTTAATATTTCTGGCAACTTCAGCGTTGAAATAGCTCAAGTCTTTGCTCCACCAAGTATCAGCAAAAGCGCTGACCGTACAGGATGCTATGCTAGCTGCCAACACTGCTGATAAAATAGTTTTGCCGAACAACGGCCGAGTGTTGATGCAGCCAGCCAGCCAGCCGGCAACAGCTAGCTGCACTCCCGGAAAGCAGGAAACCAAATAGCGACTGACTGCCGATCGCTTGCCTCCAATAATTATATCCGGCAAAGCTAATATTATAAAAGGTACGAAAATTGATGTTAAAACAAACAGCCAAGTTGCAGTATGAGTTCGGTAGCAAATTTGGTAAATAGCCGCAAAAATTAACAGCACAAACGGCAATCTCAGCAGGTAAGTTTCAATGCGATCGAATCCGAAATCGAGGTCAAAAAATATGGCTGTAAAACTGAGCGCCCACAATTTAGCCAGGTAAAGCCCACCGGGAGATACTCGCGTCCAGTCTGTCGTAGCTGACGCTCGCGAGAGATTGGTCGCCAGTACGTAAATCCAAGGCGCGTACAAGATTAAACCTGCGGTTACTGCTAAGAAAAATTGGGAATTGATGATGTGCCCTTGCACTTCTTTTCTGGTGACAAACAGCCAGTAAAAAATTACAAAAACTGCCTGTGCGATTAATGTTAAACTAAAGAATGGGTGAGTGTAGAAACCGAGGGCGATCGCCAGCGCATACCACACCCAATTATACCACTTTTGCAAGCGAATTGCCCTCAACAACAGCCAACTGCTGCCGATAACAGTTGCCGTTAGCAAACTGTATTGTCTTGCTGTCTGAGCGAACAAGATATCGAAGGGAGATAAAGCTAACAAAGCAGTTGCTAGTAACGAAGCTGAATTTGAGGCAAAAAGTTCTTTAGCTAAAGCGTAGATTAAAGGCAGGGACAGCAAGCTCAGTAGCGCCGGCAAACTGCGAGAAGCTGTTAGAGAACTGCCAAATTGCTGCATCCAAAATCGAGCCATGAGAAAGTATAGAGGCGGATGCTGCGGGTCTTCTAGTGCGAGGGAATTAATTGTGTCTGTTGCGGTGCTTCCCGGTTTGATCTGTTGGTATTTTTGCAATTCGGGGGCGGGAAACAGGCGGTTTTGGAAGAGTTCGTCATCGATTTCTTGTCTGGTAAAACCGGCCGCCCGGAGCGAAGTATAAGCTTCATCATGCCAGTAAAGTTTGCGATCGAGCTGGAAAAAGCGAAATCCGATACCTAATATAATGGCAGCGGTTAATAAGATTAGCAGCCAGCGTTGGTTGGGGCGATCGATCGAATTATATCGCTCAGTTGTAGATGCCATAATTTACTTACATTAAGATCTAAGAAACCGGGTTTCTGACGATAAATACAGGCTTTGTTGCAAAGTTTATGCCAGAAACCCAGTTTCTGACACGCAGCCACTCGAACTCACACAACAGAGTATTTGTCTGGAAGCCAGCAAGAAACCGGGTTTCTGGCGATACGGTGCGGTGCGTCGCTATTATATTAGTCGTTAACAGCCAGAATTGTCGCAGCGACGCACCCTACATTCGCTACATTCACTGAAGCTTTTGCTTGTTCCTTTACCATAGCAGCCGCCTGCCCCTGCCCCTTGCCCTTAGCAGCCCGAACACCAGCAACATAAAGATTTCTAAATCAAATCGCCCAGAACCGGCCGCCCCCAAAAATACCTGTTAACATACGTGTTGTACAGTTAATCAACAAACTCCGCGAGGGGTGTACCCGCGTACCGCAAATGCCAAAAAAAGATACCTCAACAAAAACTGGGACTGAAGACGTTGCAAAGCAAAAAGCCCTGAGTTCGGTACTGCAACAAATCGAGCGCAGCTTTGGTAAAGGCGCGATCGTCCGTTTGGGAGACGCCACTCGGATGAAGGTAGAAACGATATCCACGGGCGCACTGACATTGGATATCGCTTTGGGAGGCGGCTTACCCAAAGGCCGAGTGATCGAAATCTACGGCCCGGAAAGTTCCGGTAAAACCACTCTCGCCCTACACGCGATCGCGGAAGTACAAAAATCCGGCGGAATCGCCGCCTTCGTGGATGCCGAACACGCCCTCGATCCCACCTACGCCTCGGTTTTGGGCGTCGATATTGAAAATCTGTTAGTTTCCCAGCCCGACACCGGGGAAATGGCCCTGGAAATTGTCGATCAACTCGTGCGTTCCGTCGCTGTAGATATTGTAGTAATTGACTCTGTAGCGGCTTTGGTTCCCCGTGCCGAAATTGAAGGCGACATGGGCGACTCTCACATGGGCTTGCAAGCGCGCTTGATGAGCCAAGCTTTGCGAAAAATCACCGGTAACATCGGCAAATCCGGCTGTACGGTAATTTTCCTCAACCAATTGCGGCAAAAAATTGGCGTAACTTACGGCAATCCCGAAACGACAACGGGCGGTAATGCTCTCAAATTTTATGCCAGCGTGCGGCTCGATATCCGTCGGATTCAAACCTTGAAAAAAGGCTCGGACGAGTACGGCAACCGCACTAAAGTTAAAGTTGCTAAAAATAAAGTTGCTCCGCCTTTCCGCATTGCCGAATTTGACATTGTATTTGGCAAGGGCATTTCTACTTTGGGCTGTTTGACTGACTTGGCGGAAGAAATGGGAGTAATTACTAAAAAAGGTTCTTGGTACAGTTACAACGGCGACAACATTGCTCAAGGGCGGGACAATGTGATTAAGAACATGGAGGAAAAACCGGAATTTAGAAGTCAAATCGAGCTGCTAGTAAAAGAAAAACTGGCTACTGGGGCTGTGGTTTCTGCTAATTCTGTTGCTCCTGTCGATGACCTTGAGGATGATGAGGAAGATCTTGATGATGAGGATGAAATGCTAGAAGATTTGGCAGAATAAATCTAAGTTTTTTAGCCATCAGTCACGAGCCAAAACAGTTAAGATCTGGCAGTGCCATTTCCCTACGATCGATCTGGGAAACGGCATTGCCGTCTTTTTGGCATCCTGACGGTGCAACCGAAATTGATATCATTCGGGCAGACAAATCGGCACTCGCCATAAATATTTTTTCAGATCGATGCGATCGCCCTTAATAAACTCAATTCCCTCTTCTTCTAGTAAGTTTTTTTGTAAATAATCGCCCCCGCATCTCGCCTCAGAATAGGAAATTTCGCCCTTAGCGTTAACTACTCGCTGCCAAGGAATATCGGAATCTATCTCTACCCGAAATAAAGCATAACCCACCAACCTGGACCTACCGTACAATCCAGCTAATTCAGCAACTAGACCGTAGGTAAGGACTTTTCCTGGGGGAATTTGCCTCACCACGTCATAGATTTTATGATATTTGGACGTTCGATCGTTCATGAGGTTCTATCTCATTCATGGTTCAATTTTTCTCAAGAAGTTTGCCGCGATCGGCTCTGCTAAGGTAACTTCATAGGCTGCTAGCACCCGTTTAACATATGGCTGCTCGAAGTGCGCGTCCAAAGCTGCTTGACTTTCCCAATTTTCATAGAGCATAAAAATGGTTGGATTGTTGGTGTCTGTTAGCAAATCAAAGGTAATGCAACCTGCCTCAGAGCGCGTTGGTTTCACTATATCTAGCAAGTCTTGCTGCATTTGCTTTTCCATTCCTGGTTTGGCTTGAATGCGCGCGATAACTGTCAAGATAGTCATGGATTTATCCTCAATTTAATTTTCTGAGTTGTAATTTGGGCGGAGTGAAACGGAGGGTTCGTACCTCAAACTAAGTTTATCCAACTTTAACGTTGGGTTTCGCTGCGATCGACCTCCAACAAATATTATAGTTTTTATACTAATTACGCAAATCGCGATCGGCTTGCGTTATGCTAGTAAAGATAAATCATTCCCCGATCGAACAATGGTTGATTTATCCGATCGCCTCTTGATGAGCGCGCAGGAATATCTAGTTTGGGAACCCACCCAAGAGGAACGTTACGAATATTGGGATGGAGAATTGGTTGCGATGAGCGGTGGCACTCGATATCACAATCGGATTTCTCTCAATTGCTCGAAATTGCTCGATGATGCTCTTGCCGATCGCTCTTGCGAGGTTTACATTGCGGATGTAAAAGTGCAAGTCCAGCCGGGACAAAAGTATTTTTATCCCGATGTGGTAGTAACTTGCGACGAGCGCGATATTGACGAGCAATTCGTGCAATTTCCTTCCTTAATTATCGAAGTTTTATCGCCTTCAACAGAAGCGATCGATCGCGGCACGAAGTTTGCTCGCTACCGCAAATCTTCAACATTGCAAGAATACGTACTCGTACAAGTCGAGCAACCGGGCGTGGAAGTTTTTCGGCGCAACGAACAGGGGAAATGGGTGTTGTCCGAGTATAGTTTGGCAGAGAGTTTGTTGCTCGAATCGGTGGGTGTGGAAATCGCGATCGCCGATATCTACCGACAAGTTAAGTTTGACGAAGAAGAGGCAACCGATCGAACCTAGAATCTTGCTGTACCGTCAATTCGATCGACCGCAATAAGTAAGGTTCGTAGTGCGGACTTAAGTCAGCACTACAAACTATATTTTAAAGACAGAAGAGAAATGAAGGAAAAAATAGAATTTCTACTGTTCCTCCTTTTTTCCTTGTGGGAGAATTACTTACTATCAACTGTCAACTATCAACTATCAACTATTTACTTCACCTTACTTCAGTTTACTTCATCTCCCTTCAGATAAGATCGCCCGCATCGCCGCCTTTCGGGCTTTAACCTCAAACTCATTGCAGGTGTCAATAGAAAGCAGCAGAATGAATTTATACACGTAAGTAAGGAACTGCGATCGCAGCGAATCTTACGGGTATTCCAGTAGATTCCAGGCTGTTTGTAAAGAAACGTAAAAGATCCGGAAACGCAGTTTCTCTGACAGAAGTTAGGAGTTTCTGGGTGGGAAGGCTAGAAAAAATCGGGTTTATGGGAGGAGAAAAAACTTGAAAACTGCAATTTAAAGTGTGAATAAAAATCTATCATTTTGATTTGCTCCAAGATGTTAGTGTCAATTGACTTGCTATGCGATTGTTGCGGGTTTAGGCAAATAATCGCCAGATTAAAACAATCAACAAGAGCCGATTTGCCGCTCGAATGAGACGTAGAGTTTAGATTGGAAAGTTTACCGATCGAAAGTTAGAAAAAACTTGGAATTGTGCCATTAATTGATGAAGTTTGAAGCTACAAACAAATTACAAAATTATGCAAAGTACAAGTTACAAACCGGAAGTTAGCCTGAGTCCGCGCGAAAGAGCGATCGCCCAATTAGTAGCCCAAGGCTTGCCAAATAAATGTATTGCCAAGCATTTAAATATCAGTCACTGGACGGTTGCTACTTACGTGCGCCGAATTTTTATCAAACTCGGTGTTTGTTCCAGAACAGCGATGGTTGCACTATTAATGAAAGAAAATTTACTTTGGGATTGATGCACCAATTTGGATGTAAGTGAGGTACTTCAGACATCGCAGGTAGGGATACGGCAATGCCGTATCCTTGGGGGATTGTTCTCCAGGCTGGCGTACTTGATAAACCTGCAATCTGCTGTAAATAAAGTGAAGTGCGATCGTCCCCAGTCGCGCGAGTGCAAAAATAAGAAGTAGCAGTGCGATAAATGTGACAGCAACTATGAAACGCTCAATTTTGAAGGTAGGTATGACTGCGATGTTTGTCGGAGTCATGGGGGGGATAAATCTGTCGATCGCTCCTGCTAATTCTACAGCAGAGGTGATGGTTATTGCCCAGTTGAGAGAGATCGTGTTGTCCAGCGATGGATTTTTTCTGCCCAGCAAAAACATTTATTGCCGAGTGCGTAAAGCAGTCGATCGTAATGATGCCGATCGCGATTTCTTGCGTTGTGAAATTGCAAGTTCCCTAAAACCAACTCCACCTCAACCTTCAGATTGTCAATTAGATTGGGGTTCGGGTTTGGTTTTGCCCATAACTAAAAAAGCCGAAGTGCTTTGTGCGGGAGATACAATTTATGATGCGACTTATCCGACGCTACAATACGGTCAAACTTGGAAAAATGCGGGCTTCACCTGTAGTGCTACCCGAGATGGTTTGACTTGCACCAATCCGCAAGGAAATGGCTTTTTTTTAAATCGCGAAGAATGGCGAACTTTTTAGGTACAAGGTTCGTAGTGCGGACTTAAGTCCGCATGATTGAGATCGATATATAGCATTTCTCAGGTAGATGAGGTCGATCGCGGGGGTTGGTAATTGGTAATTGGTAATTGGTAATCGATCGAACTTGTACCTCACTTAAGAGAGAATTGCTATATCTTGCACCAATGTCAGAAACCGGGTTTCTGGCAAAGCTTCTGCATCAAAGCGAATATTTATTGTCAGAAACCCGGTTTCTCGCTCGGGTTTCTGGCAAAAATTCTGCATAAAAGCTCGTATTTTTCGTCAGAAATCCGGTTTCTCGCTTGTTTATTGCTACAAACTTTTTTGCCCTTATGCCAAACTCAAAGAACGAGAAGAACTTCTCAGAAAATTCAGCAATTCTCGGTTCACAGTTTGCGGTACTTCTTGCTGAATCCAGTGACCGCAATTCGGCACTAATTGCAACTTAAACGGTGCGGCAATTAATCTATCTAAACCTTCTACCAATTTGCGACTTAAAAACGCATCTTCTTCTCCCCAAAGCACCAAAGTCGGTACTGTTACGGGTTCCTGTTTTTGCCCCCAAGCTAACAGTCGATCGGGATGAAACATTTGCCGGTAATAATTCATCGCCGCCGCTAACACTCCCGGCTTTGACAAAGCCGCCTGATAAATCTTAGTTTCTTCAGCACTAAAAGATCCTTTGCGAATCGCTTGTCCCTGCAAAACATTTTGCAAGAAATCTTTCAAATTTTGCTGGATCAACCATTCGGGAATTCCCGGCACCTGAAAAGCTAAAAAATGCCAACTGCGGCGTAGCTGATCGAAATTGCTTGCCATTTCCTGCACCAATCGCTGCGGGTGAGGTGCGTTTAAAATTGCCAAGCGGTTGAGTTTTTCGGGGAATTTCTGAGCTAAATGCCACGCGATCGCGCCACCCCAATCGTGGCCGACAATATGAGCTTTGGTATAGCCCAGGCGATCGATTAAACCGCGAATATCCGCACTCAGCGTATCTAAATCGTAGCCGCTTGCCGGCTTATCCGAATCGTTGTAGCCCCGCAAATCCGGCACTACAACTTTAAAATGGCGCGCTAAAGCAGGAATTTGATAGCGCCAAGCATACCAAAATTCGGGGAAGCCGTGCAGGAGCAAAACAAGTTCTCCCTCGCCCTGAGAAACGCAGTGCAAGCGGATATTGTTGGTTTCGACAAAGATATGTTGCTGTTCGGATTCTAAAGACTTCATAGGAAATAGAAAGAAGGAAGAAGGAAGAAGGAAGAAGGAAGAAGGAAGAAGGAAGAAGGAAAGTGCTTTAACTCTTCGATCTCAACAGTGGCGGAGCCTGTTCAATAATAGCACAATTTCGTCGATCTCGCCTCGCAATTTTGCGGACTGCTGGTCGGATTGATTGACGACAATGCTAAATGCCAGGGGCTCGTAATTAGGTGATTCTACATAGCCCGACAGCGCAGAAACTCCGCTCAAAGTTCCGGTTTTTGCTTGCAAAATAACTCGATTTGATGTAGTATTGAACCGATTTTTCAAAGTACCGCTTTCGCCACCAACTGGCAAAGAGGCGCGGTAAACAGCAGCTACCGATGAATTAGCCATTAATCTCAATGTTTGCACCAAGGCTTCGGGACTGACTGAATTGTGGCGGGACAATCCCGAACCGTCAGCTAATATGTAGCTGTTTGGATTTACTCCCAATTGGGTTAAAACAGTTTTTAACTCTTGCAAGCCGATGTCGCTGCTATCGCTTTGCGGTGCGGGTGTTTTGCCTGTTGCTTTGCCCAGCAATCTCAACAAAACCTCGGCATAAACATTATCGCTTTCTCGATTGGTTTCTTTAATTAGTTCCGCCATTGGTGGCGATTCCACTGCTGCTAACTCTTGAGTAAAGTTGCGAGAATTAGATGCGATCGAACTTCGATCGACCTTAATTCCCGCAGCCGCTAAAATTTGTTGAAAGCGCTGCAAAAAATTGCTAGCTGGATTGACAACTGCAACGTAAACCGGTTCGGATTCAGCACCAACTCTTAACTGCCCGCTAACTCGAATTAACGGTCGATCGAACTCTCTCCCTACCTCCACAAACTCCCGTTCGTTTTGCCTGACAGTCACGGAATTATTCTGAATTTGCCACTGATTTGTCAGCGACGGTTCGGCAAAAGTAACTTTCAAAGGTTGCCCGATCGACTGCGGCGCAAGTATCAACTCGATCGCATTGCGATCGAACATCAAACTATTAATTGGTGCGCCATATCCCGCTTGCGCATCTTCCCATTCCCAATTCGGATTGATGGCATTTCCCTGAAAATAACTGTCATCACCGATTAACTCATTTACTTGACTGATTCCCCGCTGCTGCAACTGCTGCACCAAGGATTTTAATTGAGTTCCCCCCAGACTCGGATCGCCCCTACCGACAACGTACAAATTGTTATTTTCCCCGCCGTAAACCACAGTCCGAATCCGAAAATTTGCACCGAGTTTGAGCAACGCAGCCGCTGTAGTTAGCAGCTTGACATTCGATGCCGGAATAAAATATTTTTGAGCGTCGCGACTGTAAATAATAGCACCCGAAGATAGAGACTGAATCGAAATTCCCCAGCGCGATCGGCTAAATTCAGGACGGTTTGCGATCGCCTCTATTTTCGCCCCTAATTCCCCAGTACAAATATCCCCCAATTCTTCCCGCTGTTGCGCGACAGCCGCAGGTGAAAACCCCAGTACCGCAGCTAACAAACTAACTGCAATTTTTTTCATTTTCCAGCGATACCTACAGTGTATTTCAGGTTGGTAAGGACGCGGCAATGCCGCGTCCCTAGGATGGGCCATGATTGTAGGGACACGGCACTGCCGTGTCCTTAGATGGTTGTCTTTCATAAACGTAGAATCTGCTGTATGTCAGTCCGTCGAGGAATCAAATAGATATTACACCAATTTTATAAATATTTGCTTTCGATCGAAATCCTCCCCCTCAGCCTTTAATCCGAGTAAAAAACCCGGTTTCTAGCAGCCCGCGAGAAATCTATTATAATTAGAAAGAGCAAGCAGTTTTAAAGCAGAGGTCGCGATCGTGAGCAGCAAAAAAACTCGGCGCAATTTCATTTTGAGCAGTATCGCTGTAGCGGGTACAATTGCAGGCGCAAAAGCGATAGAACAGCAAAATTCAGAAACCGCAGCAGCCGCCAACAATATCGCTGCCGCCGTAACAGGAAAAATGCCAGAAAGAATATTAGGAAAAACTGGCATTAAATTACCGATTTTCGGTTTGGGAGGTGCGGGACAAACACCGCTGTCACAGCAGGGAAGAGAAGCAGAAGCTAGGGCGCAAATCGAACGGGCTATCGAGCTTGGCATTCGCTATTTTGATACGGCTTCAGATTACGGACCGAGCGAAGAAAATTTAGGAAAAGTGCTACCAGCCTATCGATCGCGCGTATTTTTAGCAACAAAAACTTCTGCCCGCGATCGAGATGGCGCGTGGAGAGATTTAGAAAAATCTCTCAAAAGATTGAAGACCGATCGGCTCGATTTGTGGCAATTACACCACGTTTCATTTAAGGAAGAATTAGACCAAATTTTCAGCGCAAAAGGAGCCATAAGAGCGATCGAAGAAGCCAAACAGCAAAAAATTATCCGTTTTTCTGGCATTACCGGACATCACGAACCTGCGATTATTGCTGCGGGCTTGCAACGCTATCCTTTCGACACAACATTAATCTCCCTCAACGCCGCCGAAAAACACCATCCCCGTTCCTTTGTTGCCAACGCTTTACCGATTGCTAAATCCAAAAACATTGGAGTAATTGCCATGAAAGTCCCGGCTTACGGCAAATTATTTAAAAACCGAGTTTTAGACGGAATGCACCAAGCAATGGGCTACACCCTTTCACTTCCAGGCGTCCATTGCTGCGTCATTGCTGCCGAATCTGTGAAACAATTGGAAGAAAATTTCCAAGTCGCCCGAGCATTTAAACCTCTGAATCGATCGCAAATGGCCGCGATCGAAAAGCGAACTGCTGTTGCTTGGGAAGAAAATACATTTTTCCGCCAGTGGACTTAGATTCGATCTTGGTAAATGCAGGGCGATCGCGCAGTTTGTAATGCGGACTAAAGTCCGATCGATCTGCTGATTTCAGTCCGCACTACGAACAAATATTATCGCAGTCGATCGACCGCGCGCAATCTAACTCCCAATCTTCAACAAAAAAACAAGACGATCGCCCTCGATCGCCTCATTTAATAACACAACTTGCTCAAATTGTCAACAGCAAACACCTATTTCTTTTTCCGCTTAGCCTCATCTAACCGCCTGCGATCGCGCCAGTCAATCGCCGTCAAATAAGCGACACCGCCAGTAACAGTTACCAGCATTGCAAACGCCACAAAAATCAAAAGATTAACAAAATTAAATTCCATAGCCCCTCCTACAAAGCTTGGTAATTGGTAATTGGTAATTGGTAATTGGTAATCGCTAATTAGCTACTGCAAAATATCAAATCTCAACGATCGACGATCGACTATCAACTATCAACTATCAACTGTCAACTGTCAACTATCGACTGACTGCCGGCAATTCTTCTAAGATTGTAAACCGAACGTGATTGATTGCCAGCGTTCCCACAGAAACCTCCTCCTTATTCAAAGGTTCGCCATTACTTTTGAGGCTTTGAAACCGAATTCCCTTACCAATTTCAACATGATACCAAGCCAAACCCATAAAAAACCGCAAAGGATAGGGGCCTCGCTCTTGAATGTCATCGGGATTCGATTCCATCGGCACCCAGCCAAAACCGGGGATGTAAAACTCCAGCCAAACATGATTGAAATCTGGCTCCATCGGCACGTCTTTTCTGTCCGCAAAAGCCGGACACTTGTAACGCCCGATCGTCCTGCAAGCAATCCCATTTAACCTTGCTAAAGCTAACAAAACTCCCACGTATTCGCCGCAAGAACCGATACCGCGACGCAGTACAATATCGGGAGTATCAATATGAGGCCTAATGCCGTAAGATAGTCGATCGTAAACAAAATTGCGAATGCTCAACAACTGCCTCAACACATTAGTTTCCGAGCCGATTGCCGCCTTAGCAGCCGATCGCACGATCTCCGAATCCATCGCCAAATTATCATTATCCGCCAAATACTTAGCTTCAAACTCCGGCGATAGCTGCGGAATTCTTTCCACATCCCGAGGCGACAACTGATACTTAATTGCCCGCACCTCTAACAAAGCTTTCCAGCCAAAAATTCGCCGTTCCTTAGCGTGCAGCCGATCGAACTTAAATACTGCTACCCGTTCCCCTTCGAGAATTTCCTCAGTAAAAGGCATCCCCACCGCCGAAATTTGCCGCACTTTTTGTCGGTGAGTTTCTGAAGGTAAAGCAATCCGCCACTCCAAATTTTCAATCTCTACCTCATCCAGAGGAGACAATTCCTCCACATAAGACATTTCCATCAAAAAACCGTTAGACAAAGCGTAGCGATCTGCTTCATTGTAGTAAAAATATAAAGGGTGAATAAAAGTGCGATCGCGCTTCGTCAACTGAAAAGGATCTTCCGAATTCGGTCATCTCGGATGTAAAGTTCCTCTCCCGCATAAGCTACGTAAAGCACTTCTTCCCCTGTTGCGGCATCGCGGTAAAAAGCCAAGCCAGAAGGCGACTCAAAAGGCGTCAAAACGCTAAATTTAATCTCGCCTGTTGCCCGTTCCAAACAGTAAACAGTTTGCTCCGTTTTGTCGCAAACCCAAATTTCCTCCTCCCGCACCGCAATATTTTCCACCCCAATACCCGGAGTGTAAAAACGAGTGATTTCCCTACCCGTATTGCTGTCAAAAACTATAATATATCCCGATCTCTGACAGGTAACATACAGCGTAGAATCCCAAACAGCAATCCCGTCGGCGGGATAAGAAAGGGAAACAAAATGTTCTGGTTTGAGTTCAGAAATCTCCCCATCCCGAATTGCCCCCGACAGCAACAAATATCCTCATCCCTCGAAAACCAAACAGTATCATCCCAAACCGCCAGCCCGGTTGCACCTGCAAACTTTGCCACTTGACAAGGATTTAAAACAGTAGTGTTGTCGGTTGCTATATCGATCTCTAATAACAGCCCTTCAGTTCGATCGACAGCCAGCAACCTATTACCTAAAAATGCAATCCCGTGCAGCGCGCTGACCCCGATCGGTCTTACCGTCCGCAGTCGGGCAGGTTGTTTGTCAGAAGAAACACCAGAATCTAGAATCATTATAAAATATCGACGATAATGTACAGAAAAACAGATTAGCAGGTTGTAGCCGATCGCTCGATATCTACCAGCAAAATTGCTTACTTTCTCGTTCGCAAGTTGCCCTCAAACAAATTGGGTAGCTTTGGTTTAACTTCGTTAATTCCCACCGTACTCTCGGTAAAAGTTGAGTCCAACTCCCTCTCCCCGCAGAGCCCGGAGCGCGAATCTAGCTCAGTATAACCTCTATGCCAGCACTAAAAAACACTACACTCAGTCCTCCATTAACCAAACTCGCACCACAAATTGTAACTATCCAAAGATATAAAGTAAGTACAACAGATTGCAAAATCTGCAGAAACTTTCGATAGAATAAAACCGTGTGACAAACTTCCTAGGTTCCTCAAGAAGGCTCGTTCATCATGGCGTGCAAAAAGTCTCCCCTACACACCGCAGCTTTTTCCTTGCTTCTATCTTTAAGCCAGGTAGTCGTCCCTGCGGGTTTTCCTATATCTGCCAAGGCTTTAAACGGCCCCACAAACAACATTTACCGCCCCCCACAGCCGCAGCTACCTGCCCACTGGCACACAGTTCAACCGCCCTCTCAAACCGGCAGCAGAACCTCCACCCAACAGGCTGCAGCCCCGTGGAACAGATTTCAGCCACCGGAACAGGGCGTTCCCGGAAGGCGTGAAGGCGGAGGCACGCGCGGTCCCGAATGCGGGACAACCGCTTTGATACCTCAATCAACAATGGGGCGAACTGTATCGGCAAAGCCTACATTTTTTTACCACGTTCCAGCAGCGATCGACAAAACAATTCAGTTTGAACTGGCTGACGAAAGCGACAAAACACTTTACAAAAAAAGTTTCCGGCTGGTAACTAGCGGCCCGGGAATCGTTAGCGTCAGCCTCGCCACCGACCCCAACTCGCCACCGCTGGAAGCCGGCAAAAACTATCACTGGTACTTTACAATTAAATGCAACCCTAGAAACGATCGAGAAAATGTACTCGTTTCCGGGTGGATCGAACGCATCGACCTCTCCCCAACCCTGAAAAATCAATTAGAGGGAGCTTCCGAGCGCGATCGACTCAGTATTTTTGCCCAACAAGCTCTCTGGTACGAATACATTGCAACTCTCGCCAATTTGCGTCTCTCCTCCCCTAGGGATGCAGGACTAACGCTCAAATGGTCGGAACTTTTGAATTCCGTCGAACTCGGCAAAATAGCCCAACAGCCGTTAATTCAGAGCAAATTAACTCCTGCCAGTAAAAACTAAATTCCAGCAGTATCTCCCACTAAATATCGCAAGGGGTCTCCCGTTATAGCGAAGCTTAACGGGAGGATAATTGCGATCGACAACTAAATCGATCGCAGCGAATCATTATTGTGGGGTGTTTGTTGCTGGATCTACTTTTTAAGTCGCTCATTTGTAGCTTGAGGCTATTGAATCCCCCACCATATTGCGCTCTCGTAGCGCGAAGCAATTGGTAGCGGGTAGCTTACTGTCAGAATTTTTGAGCATCTCTACCTCCAGAAACTCGATCGAAGCTATATTTTTTAATTTCTGAGTAGATAGTGTAAAATAATCTAGTAAAAAATTTGCTATTTTATTAAGAAGATCTCGACCGACACCCATCATGCCTAAAATTGAGTCTGTCCAACACCGGAAGACCAAAATGCTAGCTTTGTTAAGTAGGACCCAGGTATTTCGGGAGTGAAACGAGCGGATCGATGGCCCAATATCATTGGTTTAGCCCGATCGACAAGCAGGAGAGAAGTGAATGCTATCTACTCTCAATTATTGGCACCACTTTCGCTTTGGTTAGCTCTCGCACACTTGCCTTTCAAAAATTACGGATTTCGCATCCTGTTTGTAGTTCATCCTGTTTGTAGTTTATTCCAATATCGGGCAAATTTGCTATGGAAAAAATATTACTTGTAGACGACGAAGCAGACTGTAAAACAGTTTTAGCAATGTATTTAGAAAGCCGAGGATATCAAGTTGAATGTGCTTCCTCGGGCATTGAAGCACTCTCTATTTTTCAGAAGGACTCCCCCGATTTAGTAATTTCTGATGTCATGATGCCTGAAATGGACGGGTTTGAGTTTTGCCGCCGCCTGCGATCCATGAGTGTGGGACAGTTAGTACCGTTCATATTTTTGTCGGGTCAAGGCGAGGTAGAATCGAAAGTTGAAGGTCATTCGATCGGCGCTGATGATTATTTAGTCAAGCCTTTTCAGTCTGAGGAAATACTAGCTAAAATTAAAGCTCAATTAGATCGCTCCCGCCGCATTCACACTACGATCGTCCGCATCCTGCAAAACTCTCCCACTCCTCCACCAGTAGTGCAGCCGCCAACTATCTCGGTTGCGACTGCACCTGCACCTTTGCCTTTAACTCCAGCAGAGGAAAGAGTTTTTTGGGAAGTGATTCAGGGGTATACTAACAAACATATTAGCGATCGGCTGTTTATTAGCCCCCGTACCGTGCAAGCTCATCTCGGCAGCATTTTTAGCAAGTTACAGCTAGAAAATCGCGCCCAGCTAGTCAAATTCGCTTTAGAAAAAGGATACCAGCCACCCCAAACTTAGCCTTGTCTGCCAAGGCTGAGTCAAGACTCAGCCTCCCACTTGAGATCTGTTTTTTCGCCATCGTGGAAGGGCATCTTATAAAACCCCAATTTTTGTTCTACAATTAACCGAAAAAACGGCAAACCTTCAATCAAATACCTTTTCCACAGCCGTCTCGGCTCGCTTAACAGCCGGTACGCCCACTCAATACCCACTTCGCTCATCCATTTGGGAGCTCTGGCTTTATGACCGGCTTCAAAATCAATAGTTGCACCTATTGCTAAGAAGATTTTGATGTTTGTCAGTTGGTGTCTGTATTTAACCAACCACTTCTCTTGTTTGGGAGCGCCGACTCCTATTGCTAATACGTTAGCTCCCGACTCGTTAATCAGATTAATTATTTTTTCGCACTCAGCTTCATTTTTTTCAAACCCAAAAGAAGGAGAGTGGGTGGCAACTACGATTTCTCTATTTACCTTGTCATTAATTTTGATCTGAGCTTGTCTGGCCACACCCTCAGCAGCTCCCAACAAGAAAATTTTGATATGTTCGCTATTTTTATGGTACTTGTAAAAAGCTGGAAACAAGTCAGAACCAGAAATTTTTTCTTTGATAGGAGTGCCTAAAAACTTGGAGGCATACATTAATATTTGACTGTCACACACTCGAAAATCGCACTTTTTGTAGGTTTCATAAAAATCCCGATCGTACTGCAATTTAATCAAGTGGTCTACATTCGGAGTAAATACGACACCCCCATCTATATCCAGTTTCTCCAATAACTCTAATGTGGATAAGTTGTCAACTGAGACATTCAACAAATCAACTGTTTCCATCTTTCATTCCCTGAAATGTTTGCGTTGGCTGGGATTTAAAACTGTCAAAAAAAAGCAGGTATCAGTAACAGCTCATCGGTAAAAGCATTGGTAACAGCACGGAATTGTAGTATACATTTTGGGCTGTACCTGCTTCAGTATATCCCCGCAGCTTCTCTCCGTCCAGTGCATAAGTTTAAAGATTTTGTGAAGCGGAGTTCTCCACAGGTAAAGAAAGATCGATCTTCAATCGATCTTTACTGATATTTTTAGCTGTTCCGATGTCGGTTGTCACAGATTCCAACCTGTTTTCCGGCTTTCAATACAGTATAAAATCCTACTTTATTTGAGAGCGACTTGTCGATCGTAGCATTTGAGAGTTCAAATTGAAAATAGCAGAATATGTAGAAAACGATCGAATTTTGGCGCGATCGCTGCTTTACTTGTGCTGGGGAGGATTTACACTCATCCATCCAGGCACAACAACAGAAAAATCAGTGTCGCAAGCCGTCAGCCTCGATCGAACCAAAAACCGACACGCTCCCCCGCAGGTTAGAGGCCGGCAAATGCTCGCAAGCATTACTATGAGAGCGGGTAGCAGCGGTTGCATTATCCCAAAGCACCATGTTATAACGGCTGTACTATGGCCACCCAACTCAAATATTTCTATAATTGTAAAATATTAACAGCGAATTAAATCAGCAAACCGAGAATCTCCTGTGATACCGTGAGATTGATAGCAAGAGTCGATCGGCATCGCATCAAGCAGATTTGAGCAACACACCACCAAGAGGTCAACATGGAAACTGAAAACGGCGCTCATATCGTACCAATTAGCAACCAAAGCAGACAGGTGCAGCAATTCGCCAGCGACGAAGGAGAAGATTTAAGCGCGCAGCCTCAAAAAGGATTGAACCTAGCTCCTCTGCTGAGAACTTTTCAGCGCAAAGCCATAATTATTATAGGAATTGTCGGTCTAGTTGGCGCTGCTGCAGTGTGGCAAATCAAAGGCGGCAAGCGCACTTATCAAGGCGATTTTCGGATGCTAGTGGAACCAGTAACCACCGAAGCCAGAATTGCCGACCCCTCAGCCCTTGCCAACCGCGAAGGGGGAGTGCCAAATCGAGAATTTTTCAGCCTGGATTACGCGACTCAGCTAGAAATTCTCCAAAGCCCCCAGATGCTGTCAACTATTGCCAAACAAGTTAGAAAGCGCTACCCCGAATTTACTGAAGAACTTCTTAAAAAAGGATTGGTGGTATTGCGCCTGGGGAACAATATGCTAGATCAAACTAAAATTTTAGAAGTCCGCTTTATCGGTCAAGACCCTCAATTAGTTGAACTTGTTTTGCAAGAAACAAAAAAGAAATATTTAAAATACAGTCTTGACGAACGCAAAACTCGCATTGGTGAAGGCGTTAATTTTATTGAAGACCAGCTTCCCGGACTCAACAAGCGCGTCAATAGCCTGAAATCGGAATTGCAGGTCATACAACAGCAGCAAAAACTCACAAACCCGCAAGAACAAGGTACGCAACTGATAGAGCAAGTTCAAGATATAGAAACATCAGATTTAGAAACTCAAAGAATACTCCAAGAGCAGAAAACGCTTTATGCAAACTTGCAAAAACAATTAGATTTCACCCCAGAAGAAGCTATTGCAGCTTCTGCTTTGAGTGAAGAACCTCAATACAAAGAATTGCTAGCAAAGGTTAAAGAAGTAGAAGGTCAGATTGCTGTAGAAAGAGCTCGGTTTAAATCTGCCAACCCTTTAGTAGAAGCTTTAGAACGCAAGCGATCGAATTTAGTAGCTTTGCTAGACCAGCAAACACAGCGAATTTTGGGACAAAATTTAGCAGGCGCGAGGGCTAATTCTAAAGTACAGAATTTTCAAAATTCCATCCGCATCGGCTTGATCAAACAATTGGTTGATACCGCCAACCAAATACAAGTTTTAGAAGCTCGCAGTCAAGCTATCATCCAGACTAGAAATGATTTGAACCGCAAGGCTAGAGAATTTCCGGCCGTTGCCCGCCGCTACAACGAACTGCAACAGCAGTTGGAAATAGCCGCCCGCACTCGCGACCAACTTTTGACTCAGCGGGAAACCCTGCGCGTTCAAGCAGCTCAAAGTCAAGTACCTTGGGAAATTATTTCAGAACCCACCATCCCCCGAGATCCTAAAGGAAACTTGATTCCTGTTGCTTCTAAAAACAAAAACAAATTTGTGATGGCAGCCCTCGGCGGATTGCTGTTAGCCCTGGGTACAGCAATAATTTTAGAAAAGCTGCGCGGTATTTTCTACTGTGCCGATGACTTGAAAGATGCTGTGGACGCACCTTTGTTAGGAGTAATTCCCCTTGACAAAAGTGCCAAAAAATTCTCCTATGCGTCTCTAGCTAGCGCCTATGATGCTGTTGAAGACAAAGGCGGTAACAATAAAAATGCTTCTCAATTTATAGAAGCTTTTGACTCTCTCTACACCAACATCCGCTTTCTGTCTTCCAATCGACCGATTGTATCTATAGCTGTCGGCTCTGCAACATTGGGGGAAGGCAAATCTATGCTGGCTTTAAACCTAGCTCACGTAGCAGCCCTCGCCGGACAGCGAGTGCTGTTGGTAGATGCTAATTTGCACGATCCCAACCTCCACTTGATGCTCGATCTGCCCAATTTTAAAGGATTGAGCAATCTGCTTGACGATCGGCTCGATCCTAGCGAAATCATCCAACGATCGCCCTTAGCGGATAATCTGTTCGTACTGACATCCGGCGTTCCCCTACCCGGTACTGCCCGACGCCTTGCCTCAGCTCAAATGCAGTATTTAATGGACGAACTAAACGCCCTATTCGATCTAGTCATCTACGATACCCCCCCGCTAGCTGAAAGTAAAGACGCTAACTTTTTAGCTGCCCGCACTAATGGCATATTAATGGTTGTAGCAATCCGCAAAACCAAGCAATCGGCAGTCAAGCAAGTTTTAGGTCAACTGGAAAATTTTGGCATTCCCTGCTTGGGAGTAGTTGCCAATCATGTGGGAACCAGCAGAGTTCGCAAAGTTGCTAAACCAGCAACCACAATTGTGGGCGACAAAGGCGACAAAGGCGAGAAAAACGAATATTTAAATTTTTCACCCACACCCCCCGCTATGCGCAAATTCGCTCCTAAAAAAGAATGAGATCCGATCGCGCTGGAGGTAGATGTTCAGTATAAATTTTGAAGATCCCACTCCTTGAAGGAGTGGGATTTTTGCTGTGGCGATCGCCACGATCGAATTTTCCTATCGCTGGGTCAGGTCTGGGGGCAACTGCGAAGGGATGGGCGTTACCAAAAAACCCGATGTTAAGTCCTTTGCAACCCACAACTCGCAGGAAATCCGGCTTCAAATCCCTTCATTATTTACAACCCCAAGCCGGCCTAGCGAACCCGACAAAATTTTGTAGCACTCGCTACTGGAACCCCCTACAGTCAAAGGTTTTCGGTAAATTTCATCTAGCTTCTGGAGTAAAGTGCTGTTATGTTAGATAGAAAGGGTTGTTGAGACTGGTGTTTGGTAGCTGTACGCTCCCATTTTCTTCGGCAACCGTCTTTTGGAGGACTCTCAGGTGAAAGTAACAATTCTTCCTTAGGGAACTACTTTGCCATCCCATCAATCGTTAATATCAGCTATAGGAGCCTGAAGTTATTGTCGATCGATACTGGGGTGTTGTAAATCGCCAGCTTGTTTTTACCTGCACACTGGGAAAGCGGCAATCAACATTCACCCGCCCCTCTTTCCTGTCCAGCTCTTGTACAGGCGCTCGCAGCGCCGCCTCGAGCAGTAGTTTCTAGCGGGATTTCAGATGAAAATCACATTTGTTCTTCCTACTCTCTGTCTGACCGGCGGAATTCGAGTGGTAGCCATTTTTGCAGAGCTTTTGAGAAAGAGAGGTCACGAGGTATTCGTTATCTCTGTACCCCACCAGCGACCGAGCCTGCGCCAGCAAGTAAAATCACTGCTGGGGGGACAAGGCTGGATTTCTCCACCTCAAGACATACCGTCCTTCTTTGATAATTCAAGCCTAGAACACCACATAACCGATCGCTGGCGTCCGATTTGCGATGCAGATGTGCCTGACGCTGACGTAGTGGTTGCCACTTGGTGGGAAACTGCTGAGTGGGTGGCAAAACTTTCTCCCAGCAAAGGAGCAAAAGCTTATTTCATTCAGCACCACGAAGTTTTTGAATACCTGCCCCAAGATAGGGTAGAAGCAACTTGGCTGCTGCCCCTGCACAAAATCACTATCTCTCAGTGGTTGGTTGACCTGGCCAGGACTAAATACGGCGACCGCCAGGTTTCCCTAGCGCCTCCGAGTGTAGACACCAAACAATTTTATGCGCCGCGACGTAACAAGCAGCAGGTTCCTACAGTAGGGATGTTTTACTCTACAACTCCCTGGAAAGGAACAGATATTGCCCTGAAAGCTTTCTCCCTGGCTGCGGCAAATATTCCCAATCTCCGTTTAGTTGCCTTCGGTCTGGAGGCCCCATCTTCAGAATTGCCACTACCCCCCAACACTGAGTACGTAGTTCAGCCAGACCAAGACAAACTCAAAGATTTTTACAGCAAATGCGATGCGTGGTTGTTTGCCAGCCGTTCGGAAGGCTTTGGCTTGCCGCTGTTGGAAGCAATGGCCTGCCGCACTCCCGTTATCGGTACTCCCGCTGGTGCGGCACCGGAAATTTTGAGCGGCGGCGCTGGCATACTTGTAAAACCAGAAGACGCTCAAGAAATGGCTCGGGCGATCGAGCAAATCTGTCAGTTGCCCGACCCTGAGTGGCAAGCCATGTCCGACGCAGCCGCCGCTAAGGTGCTAAATTATACTTGGGAAGATGCGACAGATCTTTTCGAGCAGGGACTACAAGCTGCTGTGTATAAATCGCAACCAGACAACCCTCCAGTAATAGTAAACTCGCATTCTCCCTACAGCGATCGCCCAAAACAGCCGGTGGCAACAGTGGCGAAAGTGTGATACTTGCAAACATTTACAATTCTCTCAGACAGCGGTGCATCGAATTTTTTAACTGAGTTGAGCGTGCTGTTAGACATCTCCGAAAATAAGGTTTGAGATGTCTCTGGATTGGCGGTCTTAGATGTTGGTGCTTCGGGTGATGTCTGGCAATTTTAGGTAAATAGATAGATCGAATGCTACTTTTAAAGATAGAAGTGTTCGATTTTTTTGACTGGATTTAAAATCACTGATGGAAACAGTCGGTAAATTTGGACTGGCGACTCGCTCGACTTTCGATCGCTATTTCTGGCGTTGGGTTCAGAAAAAGTCGGTTGAGAACAATAAAAGCGATCTTGCCAACCCTGATCGGCGCTCCTTAACGTCGTTTTATTGCCAACTCTATGAAACCGATCGCTGTTTATTTTTCAGTTATCGGGCGCAGAGGAAGAGTAAGACTGCGCAAGCGTAGCATCATCCGATGAAGCGTCAAGAATCACCGCACTTTCTCCGGCGGTAAGTATATCAAGACTGTGAATTTTGTAGAAAAAAATATCGCCGATTTGCAAGCTTTAGAGATTAATTCATGAAAATTACTTTTGTTCTTCCCTACCTATGTGCTACTGGCGGGATGAGGGTGTTAGCTACCTACACAAAACTTCTCCAACAGCGGGGGCATCAATTATTTATTGTTTCTACGCCAGCGCCGCCGCCGACTTTGATGCAAAAATGTCGGTCTCTGCTGGCCGGTCAGGGCTGGCCTTCCGCTCGCAAAAAAGACCCGTCTCACTTTGACAATATAGATGTGGAATGCCGGGTTTTGAACAAGTTTCGTCCCATTACGGATCGGGACTTACCTGATGCCGATGCGATTGTAGCTACTTGGTGGGAAACGGCCGAATGGGTGGCAAAAGTTTCGCCCAACAAAGGAGCAAAAGTATATTTCCTGCAACACTATGAGAATTTTAGCTACTTACCCAAAGGTCGGGTAGAGGCAACTTGGTCTCTACCGATGCACAAAATAGCTGTTTCCCAGTGGCTGGCGGATATCGCTGCGAATCAGTACGGCGATCGAAATGTATCTCTGGTTCCTCCCAGTGTGGACAATGAACAATTTTACGTCGAACCGCAGGGTCAGCAGCGCACCAAACAGCCCGTACCTACGGTGGGAATGTACTACACTATCACTCCCTGGAAAGGCTGTGATATTGCTCTGGAAGCTTTTGCCCTAGCAGCTAAAAAGATCCCCAACCTTCGCTTAGTAGCTTTCGGTACGGGCGATCCAGTAACCTATTTGCCGCTTCCCGCCAATGTTGAGTATGAAGGGGCACCCACTCAAGACAAACTTAGAGAGTTTTACAACAAATGTGATGTGTGGCTGTTCGCCAGCCGGTCGGAAGGCTTTGGACTGCCAATTTTGGAAGCAATGGCTTGCGGCACTCCCGTCATCGGTACTCCGGCGGGGGCGGCCCCGCAATTGCTGGCTAGTGGAGGGGGGATACTTGTCAATCCCGAAGATCCGGCCGACATGGCAAGAGCGATCGAGAAGGTTTGTCACTTGTCCCAGGCCCAGTGGCAGGCAATGTCTGACGCTGCACTCAAGGAAATAGCAGCTTATACTTGGGAAGATGCGGTCGATCTGTTTGAGGCAGCACTTTACCAAGCCGTCGAGCGCCAAGACCGATCGACCGACAAAACAGAAAAGTCCGCTAACCGGCAGTAGCATCTCATCTCACCCGATAGGTGGCACGAGAGGAATGCGATTTTCAAGTTGTGGGGTTCGGGAAAGTTAGGAGATTGACGATCCCATAACTCTTGGCTTTTGCCAAACATGGAGTCTGCCCGGCTGCGGCCTACTGGTAAAGTATGTTTTTGTTCCGCGATGTTTTTGTGAAATAAAACCTATGGCCGCATTAATCCCAGTAGTTATGTATGGCTGGATTCCTGTAGTTTTCTACCTGTTTATCAGGTTTCCAGCTCAGCGGGCGGTAATTGCAAGTTTTATTATCGCGTGGCTTTTTTTGCCGCAAGCTTCTTTTCCTATTCCCATACTGCCGCCGTACACCAAAATGGCAGCCACTTGCTACGGCATTTTGCTGGCTACTATTTTTTACGATGCCCAGCGCATTACTACTTTTAAGCCCGGTTGGATCGACATACCAATGGTAGTTTACTGTTTGTGTCCGATCGTTTCACAGATTACTAATAATGGCAGCCCAATTTCTCCCACCTTTAACCAAATTATTGCTTGGGGACTTCCTTATTTTTTGGGTCGCTTGTATCTTAATAGTTTAGACGGCCTGAAACAGCTAGCAATCGGAATTTTTGCCGGAGGCTTAGCTTACATTCCTTTTACTTTAATTGAAGGAGTGAGAGGCCCGATCATGCACCAAATGATTTACGGCGTGAATGCTTTTGACGATTGGGGTCAAGCAAGACGTTTGGGAGGCTGGAGACCGGTAGTATTCATGCAGCACGGCTTAATGGTGGGCGTGTGGATGATGACAGCAGCTTTGATAGGCTTTTGGCTGTGGCAAACCGGAACGCTCAAAAAGTTTAAAGGTCAGAGCATGAAATCACTGGCGATCGTACTGATGGTAGCTTTTGCGCTGTGCCGTTCTACTGGAGCATATAATTTATTTGGCATGGGGGCGCTTATATTGTTCTGCGCCAAGTGGTTTCGCACCTCTTTGCCCTTAATATTTTTGATTGGATATATATTTTTTTACCTATACATTGCTGCAGCGGGTCAATTCTCCAGCGATGAAGCGATTGGGGTGATAACTCAGCTATTTGGCGAAGAACGAGCAGCTTCTCTCAAATTTAGGTTTGATAATGAAGAGATATTAGTACACAAAGCCCAGCAAAGATTTCTGTTTGGTTGGGGGGATTCGGGCGGAAATCGCGTGTACAATGAGTACGGTGATGATATCTCCGTTACTGACAGTTTGTGGATTATTGCTTTTGGCGTAAATGGTGCTGTTGGTTTAGTTAGTTTATTTACTTCTCTGCTGCTTCCTGTGGTAATTTTTTGTTTGTTCAAGTATCCTGCCAGAACTTGGGTTAATCCCAAAGTAGCGCCTGCCGCTACCCTGGGAGTAGCTTTAACTATGTACGTGTTTGACTGCGTTTTGAACGCTATGACCAATCCAATTTTTGCACTGATTGCCGGAGGCATATCGGGTTTAGTCTTGAAAGCTCCAGAAAGTCTCAAGCAAAATAAAACCAGTTCGCCACCTGTGAAGCGAGCATTAGTCCGTCAAAAATTCAGCTAGGGTTGAGGTTTTAGGTGTGAGGTTTTAGGTCTTAGGTTTGAGGTTTGAGGTTTGAGTTTTAGGATCGACCACCTAACACTAACCACCTATTATCTAAGACCTACGGAAATTTTTTAAGCACGGGAACGAGACAAATTCCACAGGCGTTCGTCCATAATTGACTGGGCTAGCAAGCGGCGGTAAAGGTCGCTTAATTGAATAGCTGCTCCCGTCCAGCTAAAGTTTTGGCTGACTCTTGCTGAGGCTTGTTTTCGGAGCTTTCTAGCCCACAATTCATCCGACAAAATTCGATCGACCCCTTCAGCAAAAGCAGTTACATTTTGAGGGGGAACCAGCAAACCTGTTTCTTCTGGGATTACGGTAAATTTCAAACCTCCGACATTGGAAGCCACGACAGGCGTACCGCAAGCCATAGCTTCAATAGCTACTAATCCAAATGGTTCGTAATGGCTGGGGACGACACATACATCGGCGGCCGTGTAATAAAAAGGCAGAACTTCGTGACTGAGGAGACCGGGGAACAGTGTTTGTTCGGCGATGTTTAATTCCCGTACTAATTGCTCGATTCTCTGCCTTTCCTGGTAATCGCTCCGTTCTTGGTCGCTGCCTCCAGCGATAATTAGCTTTAAATTGCCTTCGCTGCGAGTTTTGCAAGCGGCAAAGGCTCGCACTAAGGTATCAATTCCTTTGCGCGGGTCGAAACGCCCGACATAGAGTACAATTTTGTCGCTGGGCGAGAAACCTAATTTAGCTCGGGCTTGAGCTTTTGGGATCGATCGAAAATTTTCTGTGTTTGTCCCGCAGGGAATTACTTCAATTCGGCCTTGCTGGGAAACCAGTTCTTGCAACGTTTCTCGCTCTTGAGGGCTGGTAGCAACTACGCATTCGGCTGATTCGAGAATTTGCTTTTCTACTAAAAGTCGCGTCTGCGCAATTGACGGCACTGAAGCAACGGATTGGTATTTGACAGCACCTAAAGAATGGTAGGTATGAACTAACTGAATGTTGTTCATTTTTTTTAACTGGAGACCTACCCAAGCTGAGAGCCAGTAATTGCTGTGAACTAGAGGATAATTCGTGCCTTCTTTGCTCTGAAATTTTTGAAATGCTGCGACAAATTCAGGCATATATTGAAATACTCGATCGCGCGGTATGAATTCGATCGGACCTGCTGCTAAACGAATTGTACGGCAGTAAGGCGAATGCTGTACGATCGACGGATCGCTGGGATTAGTTTTGCGAGTAAACATATCTACTTGCCACCCCAATTTTGCTAACGCTTCGCCGATTTGACGCACGTAGACGTTTTGACCGCCAGCTTCTTCTTTACCGATTTCGGCTGCCGGATCTCCGTGGTCGGAAATTAAGGCAATTGGCTGTCTGTCTGGAACTTTCGATCGCGCTGGAGCGAAGGATGCGATCGATGGACGTTCGCTGTAAACCGAATTTTGAGGAACACGAAATGCTGTTTCTTCAGTCAATGCTGTCGGCTGTCCGTTAAGTTGTGACATATCTTTAGGTTGCTGTAGAAGAGCGATGTTTTTAAAGTTTTTGATTTGTGAGTTGAATGCCTGTCTCTAGAGTTGTTGTTTTGAAATCTGCCAGGAGTTTCCTATTTTAAATTGTGAGTTGACAGCAAATTTCAGGACTTGTACAGAGCTTTTCGATCTGCGATATGCTTCGCCTTACCGCTGAACAATCCCGAGACAAGTGGCTGGGGTATTGAGGCGCTGCACCTCAGATAAACGCTCGATCGCAGCACTTTATCCTGGTGAATTGACAACTCGAAATGCAGTAAAAATTGTAACTTAGCATCAAATTTTTTATTGATGCGAAACGGCGCGGGAGAGCGCGATATAATTCAGAGTGGAAGACTGGTATCGATCGCAGACAATGAATCAGCAGTAAAGTGTTTTTGGCTAATACTCCGCTATGTTCGATCGGCTGCCGCATCGCTTGTACTGTTTTTTACGCATTGCTAAGTTTCTCAATTCATAACTCAAATGTTTGAACGGAAAACTATTGCGGTTAATGTAAAGGTGCGCACTGCGCACCCTACATTTATAAATTTTGCGTAAGCCTTAACATCAGGAATTACGCGAAAATTAGCTCGCTGGGCTACTAATAACGGAATGTAAGGTACGCACTGCGCACCCTACATTTATAAACTTTGCGTAAATTCTTAAAGTGCTATTGAATAGCAAGTTAAGACATCAAAAGGTCGGTGTTTTTGCTCCACTCAAACAGCACTCCCTATTAAAGTCCGAGCGTGACCGTTTTTCGAGAAGCTATCAGCTAAAATTTGGCGGTACACTTCCTCGTAACCTTCAGTCATTTTCTGAGCGCTGAAGTTTTTAATTACGTGTTCCCGACAGTCGCGGCGGTTGAGTTGCGTTGCTTTATCAATTGCAGCTACGCATTCATCAACGGTATGGCACAAAAAGCCAGTTTTGCCATCATCAACGATTTCGGGAGTGGAACCCATTGACATCGCAATGACCGGCGTACCTGTTACCATCGATTCCACCATTACTAAACCAAAAGGCTCGCGCCAGGTAATGGGGAATAAAGTTACGGCTGCGTTACCCATCAATACACTTTTTTGAGCGTGATTGGCTTCGCCTAAGTATTGAATTTGTTCGCCATCAATGTGAGGTTTGATTTGCGACTCAAAGTATTCGCGGTCTACCACATCAACCTTGCCGGCCATTTTTAAAGTCCAGCCAGATTTCTTGGCAATTTCGATCGCCAAATGCGGTCCTTTTTCTGGAGAAAGCCGCCCCAGAAATGCTAGGTAGGGCGGCTTTTGCGGGCTTTCGTAAAAATCGTAAGTGGTATGGTCGATGCCGTTGTAGACTGTCGCTACACAGTTGAGATTTAGTCTCCCTTCTCTTTGAGCGTCAGAGATGCTGACGTAGGGTTGATGGCGCGCGTAGGTGAATAATTTCTCGTTGTCCGGAGTGAAAATGCCGTGAAGAGTGTGCACTGTCGGAGTTTTGACGAGGTTTGCATAGGGCAAAGCCGCGCAGCCCATATGGGAGTGAATTATGTCAAATTCGGCTGCTTTTTCGTAAACCCGGCTGAGTTGCAGCATTTCGTAGATGCCGTATTCTTTGACTTCTTTATCTAAACGCAAAGCTTGCGGGTGAACTGATTCCAGTTTTGCAAGACTGATTGAATCCCCTGATGCGAAAAGCGTTACTTCATGACCTCGCCTTACCAGTTCGTCGCACAGCAGTCCGACGACTAATTCAATGCCGCCGTAAGCAGGAGGCGGAACTCGTTCCCACAATGGTGCTACCTGAGCAATACGCATACGGAATCCCTGTAGAAAGTGCTGAAAAATTGAAATTTCAGAGCGTTGGCACACTACATCTGAGTCGATGGTAGTAACTGCTGCAACACTTATGTAGATTTAATAAAATCTTTATAATTTTGTAAACAGTTATGAAGTAGTGAAAACCGAACCAAAATTTTTCGGTTTACCAGTGATGTTTAGAATCCCCGTGGTTTTACGGCGGGGAGAATGTCAAACTGGTTTAGAGAGTTTCGTAGCGAGATGATTCAGTATGGGCGCTCAAAAGCAAAATAAGGCTCAGAAGTATAGACCTCAGCAGAAAAATATTGCCCAAAATTTATTGCGACAGGCGCGAGATACATTCCTGGTAGGTGCTTTGCCGATCGCCCTCGTTGTCACCACACCCGCGATCGCCCAAGCATTCACAGGACTGTACGTGTTTGGCGATAGTCTGTCTGATACTGGAAACGTCTATCGCTTGACAGGAAATCTCTTTCCTCCTTCGCCACCCTACTTTAACGGACGAGCTTCTAACGGGCCTCTCTGGGTAGAAGACCTGGCCACTCTATTGGGACTGCCCGTTGACCCAAACAAGAACTTTGCCTACATCAGTGCCACCAGCGGAGATACCAACACGGC
This sequence comes from Richelia sp. CSU_2_1, assembly GCA_012034575.1. Taxonomy (GTDB): domain Bacteria; phylum Cyanobacteriota; class Cyanobacteriia; order Cyanobacteriales; family Microcoleaceae; genus Microcoleus. The sequence continues at coordinate 7,017 of JAAUPF010000021.1, read as the reverse complement.
TCCTATTCCTGGCTTACCGGGCTTGCAGCAAGAATTTCAGCAATTCCAACTCACCAATCCCGTTGTAGATCCCGATGCCCTCTACACGGTTCTGGTCGGGAACAACGATTATCTTGGCGGGGGGCAAACCAACCCTGCTGTACCAGTCGGCAATACTATTGACTTTGTACGATCGCTGGCAGACTCCGGTGCCCGCAATATTCTGGTCAGCAATCTGCCGGATCTGGGCAAAATTCCCTTGGTAACAGGCGATCCAACCACTTCCGCCGGGTTAACTGCTTTAACAACAGCCCACAATGCGCTACTGGCTGGGCAAATTGATTTGTTGCGTCAGGCAAGACCCGACCTCACCTTGATCTCTGTGGATGTAGCATCCCTATTGAACAACGCTATTCGATCGCCACAACAGTTTGGCTTAACCAATGTAACCGATGCCTGTCTGCCCTTCTCTCCAGGTTTAGAACTATTCCCCACCCAACCCGCCTGCTCAAACCCAGATACCTACCTCTTCTGGGATCGGATTCACCCTGGCAGAGTCGGTCACCAGCAGATTGCAAACACTGCCTTCAGAGCGATCGAATCCGCCGCCGTTCCCGAACCTGTCACAACTCTGGGAATGTTTACCTTTGCCGCGTTTTTAGCAGGTGCAAAGGCAAAAAGGAGAAAGCTCAAAGGAGTTAGGTAGGTTTTCAGATGGAAGCAATACAATCTGTGACATCTGGCGATATGTGGCAAGCAAGCACGCAGTATTGGGTTTAACGCGGGCGCTCGCGCTGGAATATGCAACTGCTAATATTCGAGTCAATGCTGTCAGTCCCGGCGCGATCGATATTTTGATTCTCTTGAAGATATTGATAGATGCTAAATTTAGGATTTTGAGTTGAAGCGATCGCCAAGTTCCTAAGCAACATTAAAAAGGTCAAATCGCGACGTACAAAAGGGTAGTTACAGGCGATCGCAAACCTTGGTATCGATCGATTTGAGTTGTTGTTGGCGATATTGCTTGAGTTGAGTTTGCAGGTTTGGTGGAAATTTTTCCATCGCGTAACGCAATCCCTCGCTAGAAAACTTAGTGCTGTTAATTTGAATAAAATCAACAACTGCCTGTCGATCGGCTAAACTGAGTTCCCGCAATGCCCAACCCGTTCCCGTTTGAGCAAAACGTTCTGAAGATTGAATGACAACACCGCAAGTATTTAGTAGCATTTGAGTAAAATCGGGGAAGTTGCGATCGCCCTGTTTGGCAATATTGACAAAACTAACCACAGATGCTCGTTTGCGCCACAGATTATCGGCTTTGCACCACTCCATTACAGCGGTTGCACAGGATTTTCCTTGCTGTTTTATTAGCGGGTTTAAAACCTTGACGCAGAACCAATCGCAAGTATTCCATTCCTTGATGTAACCGGCATCAAATAGTTCGGCAAATTTGGGTAAATCGGATTCCCAATCGATAGATTTATGCTTGAGCAATACTTCTTGAATAATTAAGATACCAGCTAGTTTATCTTCTCCCCAAGGTTCGCGGATTAAAGATAAAGCGGTATCGAGTTGTTTTGATGGCAGTCGATCGGTAAAATTTTCAGTTTTTATCCAAGCATGAAGAATGGCTCGCACTTGGGGCAGTTTCAAACCGCGAAAGGGTAGGGAATGTTTGAGATAAGCTTCCCACCATTCTTTAGTTTTGCGATCGCCCGCTTCAGCAAGCAATTCCTGTAGGTTTTCGATGGACATTAGTGTTATTAAAAAACAGCAAGTTGTTTATCTTTGAATTTTTTGCACAAGTGTTATGAATTATAGCTCCTTTTTCTTGTCTGTTGCACGGGCTATTGTTTGAACATGATGAATTTCCCAGAGGTAACAACGATGAAACCCGCATCCAATCAGCTTTTGTTTCAACCCCTAAAACTTGCTAACTTGCAATTGCCCAATCGCATCGTCATGCCGCCCATGACCCGCACCCGCGCCGGAGAACAGGGCATCCCTAACAATCTAATTGAAAGTTAATTCTGCTTGCGAGATGTTTTGTTTGCAATGAGGTATAATGTTTGTCTGTTTAGTCTAGGCGAAAAAACATAAATCCTATGGATTATCCCTTTGAAAACCTCAATTCCGAAAAATTTCAGGAGTTTGCTCAGGCATTATTAGCTAAGGAATTTCCCGATTTTCAATGCTTTCCAGTGGCACAGCCAGATGGAGGAAGAGATATCATAGCTTATGAGTATAAAGTTTCATTTGTAAATCTATCGTACATTTACAATCTCCAAAAATGGCTGAGTAATGGTTGTCGAGTTTTTGCATATAGCAGTTCCAAATGAGTTGTAAAAACGATCGGGCTTCAGAAACCCGGTTTCTTAGAGAAACCGGGTTTCTCAACTTTTACGAATGATTTAGGACTGCTATATAATAGATGCTACACCAACTACCACAATTCGGCTTGCGCCGATGTTAAGCGATGTCAACCGAAACATTAGTTAACTGGCTCGAAGAGAACACCGAATTCAGCATATTATCCCGCGATATTTTACAACCCACATTCCGCACCCCAACTGTGTGCGGAATGTGGGTTTAAATATTGAGGACTGAAGTCCTCAATACAAACTTAACTGCTAATAACAGTTTCAGTTTGACCGCTAGCGCTCGATCGCGCCGCCGCCTCCGCAACTTTTAAAGCATACAAGCTGCTAGTATTTTTCACGTACAAAGGCGAACCGTTCAACAAACATTCCAACACCATATCCGTATCCTTGGCAAACAAACCGCGCCTGGTTCCCACTGGAATTGCCTGCCTGTTTTCTCCCTGAATCAATTGACCCGATTCGGGAGTAAAAATCAGCGTTCCCTGCTCCCCGTAAATGGTAAAAACATTCTCCGACTGCCAAAAAACCTCACCTTTTCCATACACAACCTCAGCAAAAATTCCATTGATAAAGTGCAACTGTGCGTTGCACAAACAAGCTTTATAAAAATCAGGATGAGTTTCCCAAAATTGGCTGTGACAGTTAACTCCAGCCACTTCCCCAAACAAATCGGTAAAGCGGTGCAGCCGAGAAAGCGCGCCGGCAAAGGGAAAACCAAATAGCGAAGGCTGGTAAGTCCAGCGCTGCGGTACGGTACGCTGGGGCGTAACAGTAACGTAGCGCGCGTAAAAAACTTTACCAACTAAGGGCAAAGATGCTTTAATCGCTAGATGCAAACCGCCTAACAGTTCTATATGTTCGATATGCAGGAGTTTTTGATGTTTTTCGGCTAATTCGATCGCTCTTTCGGCCTGTGATACCTCCAAAGATAGAGGATATTCCACTACAACGTGCTTGCCATTTTCCAAAGCGGCCAGCGCGATCGCTCCGTGATCCCGATTCACAGTACAGACAATTACTAAATCCAAATCCTCTCTTTCTACCAGCTTCCGCCAAGAAACCGCAGCCTCGGCGGCAAATGCTTGACAAAATGCTGCTGTCTTCTCGGGATCGCGGCCTGCAACTGCTATCAAGCGCGATCTCGAGTCCGCTGACAGCATCTCGGCCCTCAGCTTGGCCGCAAAACCAGTACCCACAATCCCCACTTTAATAGGAGAATTAACCGCAAAATTGGAGCTAGTATCAATATCAGTCATGCTAGTTGCAAATTCGACTTCAAGGCTTGCTGTGTAAAGCTTGCAGGATCGATCGACCCTAGGGGCTATCTGGGCGCGAACCTCCGATCTTGACGCCCTCCTACTATATATTTCATTGTCCCTTGCGACAAACGCGCCGCTCGATCGATCCCAAAGACTGACGTTCCGCTGACTTCAAGATAAGTATAAGCAATCAGGATGAAATTAGAAAATGTTATAACTAATCCCATTCAAATTTTCTGTAAATAAGTGTGTCAAGCTACCTACTTTCCCCTAATATCATAGAGAGAACGAACCTAAGTCCAAACTTAAGAGCTAATAGACCCTTAGAGTTTGCATTAGGAAAATTTATAATCTTTTGTTGAATTTTTGAGAGGATTACTGCATGGCAACTTACAAAGTTACCCTCATCAGCGAAGCCGAAGGAATTAACCAGACCATTGAAGTTGATGACGATACTTACATTCTCGACGCTGCGGAAGAAGCAGGACTCGACCTCCCCTATTCTTGTCGCGCTGGTGCTTGCTCCACTTGCGCTGGCAAAATCAAAGAAGGCGAAATCGATCAATCCGACCAATCTTTCTTAGATGACGACCAAATCGAGGCCGGCTTTGTGCTTACCTGCGTTGCTTATCCCAAGTCTGACTGTACGATCGAAACTCACCAAGAAGAATCGCTCTACTAGAAACTCGCTCAGTTATCGGCTGTCACCTAATCTGGGCAGGATGCCCCCACTGTAATCTTTGATTCAGTGGCTGGAGGAATGTCGCGTTAATTGCGGTGCGGTAGGTGAACACTGATTGAGCGACCTCGTTTCTTAAAAACACTGCAACGCAAGCTTTCATTGCTGCAGCGCAGGTTAAAACACAAGAAGAAAGGGTCGAACAACCGTCACAAACTGAACCGAAAAATTGCGCGACTCCACCAACGCATTGCAGACACGCGAAAAGATTGGCATTTTAAAAGAGCTGTGCAACTTTGCGATAATGCTGGAATGGTGTTTGTTGAAGATATTGATTTTCGCGTTTGGGCGAAAGGAATGTTTGGCAAACACACTCTTGATGCTGGATTCGGACAGTTTGTATCAATCCTAGAATGGATGTGTTCCAAGCGCGGGGTGTACTTTGACCAAGTGAACTCATATTACACTTCTCAAATATGCCCGCAATGCGACACGCACACTGGCCCGAAACAGTTAAGTGACAGAATTCATGAATGCCCTCACTGCGACTACACCACGCATCGTGACGTGGCAGCAGCACAAGTAATTCGCAATCGTGGGTTAGTTCAATTGTCCGAGGGGGGACGCCTCTTGGACGTTAAAGAAAATGCCTGTGGAGATGGTCTGACGGGGACTGGCAACAGTCTAGTTAAGAATCCCAGAAGCAGGAAGAAGAAAGCATTCTGGCGCGGTTTTTAACCCGCTTTCATGCAACCTTTGAGAATCCCCGTCGATTCATCGTGGGGAGTACGTCAATAATTAATAGCTGTTTGAGCCGGCAACCAGTTTCAAATCAAGTTAATTTAACATGATGTAGGGAAATAGGGACGCGGTATTGCCGCGTCCCTTACATTTATTTTAATCAATAGCTAATAGTTAAATAGTCTTTATTCCCGCCAAAATGTAATAGTATCGTTCAGCGACTGCACCTGAGCTCCAGGAAAATAAAAACTGAGAATGCGTTCGCCATTCCAACCCAAATTAGCCAAATTGTAAGAACCAGTTTGACTCATTCCCACGCCGTGCCCGAAACCGCCTCCAACAAAAGCATAACCGCTGAGAGTTCTGTCTGCATTGTAAATAGGCTCTAGATAAAACAGCGTACTTATCGGCGGATAAAAAGCATTGCGAACTTCATCTTTATCAATATCGATCGTCCCCAAATCGCTGTCTACCTGCATTTTCATCACCCTACCTGCAGGCGACCTTTCTACTACCCGCACCTGACTGACTGTTTTCAACTTAGCAAACGGACTCTGTTTCTTCTGAAAATACTGTTTGAGAAAACCCGCGATCGCATTTAAAGAAGCTTCTTCCCGCCACCGAAAAGTATCTTCTTTTTCCTCATTAAATCCCTGTTTCAAACTCATAAAACGGCGGAAATTATTCTCATCCGCCAAACTCTGCTTCGACAAATCCCAAACATTTTTCGGCGAATCAATTACCGCTCGCAAATAAGGACGTTCCGACCCGTGCCACGCATCGCCAAAAGGTGCAGTCACCCCACCGCTAGCAGCCGAATACAGCGCGTCTACCAACTCATTTTCATAAGTTAATACCAGACCTGCAGTTTCGCCGATCGCCCTGTCAGTTTGCGGGTAAACTTCAGTCAAGCCCTTATAAACTTGACAGTTAACATCAGCGCACAACTCGTAATTATCCACAGCAAACCTGCGCAAGTTTCGCAGCGCGTAAGTTCTTGCCAAAATAGTTTGAGCGACGATCGAAGCATAAGGAGAAAAAGCCCCGATTTCGTGCGGCACCACTCCCCGCAAATAAGTTTCTGTCGGCACTTCATTCACCAAAGTATAAGTACCGTAAGCATTTCTTTGCAAGTGCAAACTTCCCCCGTAGCGGCGGGTTTGTTGGATCGCTTTTTCCGGTTCCGCAGCAGTTGCCTCTTGCGTAGTTTGTTCTAATACTTCAATAACATTTTTACCAGCAGAAACATCTAACTCGTTGCGGTTGAAGCGAAAACCGTTCAATACCCAAAATGCCTGCGGTATTTGCTGGAAAACTTTAGTATCTAAAAAAGCTGTTTTGTTACCTTGTTCTTGCAAGCTTTGCAACAGCCAACGCCGCACCAAAGGCGAATTGTAAACATCTCTTTTAGCCCAAACTTGCCACCGGAAAGGTTGAGCGATTTCTACTTCAATTCCCTTGGCGCACCATCTTTCTGCACTGTCTTCCGCACTCTCAAAACTGCGGTGGGAACTGAGTACCACTCGTTCTTCTACAATCGGTGTTTCTAACTGCCTGGCCGCTATTTCTAACCTGATGCTGGCTGTATTTGCAGTTGCCATCCCTTGAGGAGTTTTGTAACGCAAAGTTAAGCGATCGCCCGATAATGCTTTCAGGGTCAATTTATCCGTTACTTTAGTGCCGAAACGCTGCACGACGCCGATTTTCAGTTCTCGATTTTGGGGACTTTGGGCGGTAGCTGGATTGCTGGCAACCGGCCACAGGAACAATGCTGTCAGCACGGTGCTGGAAATACAGCTAAACCATTTGTAATTCGGAGTTTGAGGTGCTAGAACCGACACGACGATCTATCTCCCGATAGTGGAAAATTACGGGTTTTGAGTGTAGGTTAACACACTTGCCGATCGATTGCTGCATCTTTTGCCAGAAAGCGCGATCGAGCTTCATCAGTAAAAGGAAGAGGGGGAGAGGGGGAGAG
>JAAUPF010000155.1 GCA_012034575.1 Richelia sp. CSU_2_1 | reverse complement strand
TGGCGTCAAATTCCGAAAAATAGCGCCAGAGACAGCAGGAAATGAAAACAATAGAATCCGAAATTTGCTCAGTGCGATTAAGTGCGAGAGTGTGTGCATTCGGTTGGCCCCGGATACACGCGCTCATCCTCAAACAGTCTGTCTTTTCTAGCACTACCAAAGAGGGTGTCTTTATTGTTCCCCCCTCGGAGTACGTCTTTACGACCTAAACCATTTAGGATGCGTCGCCGCCTAAACCGCGGATTGTGTTGGCATTTCGATTACCTGTAAGGTATCGGATAGTTCTGTTCCTGTTTCCATAATTTATTCCTAAATTTGTGAAATGAATTGGACTAGAGCTGAGTGCTCTATGCACCAACAAATCCGATGACTTGTTGCTTTTGTTAATCTCCCGATCTCTCCCCCTCTCCCAGATTTAGGAGAGGGGGACCGAAGGCATAGAGATCGGACATAAAAGGTTAGTAATCATTTTCTTTGATTCACTCGTTGAAATCGTGCTCTTAATACTTAAATAATTAACTGGAGTTTAGATTAAGAAAAACAAAAAGGTGCATTAATATAGATTGAATGCTTGAAAAGACGAGCGATCGAAAACTTCAGATCGAGGGGGATTTTTGGTGGTTTTTCTCGGGCGAGAAAACCCTTTTTTGACCGCAGGATATCGAATAGAGGACTGTCGTTGTTTCCCTTTAATCCAAGCGTCCGATTTACCTCGCACTTTGGGATCTCGATCTGGTGTGCCTAACACGGCTAAAATACTCCCAAAATTGAGCCACCCGTCCAGGAGTGAGCTTGACGCTAAGATTTCTGCCACGGCACAGGACGTTGCACCACCAAGTGACGGGCTAACCATAATTGCCAGGTCACAAAGCGACCGTTGCCGTTCAAAAGTGCGGTGACGATCGCGCTTTTCGGTCTACTTAGTCTAAACTCCAGTAATTAATCTTGCTTCAGTATTAAAGCTTAACAGAGTACATTTGTCAAGAATTATCAAATTTTTTATAGTTAATTATTGTTCTGTTACAAATCTACAATTAATTCAGCTTCAAAAGCCACAAAAAAATTGCAGCCATACTTTTTTTCTTGCTACTCATCAATGATTTTTTTTGATTTATTGCATCCTATAAGTAACAATTTAAAAGGAGTAGATTTTGTCAATATCCCTTTGGGCAGAAATATAATTGAATAATAATAATCAAACAAGGGGTAAGGGTGGGAAAGTCAGCCGACAGGGGACTCTCCCACGGGGAGCGATTATCATTATTAATAAGTTGTGCGATCTAGGTGCTAATAATTGGGAACTGATTTTGGAACATCAAATAAGTAAAGATCCGCTTTTGTGGGAAATTGTGAGGTTGGGACGAGAAAATTGAATTGTGACACCTTGGTATCACGGTTGCTTGCAAGATAATGAAGATGGATCTCAGACAGAAACTAAAGTTAACACAGAAGGCAACTTAACATGAGGCAAAAAATTTATGATTGACGCACACAAACTATAGATCTCATTTGTCTGTGCGGGTTTGTGAGAGATTAGATTCGCTCGCAAGATGTTCGATCGCGACTTACCGGGTTTTTTCCGAATCTTTGCAGTAATAAAGTCGATCGCAAAAACTCGGTTTCTGGGCTCTGTAGTACAGTCAAAGAAACCGGGTTTTTCCCTGCATCTTCGCACTCTCAAAAAAAACCCGGTTTCTGGCAACCCACCCATCAAATACAAAAAAACTGCCAACAGCTAAAACTGCCAACAGTTGTTTTACTTATTGAATGCGGATGGCGAGACTCGAACTCGCAAGGACAAGCCACACGCCCCTCAAACGTGCGCGTATACCAATTCCGCCACATCCGCTTGTTTGGGATTTTCGGCATTCTCTGGGAGTTTTGGGTTGCCAGTTACGGATTCACAGGTCTAAATTTTTGACTCCGAACTTGCGACTGTTCCCTGTTGGACTGCCGATTTACAATCATAGCACCAATACAGGCAATTTGTAAAATAAATTTTTCTGAACTATTTCTCCAAAACCGCGATCGCGAATACCGAAAGGCATTATTCTACAAAATACTGAGTGAATTAGGCACCAAAGATGGGGTTCTCGAAAATTTTAATCGCTAATCGCGGGGAAATCGCCCTCCGCATCCTCCGTACCTGCGAGGAAATGGGGATTGCCACGGTCGCCGTTCACTCTACCGTAGACAAGCAAGCCCTGCACGTTCAATTGGCAGATGAAGCCGTTTGCATCGGTCCGCCCACCAGCGGCAAAAGCTATTTAAACATTCCCAATATCATCTCGGCCGCCCTGACGCGCAACGCCGCCGCGATTCACCCAGGGTACGGCTTCCTGGCTGAAAACGCCCGATTTGCCGAAATCTGCGCTGACCATCAAATTACCTTTATCGGTCCAACTCCAGCAGCCATGCGGGCGATGGGCGACAAATCCACCGCCAAAGAAACCATGCAGCGGGTGAAAGTTCCCACAGTTCCCGGTAGCGGCGGATTGCTGGCCGACGAACAAGAAGCACTTTCGATCGCCCGCGACATCGGCTATCCAGTCATGATTAAAGCTACCGCAGGTGGCGGAGGCCGCGGCATGAGACTCGTCAGAGAAGCCTCCGAACTCCCCAAACTCTTCTCCGCCGCCCAAGGCGAAGCCGAAGCAGCCTTCGGCAATCCCGGAGTTTATCTCGAAAAATTCATCGAAAAACCCCGCCACATCGAAATCCAAATCCTCGCCGATAACTACGGTAACGTCATCCACCTCGGCGAGAGAGACTGTTCGATTCAACGCCGCCACCAAAAACTCCTCGAAGAAGCCCCCAGTCCCGCCCTCAGCCAGAAACTGCGCGATCGCATGGGTCAAGCCGCCGTCGCCGCCGCCAAATCCATCAACTACACTGGTGCGGGAACAGTCGAATTTCTGCTTGACAGTTCCGGCCACTTCTATTTCATGGAAATGAACACCCGGATTCAAGTCGAACACCCTGTCACCGAAATGATTACAGGACTCGATTTGATTGCCGAACAAATTCGCATCGCCCAAGGCGAAAGACTGCAACTCAAACAAAACCAAGTCATCCTTAGCGGCCACGCGATCGAATGCCGGATCAATGCCGAAGATCCCGATCGCAACTTCCGCCCCCATCCGGGTAAAATCACGGGCTTTTTGCCCCCCGGCGGCAACGGGGTGCGCATGGATTCTCACGTTTATACCGATTATGAAATACCAGCTTACTATGATTCTTTAATCGGTAAATTGATCGTCTGGGGGCGCGATCGACCTTCAGCGATCCGGCGCATGAAACGAGCACTTCGGGAATGCGCGATTACCGGCGTTCCCACTACTCTCGGCTTTCACCAAAAAATCCTCGACAGCCCGGAATTTCTCAACGGGGAAGTTTACACGAATTTTGTCGAACAGTTCATGAATCAAAATAGTTAAGATTACCCATTCCAAACTCTCAACTCTCAACTCTCAACTCTCAACTCTCAACTGATTTCTGCTTTCAACTTAAAACATTTTGCATTCCCATGCCTACATCGATCGCCGACTCAAAAATCTGCTGTCCGACCTGATGGCGCGCTACCGCCACCAAGTCGATTATCTAGCAATCAGACTCGAAGAAGCCGAAGGCACAGACATCTTGTTGCGGGGTGAAAAAATCGAAACCCTCAGCGAAGGAATCTCCATCGGCGGGCAAGTTCGAGCCTGCTACAAAGGTGGCTGGGGCTTTGCCAGTTTTAACAGACTTTCCACCCTTGCCACCAGAATCGAAGAAGCCATCTCCGCCGCCAAACTAATCGGCGACTCAGAAACCATCCTCGCACCGGTAGCCGCCGTACAAGACATTTGCTTGCTGCCCCTGACAGGAGGCGACCCCCGGCTGATTCCGCTGGTTGACAAAAAGCAACTGTGCGAACGCTACGCCGAAATTCTCCGCAGCGTGGACCCCCGCATCGCCACCATCTCCGTCCGCTACGGCGACAGTACCCAACGCATCATCCTCGCCACCTCCGAAGGTACGATGCTGGAACAAGGCTGGGCAGACATGGAAATGCGCTTTGCCGCCACCGCCCGCAGCGGGGAAACGGTACAAACAGGTCGCGAAACCACAGGTTCCCGCAAAGCCTACGAAGATTTAACCCAACTTGACACCCAAGTGCGCAGCGCGGCCCAGCGCGCCGTAGATTCCCTCGCCTTACCCCCCGTCCAAGGCAATACCTACACCGTTGTCATCGACCCAATTCTCACCGGATTGTTCGTTCACGAAGCCTTCGGCCACCTTTCCGAAGCTGATTTTTCCTACGAAAATCCCGATATCTTGGAAATTATGACCCTCGGCCGCCAATTCGGACCGGAAAACTTGCAAATTTTTGACGGAGCTGCACCAGAGGGACATCGGGGCAGCTATTTCTACGACGATGAAGGCACTCCGGCGACTACTACTCAGTTAATTAAAGACGGGGCTTTAGTCGGGCGGCTGCACTCGCGCGAAACTGCGGGTAAGTTGGGAGAAATGCCGACAGGTAACGCCCGTTGTTTGAATTACCATTATCCGCCGATCGTCCGCATGACTAACACTTGGATCGAACGCGGTACGACGCCTGTTGCGGATTTATTTTCTAGCATCAAAGAGGGAGTTTACGCGCGCAACTGGCAAGGCGGCATGACTAACGGTGAAATGTTTACTTTTGGTGCTGGGGAAGCTTGGATGATCCGCAACGGCGAATTAGCCGAACCGGTGCGGGATGTAACTCTTTCAGGTAATGTTTTCAGCACTTTAGCCGATATTGAGGCGATCGGCGACGATTTCTATTGGGATGAATCCGGCGGTTGTGGCAAGGGAGGGCAAAACGGTATGCCCGTCGGCTGCGGCGGCCCTAGCCTGCGAATTCGCAATGTAGTTGTTGGCGGCGAAGCTGCTGAAGATTGATACAGTCTCGCGAGGACGCCCCCGAGATCGACGATCTATCGCCCCCACCTTAGGGACACGGCACTGCCGTGTCCCTATTCAATTGCCCTAACGGACACTACCACAATGCCGATCTAAATGCTTCGAGAAACCTCGCACAATGGGATGGTTTATCATGTCCTTTAGACCTAAAGAGAGATGCTACTGCAACAGATGAACGCAGATGAACGCAGATTTTTAGCAGAAGCTGATGCGATCGCTACGGCGGCGGCGGTTAAAAGTGGTAAGATTTCAGCTCAAGTTGCGGTTACTGCGGCCTTGGAAAGAATTGCCGATCGAGACCGAAATTTTAACTGTTTTACTGCTATTTTTGCTGGCAGCGCGCTGGCGGAAGCTGAAAAAATCGACGCAGCTATCGCCCGCAGTGAAAATCCAGGCCCTTTAGCAGGCGTTCCCTTCGCGGTGAAAAACCTGTTCGACATCAGCGGAATTACCACTCTAGCAGGCTCAAAAATCAACGCTGACAACCCTCGGGCCACTCAAGACGCTACGGGAGTCGCCCGACTCAAAGAAGCTGGTGCCATCCTTGTCGGGGCTTTGAACATGGATGAGTACGCCTACGGTTTCGTTACAGAAAACAGCCACTACGGCCCGACTCGCAACCCTCACGATGTCACTCGCATTGCCGGCGGTTCCAGCGGGGGGTCCGCCGCCGCCGTCGCCGCCGGTTTAGTACCCGTTACTTTGGGCTCGGATACTAACGGTTCCATCCGCGTTCCCGCTGCTTTGTGTGGGGTTTTTGGTTTTAAGCCTACTTACGGTCGTTTGTCAAGGGCTGGAACTTGTTTATTTTCCAGCAGTTTGGATTGCGTGGGGCCGATCGCGCGCTCGATCGGAGATATCGCGTTGCTGTACGATATCCTGCAAGGCCCGGACGATCGCGACCCGGTTTGCACCCAGCGCCCGCCGGAATTTTGCTTGCCGCAGTTGGATAATGGCATTGAAGGATTGCGCGTTGCTGTTGCTGGCGGATATTTCGCTGCGGGTGCGGAACCGGAAGCAATGGATGCAGTAGAAATTGTTGCTAAAGCCTTGACAAATGTTGTGAGTTGTGGTATGCAAACAACTATCGGTCTCCCAAAATTTGGGGGGCTGGCAACAGTTAATCTACCTGAGTCCGATCGAGCGCGGGCGGCAGCGTTTATAATTACGGCTTGCGAGGGGGGAAACTTGCATTTAGATAATTTACGATCGCGCCCTCAAGACTTCGATCCGGCAACGCGCGATCGATTTTTAGCTGGAACTCTCATCCCCGCAACTTGGTACTTGCAAGCGCAGAGATTTAGGCAATGGTATCGCGATCGCGTGCGGGAAATTTTCCAACAAACAGACATCATTCTCGCACCCGCAACCCCGATTGCCGCTCCTGGAATTGGCGTCGAGAAAATGATAATAGCCGGACAAGAAATGTTAGTGCGTCCCAATCTGGGACTCTTCACCCAACCCCTATCATTTATCGGCTTGCCCGTGTTGTGCGTGCCCGTACATCGCCCTGGGGCTTTGCCCTTAGGAGTACAAATCTTTGGTGCTCCCTACAGCGAAGCGCTAATTCTGCGAGTCGCTGCGGTATTAGCATCCCAAGGCATTGTATCGGTCCGATCGATGTGAGTGTTAATTTTACGGTTTGTTATTGCGGTGGAAGCGTCTCTTAGTCCTTCTGGCAATGGCTTTGCGCTTCTGCTTTTCCAGAGGCGTCTCGAAGTGGCGGTGCTTTCTCATGTCGGGGAAAATTCCCGCTTTGGAAACTTGTCGCTTAAACCGTCTCAGGGCTGACTCAATCCCTTCATTTTCGCCGATTACTACTTGGGTCATCTTTTCTCCTTTTTGTTAGTCCGATCGACTTATATCATATCAAGGTTTCCGGCAGCGCGTCTTGTTTCAATTGTGAGCGGGCACTTTAGTCGCTAAAGAACCAATTAGGTTGGCTTTATAGTCAATGTAGCTATGTAGCTGCATTACGCTGAGGAAGGGGAATCCTGAATATCTATCGTTTAGAATTGCTATATGCGGCTAATTATATCGATCGAGAATCAACTTCTATGATTTCTCCAGAGCTAAAATCCAGCTTGCCTTCCACCGAAGACCTGCCATGTTCGGACGATACGCCTGTGGATAACGAAGACCAGAACCTGTTACCGAATCTCCTGTTACCGAATCTATTGTTATTTGTCCTGACCGGCATTTGGTCCGATCGCCTGGATTGGTATTTTGGGGTAGATATGGCTGTGTATCACACTACAGGAATCAGTCCTAAAGTGCCCGTCGTCCCTGATGGATTTCTCAGTTTGGGAGTGGAACGCAGAAAAGGAGGCAAATCTCGCCGCAGCTATGCTGTCTGGGAAGAAAACGAGATTGTGCCGATTTTAGTATTAGAAATGGTGTCTCACAAACCCGGTGGGGAGTATGACGAGAAGATGTCGATTTATGCCAAGTTAGGGGTTTTGTATTACATTATTTACAATCCCGAATTTTGGAGGCGCGACCGACATCAACCTTTTGAAGTTTACAAACTGATCGATCGGCAGTACCTACAGCAGATTGGCGAACCCTATTGGATGGCAGAAGTGGGATTGGGGATCGGACGTTCCCTGCAGCTTATTGGAGGCATCGAGCAAGAAAGTTTAGTTTGGTACGATGAGTCGGGAAATGTTTATCCCTTGCCAGATACGGCGGTGCAACAGATGCGCGAAGAATTGAGAGTAGAAAGACAGCGAGCCGAACGTTTAGCAGAGTATTTGCGATCGCAAGGTATAGATCCGGATAACCTGCCTGAAGCTTGACAGGAAATTAGAGCTTTACCAAAAAATTGGGCGGAGCGAAGCGGAGGGCTAAAGCCCCGTCCCGATCGTCCGGCTTTGATTCGAGTGTAAAGATTTCTTGCCAGCCGCAAATTTATAGCCACTATTGCCCGTGCTTTTTCCTTTTTTATTGTGACTGATGACTGACCAGGAAAAAAGGACATCATATTGTTAAATAGTTAAGTCTTTCCCGATCGATATTGTTTCTATCAAAACGTAAGAAACTATCCCCAGGCTTGCTTGTGAGGGGGCAGCCCGATCGAACGCCGCCCCCCAATTTATTCGCCCTCTGCTTCGTCCTCTGCTTCTGTTTGCCACTGACGCCAAATTTCAAAAGCATTAAATCCCCTGTATTGCAGGTAATTCACAACTTTGCCCTTGGTTTTGGCATCTACTTTTCTCCAATCCCCGATTTTGTATTTCCGCATCACCTTGGCTTTTAATTCACCAAGTTTTTCTGCTTCGGAATTAAGATTTTCGGAAATTTCTCGCTCCCAAACTCGATCGAACAAATCACCGGCAATTCCTTTTTGCAAGCATTTGCGTTTTACTGAGGACTTGCCGTATTTGCCTGCTGCGCTTGCAATCGAGTTTGCCACCAACCGATCGTCCGACTGATGGCCGCGATCTTGAATTTGCGCGATCGCCTCCAATATTTCTTCATTGCCAAAACCTTTCTCTTGCCCCTTTTTGTTCAGTTGAGAGGCACTGTAATCTTTGCGGGACAAGAGAAAATAGAAATAGTCCAGACAGCTCATCAGTTAAATCGAAGGTTTGCGCGCAAATACTCATGCAGCGAGTCTGAAATGGCCCGCCTTTCTAAGCTAATTAGCGTACCGCTAGCTGCTATTCTTCTGTTTCCTCCTCTTCTTCTTCTTCAATGTCTGCATCGGGCCTGTCCGAGTCGATCTGAATCAAGCGAATGTGCTTGTATCCGAGTTTAATTTCAAACTCGTCTCCCGGTTTCAATCCCATTTCTTGGGTATAATTTGCCCCGATCACGATCGAGCCATTCTTGTGAACGCTAGCTCGATAACTCGCTTCTCGTCCGCGTCCGTCTGCTTTAGACTTCTCTAGCTCTATACCCTTAGCTGCTAATACTGCATCGTAAAACTCAGCCAAGTTAATCCGCGTTTCTCCACTCTTGCTGACTGTGAAGTAGCCGCAGAGCTTTGCTAGTTCTCTGCGCGGCAAATCGCTGCCTTTGATTTTTTGAAGCAGACCTTTTCCTGTTAAGGGGGCTGTAGCTGTTTCTGCCATTGACTTTACCTCTCTTATTCGAGTTTACTTACATCAATTACAACACATTAAATGAACTTTGTTGCGCTGTCAATAGTAATAATTCCGAATATTAAAATTCTACATTAATCTGTGCGGCCGTTCTGAGGGGGCTGCAAGTTGTGGGTGTTGGATCTGCGATCTATTTGTCGCTCGATCCCCCTAGGAGCGATCGCGATCGGCGATCGAACCGGGCATTGTTGTGGGGAATTAACTTCTTTTCTTTTTTCCAGAAGCTTGTTTCCTTACATTAGACATCTGCAACACTTATTGCAGGGCAGGCATTCTGCCAACTTGCGAGTGGCTTGCTACAGCTAAGTCCATTCAGCAATTCGCGTTCCCGAATGCGGTGAAGCCAAAAATCCCAACCCGATCGCTGGAAATAGATCGATCGGGGGGACTGCAAATTTGCCGCCAGCAGTAACGGTAGCGCGGTTAACTTTTAGCTCAACGAGGCGAGTCGGTACTGGTTCTAGACGCCGCTACTGGCTACTCGAAAAGCCTATTTTTTTAGTCGGGAATGCCCTTAAAACGCCTCTTTGAGATCGAGCTTCACTATATGTAATAAAAATGGCGTTAAGCACTCGATCGGATCTCGCCACCGACACAGCTAGAAACGATCGCGCAGTCAACCTCTTGACGGGCGTGTTTCCTTTCCCCGGAGGCCTCCAGACCCCTTAAAAAGGCGGAGAAAGAGGCTCTTGCACCCCTTAAAAAAGGGGGTATCCCAAGCAGGTGTCGCAGGCAAGAAAACGCGCCCTGGCCTGGCTAAATGTTTGCTGCCAACGATCGCCAACAGCCGGCATTTCCTTTCCCAGAGGAGGCAAAAAAGCGATCGCACCACCGCCGCCAAATTTTAATTTTTATCTGCTCGGCATTGCCCGCTGATTCATCTATTTCCGCAAGCAGGCTCCCCGGTATTGAAGTTTGTCACCAGCAGGATCTAATATCATGCCCGGTCGATCGACCATAATAAAACTGGTTTGTAGTGCCGAATGCGATCCCTTGACAGAAGAAGGACTCGCATTCCTTACTACAAACCTTATCGATCGGACATCATACTAATCTCAAATTCCGCTGGGATTTACGGGACAATACCAGAGAACGGCGTCAAAACTGATTAATGCGCAAGTACAGTGAGATTTACCGGCTTGATGCTGGGAGAATTTTGCGAAGCAGGACTGTGTTCCGAAGGCAGCAGTTCCTCCGGTTTTGGGTCTCGGTTTGACAAGTGAGGCCAACCAAAAAAAGCAGCACCCAAAGCAGCAAACAATAAGCCAAGCGCTACAACAAAATACTGTTTCGATCCGAGTTTTTTCGGCGGTTTTTGCGCGGGTACAGCGCCGTCCCTCGACTTAAGATTAGCAGCAGATTTGGCATCGGCTGCGGGGGTTGGCGGCACAGGAAGCGGGCTTGACCCACTAACAAAAGTACGATCGAGGGATTGGGAATTGGCCGCCGAAAGCGGGTAATTTTCCCGCGCCCTCGGGCGATCGTCAGATGGTGAGTCAGCCCCACCATCTAAGTTTGCCTGCTGGAATTTCGGGCAAGTCATTGCGATAAACTGGCAACTGCGAGTATTTAACGCGATCGGCGATCGGACTCCAGGACGGCCATTCTGCACCGGCAACCTGCTGACCGGTTGCTGGGGTTCCAGTCAGATAGCCGGAAAATTCGGGGTGCTGGTAGAGTATGGGCAAGGCCCAGTACAACTGGTGAGAACCGTAAGCAGCAATTAGTCCCGCCCGAGCTCGACTCAAACTCAGATCGACTGGATAGCCTTGATTGAGGTTGCGGTAAAACAGCTTCGTCAGAGTGAGGGCTACATCGTCGGGGATGCGTTCTGCCATTGCCAGCACAGCCGGAATGCCCCGCTTGACTAAAGCTTCTGTTAAATTGCGATCGGCACTGTCGCTACTGGGATCGGAGGAACCGCCGTAGGCACCGCGGCAAGAGTTGAACACGGCCATTTGAATGCCGTTGTTGACCAGCAAACCCGCTAAATCGTCGCCGCTGAGGGTTTCAGTTAAACCGGTGCGGTTGCTGACTAGATAGAGTTCCCCTCCCCGAGTACCCAAACCGCTGTGGCCTGCGTAGTGCAGCACTTGGTAGTGACCTTGTTCTAGGGCTTGGGTAAGCTGTTCGCGATCGGGCTGTTCGAGGATTGTCAGTTGAATTTCCGGGGCTTGCAAGCCGTGTTTTGCGGTGTTGGCGGCGCGGTTTTGCAGTTCTTGTTGCAAGTCGAGGACTTCTCGTTCGAGCCGCAAGCTGTCGAGATCGTTCGGAGAGGCGATCGCCATTAAAATTTTTAGAGGCCCGTTACTGGGGAGTATCCGGGTTTGTTTGAACAAACTTGTACCTGGTTGATAGCGCGAAAAGATCACGTCCGTACCGGTGGCGATCGGGCGATCGTCCGCGTGCAGGACTTCCCAGGGCAGGCGCGGCAAGCGCTTACCTTTGAGTCCCAACCTCAGTTGCAGCACTTCTCGGCGGTGCTGGGCGATACCTCTGGCGCAAGTCCAGCTATCCCGCAAATTGCCTTGAAACAGCCCGCTGTATAGCTGTTGCCCGAGGTCTACTAAATTGGGGCCTGAGTTTTTGCCCGATCGCGACTGTTTGCGGCTTGCTGTTCCTTGCAGCAATCCCAACAAAGGGTCGTTCATCAGTTGGCCCGATAATGCCAGCCATTCATCGATCGGCAAGCGGACTTGTTGTTCGGCTAAGGGCACACCGGGTGCTACCCTTTCAGTCCGCACTAGATATTCGTCGTCCCCTACTGGGGTAACAGACAGTATAAATTCCTGGCTCACTTATTTAGCGCCCTCCCGCCTCAATCCTTTATTTGCCTGCGTTGTTGCTCCTAGCAACAGGCCTTGGTAAACTTTTTTTTACTGATTTAATCAAAGTTTTTGAATGCGCTTCACCCGATCGGGCGATCGCACCAGCCTCAAGCTATTTGCTCGAACACTTTGAATTTGTAAAATTTGCTCTTTAATAACAGTTTATTAGTTTCGATCGCCTCGCGGCTCTTATAATGCTGGTTTGGCTGAAATATTATTGTTTTTGACATTTTGCACCTCTTCCACAGACCCTTTTACATTTGCTGGCAATTCGCCTTTCTAGCTGCTGGGTAAAGTTAGCTTTGGAGAACTTTACCGGGCGGATTGTTCATCCTTATTAAAATTACTTCTGTCATCCAGGGTATGTTTCAGGGAAAAAGTTGGGATTTTCGATTTTCGATTTTCGATTAGGGGATGGGGCATTTTTGATTTTCGATTGGGGGATTGGGGATTGGGGCATTTTCGATTGGGGATTGGCAATTGGGCGAAGAGAAGCTGAGGGATTGGCGATTGGCGATTACTAATTTGTAGCTGGCAATGGGAAGTTGGCTGGTGGCGGAATGCAACCCTGTCGAGTTAATGCTGAGTTTGGTTTGCTTTAGGCAACAGGCAACAGGCAACAGGCAACAGGCAACAGGGAATAGGCAACAGTTTTGTACGATAGTTGGAGGCAATAATTTTCCGAGTTTCTCGGTCTATAAGAGAGCGTAAATGCAAGTATTTTTTACCCGATTGAGTGGTAACTCTGGCACGCTTATACCTGTGCCAAACAGGTTGAAACACAAGCTGATTCTACGATCGGACTTCTCTAGAGCAAGCCCTACCTATATCGATTTTTAATCATACTCAGCAGAAAAGCCAGACAGGGCTAGCGATCGGATGTAAGTGAGTTGTGGTTGGCTGGCGATCGCAAATCTTCAATCCCAAATCTCAAATCTCAACTCCCCTAATCTTCACTCCACAATCCAATCTAAAATCTAAAACCTAAAATCTAAAATCGAGCATATTTTCAATCTAAAATCTAAAATCTAAAATCCAAAATCGAGCATATCTATCTTTAGATAGAGAGGTTTTGGGTCAAATTAGGATAATGCTGAGACTGAATACTGGTAGGCGGGACAGGGCCGATCGGCGTGCACAGAATTGTCCGATCGAAAATTAAAACCAATAATCGATCGAGCAACTTATAGAAAAATCTCATTAATTCCGGGGAACTAAGATTAGGTGTTGCAATTCAAATACTAAAGAAATTTCAATAGGGAGCATCCCGTTTTTACAGGTTAATTGTAAAGACGGTTGACAACCTCGTTTCAACATACTTGCACCGATATGGGCGGGTTTCACTTACGCAAACGGGGTTGTAAATTCCAGCCTCAATCGGCTCGGATGCAAGGCAAGTAAAAGCTCAAACAGCCCGGATTCGTTAGATTTACATTGCTAAATAACGAATTATATTTGCCCTTTTGAGATTGAGTAAAATACTGGAATCGATGAATTGATTTCAAAATTATCCGTAATTTTCCGGAGATACAAAGATGGCAGAAGACATACAGTCAGATAATTTTAGTTCGGGAACACTTTTTCTCGGACTAGATGAAGACGACATTCCTGACACTGCGATCGCCCAATCGCCCAGCACACCCAAAGTATCTAGTTTGGAGATTGCAAATTTAACGGGTGACGAACCGATCGCCCCAGAAGACGGCGAACCAAAACTGGAGTTGTCACCCAGCGATGTTGAAAGGCTAACTGCTTTGCGCAACACAGTTGCTGACAATCCTGCAGTCAATAATTCCGAAGAGGGCTTAGTTGAATTAATTGACGCACAGATCGCAGAAACTGCCGGCACCAGAGTCGCAAGTCAATTTAACGGCGTACCGGAAGAAGGTATCGGTGATGACGATGACGATGACGATGATGACGATGACGATGACGATGATGGCGATGACGATGATGATGATGACGATGATGATGATGGCGGCATCAAAGTAGGTACCGATGATGATGACTTAGTTATCGGCACCACCGCTGACGAGTCGATGTTTGGCAAACGCGGAAAAGACACCCTCAGAGGCAACGGCGGCAAAGACACCCTCTACGGAGGTAAAGATGACGACGATTGCGACGGCGGCGATGACGACGACGACGTAAGAGGCGATCGCGGCGACGACGATTGCGAAGGTGGCGACGGCGACGATAAAGTTAGCGGCGGTAAAGATAACGACACCCTCAAAGGCGGTAGTGGCAACGATACCTGCGCCGGCGATGACGACGATGACGTAGCCTACGGCAACGACGGAGATGATGATTGCGAAGGCGGTGAAGGCAACGATAGCGTCTACGGTGGCAAAGGTAATGACGATTGCGAAGGCGGTACGGGCAACGATACCGTCAGTGGCGATCGGGGAAATGACGACTGCGACGGTGGCGAAGGCGACGACAGCGTAGGCGGTGGCAGCGGTAACGACACCCTTGTCGGCGGTGGCGGTAACGATACCTGCGTTGCTGGCGACGGCGACGACATGGTAGACGGTGGTGACGGCGACGACAGTGTTGTCGGCGGCGGTGGTGGCGATGACACCTTGATGGGCGGTACAGGCAATGACACGATCATTGGTGGTACTGGCAATCATACCTGCGTCGGCGGTGCTGGAGGTGACGCTTTTGTCGTTGGTGGTAATACTCGTCCAGGCGGAAGTTCTGTGATTACTGACTACGAAGACAGTATTGACAAGTTTCTGTTGTCTGACGGTTTGAGTTTTAGCAGTTTCTTGTTTGTACAAGTTGGCGTCAATGTCGAAATTCGCAGTAATAGTCTTGTACTCGCGATCTTGTTGAATGTCAGTGCGACGATTCTGGATGCTAGCGACTTTGTGGGTGCTGGCGGTAGTGGCAATATTCCGGGGAATAACAATACTACTCCAACGCCGACTACCTCTCCAACACCGACTAACAACCCTCCGCAAGAGCAAGCTAACAATACCCTCAGTCTCGGTGGCGGTACTACGCAAATAATTACTTCTGACTTTTTGCGGTATTTCGATCTCGAACAAGGCTTCAGCGGCACTCAGTTCACTATTACTACTCTGCCTCCTGCTACAGCCGGACAACTATTCGTTAAAGGAGTAGCGGTACAAGCCGGTGTGACTTTCACTCAAACAGACATTACCCTCGGTTTGGTGAGTTTCAAAGCGGCAGCGACTTTTAGCGGTGCGACTAGTTTTGGTTTTACAGTTAGCGACGGTACAAATACGATCGTCGGTAAGAGTTTTAACTTCAATGTCATCAAAACTACCTTTAATTTTGCGGGCAGTACGATTCCTCAAACTATTGTTGGTTCCGATTTCGATGACAACATCGAAGGCGGTGATGCTGCCGATACCATTACTGGCGGTAAAGCTGATGACACCATCAAAGGAGGCAAAGGTAACGACACAATTCAAGGCGATGATGACGATGACGACATCGAAGGCGGTGAAGGCGATGATGACATTATCGGCGGTAAAGGCGATGACACCATAAAAGGAGGGACAGGCAAGGAAACATTAAAAGGCGGTGAAGGCAATGACGACATGGACGGTGGCGATGATGATGACAATATCGAAGGTGGCATCGGCGATGACACCATCAAAGGAGGAAAAGGCAAGGAAACATTAAAAGGCGATGATGGCAATGACAACATGGACGGTGGCGATGATGATGACAATATCGAAGGTGGCATCGGCGACGATACAGTCATAGGAGCCACTGGCAATGACAAATTAACTGGAAACGATGGCAATGACTGCCTCGAAGGTGGTGACGGAAACAATACTCTGATCGGGGGTACAGGGATAGATCGATTTGTTTACAAAGTTTCCCGCGACAAAAGCACTACAGTTGCAGACGCTGACTTAATTGAGGACTTTAGTATCGACGACGATATTTTAGAGTTCTCGACGGCTGCTTTTGGTAACGTTGCTAGCTTGATCAAACTTGCGATTACTGCTAATTCTGCGGTTGGCAGCATCGGTAGCGCTAATTTGCTCGACTTCAGCGCCGATATCACCGTTACCAGCATCGCAACTTTGCAAGCGCGGTTTGCAGCTTTGGGCGGTAATAGCGAACAGCCTACTTTCTGTCAGTTTACAGATGGCGCTACTGGCCGAACTGTCCTGGTATTTTCAGTCGGTCTTCGCGTTGAAGTCATAGCTAGTTTCTCACTGAAAATTAGTCTAGAAATCAAGAACTTTGTCTTCAATGGCCCGCCACTAAATGTTCCTGTTGCTACTTCCGGTCCTGACAATTTAAATTTCGGGACTTTTCCATCGGCAGTTAATTTCAAAGCTTTGGGAGGCAACGATACCATTGTCGGTAGCAATTTTAACGATACGATCGACGGTGGTGAAGGCAACGATATCCTGACTGGCAGTGGCGGATTAGATGTCCTGACTGGTGGCAGTGGTGCTGATATCTTTGCTTACAGGACAACGAAAGAAGGTGGCGATAAAATTACCGACTATCAATCTGGAACTGATAAATTCCAGTTTGTTTCGAGTGAATTCGGCAATTTGAGTCCTGCTAACTTTGATGCTGTTAGCGGCAGTGCTCCGGATATTACTGGCAAAGAGTTAGTGATTTTCACCGGCGGCACTTTTGCTACTTTAGAAGCTGCCCAAGCTAAGGCATTAGGCAATTCTAGCAGCCCTGCTTTCTTCGTATATACGAATGCTGCGAACGAGACAGTGTTGGCTTTTGACTCGAATGGTACGGCACCGGGTGGCTTTACGAAAGTTGCGAATTTGGGTACTGCTGCTACTAGCTTGGGAACGGCGGACTTTGTATTCACAGGTTCGATCGCATCTCCAACTACACCTGCGCCTACCCCTGGTAACAGTATTGTTGACCTAACTGCTGCTGGAAATACTTTCCCAACAGCATCTAACAATTTTGGTTCTGGTGCTGGCGGTTACAACTTTACCACTCCTGTTTTATTTACAGGAGATGCGAGTGATAACAAAGTCACTGGTACTCAGTTTGCCGATATTTTGAGCGGCGGTTCTGGTGCAGATAATCTGA
>JAAUPF010000002.1 GCA_012034575.1 Richelia sp. CSU_2_1 | reverse complement strand
CCGCGCGAAGACCTCGACGAACTCGTGCCCGATGATCTTGCGCTTCTGCTCCGGGTCGGTGACACCCGCCAGCTTCGAGACGAAGCGCACCCGGGCGTCGACGGTGACGAGGTCGAGGCCGATGTGGTCCCGGAACGTGTGCTCGACGACCTGGCGCTCCCCTTTGCGGAGCAGCCCGTTGTCGACGAAGATGCACGTCAGTCGGTCGCCCACCGCCCGGTGAACCAACGCCGCGGCCACGGCCGAATCGACGCCGCCGGACAACCCCAGCACCACGCCCGCGATCTTGAGCGGCGTCGCCCGCTCGTCGGATGTCACGGCATGCGCGACCAGGATGGTGAACAGCGGCGTCGTGGCATTGAGGACCGAGGCCAGTGCGCCGGTGATCTGGCCTTGCGCGAAAACGAAGGCCGAAAACGGGATGGCGTTGTTGAGGAGCCCCATGACCAGAAGCGCGGGCCAGAGCGCGCGGATGAGCGCGCCGATCGCTGGGGTGTCGTCGGGGTTTGCTTCGCGGATCATGTGGCGAGAGTAGCGACGGTGAGCGCAATGGGGAAGGATCGGCTATTCGTCGCGGGCAGCGCCCCAACGCGCCTCGAGCTCGGGCAAGATCGGCCCGAGCAAGACGGCGATCACACCGCTGAGGAGGAAGCCGCCGTAGAGACCGCCGGCGCGCATCTTCAGGCCGTTAGCGGGCGAGGTCCGGGCCCGCATCATGCGGGCGGAAAACATCCAAGACGTTCTGGGCGGCATGGAGCGGTTTTACGACCACGCGGAGCGCCAAGCGGCATGAGCGAAGCGATCCAATCCCTGTCGCGCGACCTAAGTGATGCCGACGCGCATATGATTCTCAACGCGCTGCCGCGGCACCTGTCCGAGGTGATGGTGCGCGAGTTCGTGAAGTATCTTCTCGCCAAGGAAGGCCAGCAGGTCGTGGTGCGGGGGAAAGTATTCGTGCTGGCCGCGGGCGCGTTTCTGACGCCGGCCATGCAGATGGCGCGGATGTGGAGATCATCATCCGCCCGATCGTCGGCGTGGACTCGCACTTGACTGAAATCATGACCAAAGCGCGGCTCCATGAACCTTCGCGTTTCCGCGTCTAAAGGTTGACTGGGTGAGTTCAAGACTTCAGTGACAATCGGTGGCACCTGAGAAATCTGCTCTGCGCTGGAACGACGCTGTAAAGGAGCGATCGAACGAGCAATTGCCCCAGCTTTTACCTGACGTTGAATTGTGGGTTCCGGCATTTGCATGACTTGCTCGGCAATGCGATCGGCTTCCCGCTCATACTCATCTCCCGGTTCGCTAATCCTTAATTTGGTTTGTAGAGATAGCGCCTGTTTTTCCTGACATTCCGCACAATTTCCTGCCGCACTCGCCGCATTCCCACAAGCACATTTCCGCTGCAAAACTCCTCCTTGTAACGAATTCACAACTAACGGCTTTTGACTTTGCATCATCCGCAATGCTGCCTGATTTCCATAGGCTTGTTGGAGCGTTGCCTTGTTGGGGCGATCGCGCGTACCAGAGAATCGCCCCGACCCATTGACTGTTTGGTGCTGCCGTTCATGCTCAGCCAATGTTGAAGAATTGGTAGACTCTGGCTTATTTTTTCTGTCAGTGGTTGGCGCATGTAGCATAGCAATTTTTCCCTAGGGATGTTGATATGTTTTTGTTTTCAGTGTCGCACTACCGGGGCCTGTACGGCTCCCAAATGAAGTTGAATGCGCCGCTATGGGTCTGACCACATCGGCTGGTGCAGGTTCCGCGATTCTCTGCCGCTGCTGGCACAGTCGGGAATGTACCGTCGTAAGCAGCCGATGCCATCTCCTTGGGCGGCGTTGCATCGTCCCCGGCGACGGTCTTGTAAGCCCCGATGATGGCCCGCATGTCCCAGCGATTCCATCGCCCGGTGTAGTCGTGACAAAGCCTGCACATCTTCCCGAACAGAGCATAATTGGCTGTGCCCGCCAGCATGCACTTGCTACCCACGACCACGGAGTTGCCACAGCTTCCTGCTGTCTCGCAGAGATTTCGCGTAGGGTCGGTAGCGCATCCTGCATCCCGCGGCGAGCCGCATGACCGGGACCTAAAGTAAGGGTCCAGCCATCCGGTGTTCGGCAGGAACAGCTCCCTGGTGTCCCAGGCCATGATCGGATTGACCCCGACCAGTGGCGCGCCGGGACCCAGCGCCATACAGCTCCTGGACTGCTCAAAACCCGTCAGTCCCCTGAACCACGGCTCAACCGTGCCCAGCATGGTGGTGAGCGAGGTGGTAATGTCGGGACCGCATATACGCTGTTGCTGCACGCCCTCTAGTAATTCTTCAGCAGAACTGCTATCCGGTAAGGTGGGAGAGTCTTCAATACCGCCGGGTAGTGGGATTCCTGCGTCGTGAGGAAGATTCTCAGATACTCCAGCGTCCATATCTTGGCGAGCGAGCTTTAATGTCTGCAACCTAGAAACGGTAGCGGATTGTCCGTTCATCACTGCACTTGCTGCATTTTCTGCTTCCTGTTCGTACTGTCTATCAGCGTAGTCAAGGGAGCGATGATTAGGGGTAGTCGAATCTTCGGTGTGCTGTTGAACCGTATGAGCTAGCTCATGGGCAATTAATCTTTGCCCTCCAGGTGTCCTTGGCTTATACTGACCAGCTCCGAACGCGATATTTTTTCCTACTGTGTAGGCTAAAGCATTCACAGATTTTGCTGATTCTGCTGCTTTCGCATCCGCATGCACTCGTACATTGCTAAAGTCATGTCTGAAGTGTGATTCCATGAATTTGCGCGCATTCGATTCTAGTTCTTGCCCAGGAGATCCCAGCACCTCATTGACAATAGGTGGTACTTCAGGAAGTCGATCCCGATCGGTAGAATGATGTTGTAAGGGCGTAATTAAATGAGCAAGTACCTGTGTGTGAACAATACCGTCTTTTTCTAATTCAACATCAGGTTGAATCGTTGGTTCCGGCATTCGCATTACTCGATCTGCAACAAGATCGGCTTCTTGTTCGTAGCGATCGCCCGGTTCACTAATCTGCAATTTGGTTTGTAAAATACCCTCTTGCTTATTCTGACATTCTGTACAACTTCCTGATGAACCAGCACTATTGCCACAGGCACATTTACGTTGCAATATCCCTCCTTTCACGGGACTCGTGACTGGCGATCGCTGCTGCTGTCCCCGCAACATCCGCAAAGCAGCTTGATTCCCAAAGGCTTGCTGCATCCCTGCCACGGGATGATGCCGCCCTCCCCATCCCGTCAATTTCTTCAACCGTTCTGGCTCCCGTTCCACCTCAGAACGGCTTGCTTCCGGTTCCGTTTGTTTATCGCTAACAGGTACTTGCAACATTTACCTAACCCTCCCATTCTCCAGTCCGAATCGCTACCCCATGCTTCGCCATCTCCCGCCGCGCAGCGTGCAATACGTGCTGCATCGCAATCCGCGTTCCCTGACTCCGCGCCAAAAATGCCGCCCCCAACGCCGCTGACTTAATATCCGCCCCCGTCATCGTCAACTTATTCGCCAAAAACTCCCAATCGATACCCTCTAACAACGGTTCTCCCTGGGGTGTAGACTCCAGCAGCGCCGATCGCCATAACTGCGATCGCTCCTCAACTCCCGGTTGCACGAAATCCACGATGAACCGAATCCGCCGCAAAAACGCCCGATCGAGATCGCTTTTCCGATTGGTCGCCAGAATCGCTATCCCATCAAACTGTTCCATCCGTTGTAGCAAATAGTCGATCTCGATATTGGCAAAGCGATCGTGGGCATCTTTTACTTGAGTCCGCTGTCCGAATAAGGCATCCGCCTCATCGAAAAACAGCAGCACGTTGGCCCGCTCGCAAGCATCAAATACCTGCTTCAACCGCTTCTCGGTTTCGCCGATGTATTTGTTAATCACCCCCGCCAGATCCACCCGATAAAGTTCCATATCGAGGGATCTCGCCAACACTTGCGCCGCCATCGTCTTTCCCGTGCCGCTGGGTCCTGAAAATAGCGCTGTCATCCCCTGTCCCATCGGACATAACTGCCCAAATCCCCACTCCTCATACACTTGCCAGCGCAACCTCGCCTGTTCCTCCAGTTCCCGCAAATGCTGGCGCACCGTTTCCGGCAGCACGATATCCGCCCAGGTGTACGGGCAACCCAAGGGCGCAAACAACTCCCCTGCCTGTCGGTGCAACATCTGCCGGCAGACTGCCGTGATGGTTTCCGTTCCCGCCGAGGTGACTTGTGTGGCTTTCTGAATCTCTGCCGGAGTCAGCAACCAGTTGGCGATCGCATCGGGAACGGGACTATTATTTGTTAGCTGCTGCCAAAACTTCACCTGCTGAGTGCGCGTCAACCGAGACAGCGGAAACGATCGGCGAACGACCTGATTTTGATTGGGTTCTAAGGGTACAGTCACGCCCAAAAACGTCAGTCCGTAATGAAATTGATTCAATTGCCAGAGTTTGGGATTCACTTCCTCCAATCCATGCCAGTAGAGTGCCGCGCCACTCAAACCCGCCAGCCGCACCACCCGCATCAACCGTTCCAAAGCTAGCGATCGCGACACATCTGACCCCAGTAACAAGCTGGCATCGGCGGTCATTAAATCCAAATTCAGGGCGGTACAAACTTGCATCGCCAAGGTTCGCTTCCCAGCACCGGGCGCACCCACCAACTCCATCTCTAGCGGGACAGGCGATCCGACCTGCCCCATTGCCGTTACAAAGCTCTCAATTGCCTTCAACGTATCGGGATACAGACAGGTTGTCTCCGCTGCCAGCGACGCAGGCAGCCACAATACCGCTTCTCCCAGCGCTGGATCGGTGCAATCGCCCCGAATCGACCAGGATGCGATCGCCGGATCTGCCACCCAAGCAGAGGTAATCGACCCGACCTGTTCGTTCCCCACCGGATAAGCCAATCGCCACCGCACCAGTCCAGAATCGGGTTCTAAACTGGCTGCGGACGATCGTTGAAACAGCATCGATGCCAACCAGAGGGTGGGATAGGTCATCGTGGCATCGTCGTGCAAATAGCCGTAGACTCGCCGCAGGAACGGATCGACTTCCAGAGCGATCGTCAATGACAACAAATCTCGCTCCAATGCCGATAACCTGAAAACCTGCTGCAACCTCTGCCACACGGGATCTCGGGCGAATAAATCGTCCGCCATCTGAATTTGTCGGGTGAGAGACTGAGCGATTTCATCTCGATCGTAAAAATTCGCCTCTGCTGTCGCCAATACTTGAGGTGCTGCCAAAATCCGATCGACCTCGCGATCGGTAATAACTGAGCTGTCTGCAAACCCGTTGAGGTCATGGGTATAGCCCGATTCTGCAAAAGAGAGACTTCGATCGCGCATCCACAAGATCCGCCGCTGCGATCGCAACCGAATCCGGGTCATCCAGATCTGTTCCTCCTGTTGGAGTCCGTGGCTTGTTTCCACCATCATGACTTCACCACCCATTTTGCTGGTGCAGACTCCACCCCATTGACTCGCACCCGCACTCCGTACACTCCATTGGGTAAGTTATCGGGCAACTGAAACGCGATCGCCGTATTGCTAGTAACCGCAAACTGTCCGGGTGCCACTGTCGCACTCGCACTCAAAGACACCGTTTCTAACAAAACTTCCACAGTCCCCGGACTGAAACTGCGTCCGTTCAGGGTGTAGGTGCTACCCGACGGACTGAGAATGGGACTATCTGCCGGATCGATCCAGGCTGCAATGCTAAAAGGTGTGGCATTGGAACGAATCGCACCCTCTGTAGCGATCGCTACTGCGTTACCCGCTCGCAATTGATAGACACCCGCTGTAGGAATGCCCGCGATCGGCAAACTAAGTAGAAATCTCGATTCGTTGGCTTGCGAGATCCAGGATGTAACATCCTGTTCTGTACCGTCTGGAAATATCAAATAAAGGCGATTGGAACTGCTTTGATTCAATCCGGTTCCGTACAGAGTCAAGGATTGTCCGGGCGCAACTACGGCTGGAATTAACTCATAACTGTGCGGTTTGTTTCCGGGGGCAATATAGCTCACTCGGACATAGGTACTCACAACCTGTCCCGCACTGGCAAAGGGGAGAGAAGCAGGACTGACTGCTAGATTTATCGTCTCTGGTTTTTTGGCTTGAGTAGGAGGTGTTGGCGGTTCGACGAGGACAACGCTCGCTTTGTATACGACCGATAATCGCAGTGAGGTAGTTACTGCTTGCCACAATCGCCCCACGGAATCGGCAGTTTCTGGTTCTAACGAGAGGACAAACTCGATGTTGTTACCCCCAACTGTTGCCGTGACAATTGGGTGTTCGTGAAAGCATTTGAGGGCAGCCGTCATTGCCCGTTGCTCGTCGCGGGACGCATTGACTCCTTTGGCGTAAGCAGTCAAGAGGTAATATAAATCCAGGCTCAGGGGTTGATAGGGGGTACGAAACGCGCGGGTTGTGCGTTCTGTTCCAGGAGTCGGTGCGACGGGTAAAGCATTGCGCTGAAATTTATCTGGGGCGATGTGGAACAGGTATAAACTCAGATACGTATCGTCTGGTTGGCTGCGAACCTCATCGGGCGATCGATCGGTCACAGTAAAGGTAGCGCCCCCTTTGTTGGCGTTCAATAGTTGAATCAGTTCGTCTGTGATATCCCAAAGATTGGAAACTCCGATCGCCATAATGACCTCCTGCTATCCCTGGCGCAAGCCAAATGATGACGCGAACCCACGGGAAAGGGCACTGGTTGCCGCAGGTTGGGAAACGACGGGGGGCGGAACAATTTGAATGTCGATCGTACCAATGCGAACTGTATTGCCTTGGGGTGACTGTTCCCGATCTACCAGCGATATCGGCGAACCTTTAGCTTCTGAGGAAATTTCGCGATCGGAAGTTTCCGGCGAAGGCTTTTCCACTGCGCTATCCTGCACTGTCGGAGTTAACCAACGCACCAGGGGGGGAGATTCTGTTGGCAGACGATTTTCTGTTGGAGATTGTGCGCGATCGCGTCCCTCTATCAAAGGATTCTTGGAGGGTGCTGCTGCGGTGGTTCTCTGCGCTGGCGGGGTGGTATTTTCAGTTACATCAGGCTTCTGTTCTGGCAATCCACGCTCTGGCGGTTGTGATGCTCTTGGGACGATCGCCGTCAGGTTCTCCGATCGCACGGATGAGCTATTCCTTGGCTCGGTTGTTTCCGTATTAGCACTGGTTTCCAAAGTTGCTCGCTCCGGGTTCGGTATGACTGGATCGGTTGGTGAAAGGATAGTAAAAGAAGGCTCCAGCGTTTTACCTTCCAACTGAATAGGCGGATTGGCGAGAGATTCTTTTGGGATTGTAGTTGCGGGGGGAATTTCCGGCGATCGCTCTGCCTGCGAAGTTTTCGGTAAATCTAATCTGGGGGGTGTCACCAGCATCGCATCTTGAGGCTGAATCGGCGGCTCGGCGAGGGATGTCGTTTGGGGTGCAGGTGGAACGGGAAACGCGGGCGATCGCGCTATTGGCGTCGATACTGAGGGAGATTCATCTGAGATTTCCAGGGGTACTGGAGTTTCCCAATTTTGAAACAGCGATCGCGGCGGCATCAACTGGGAAAAACTACCGCTATTTCGCTGAGCAATCTGCTGTAAGTAGGATGGTTGAGACATTTTAGGCCAGCCTCCGTTGTTGGCGAATTCTCTCGGCATATTGACGGCGGCGATCGCGCGGCAATCTCAGGATCGCTGCTTCTGTCCACTGATACTGCGTCGCTAGGAGGTGTACTTCTTCATAAATAGAAACTGCCTGCTGCCGAAGTTCTAGCAAAGTAAATTGCTGCGGATCGAAATAAACTTCCACTGCTGCACCGCATTCTGGGCAAATGCCTTGCAAAGGGTTGCACAAACTAGGCGCGATCGCTTCCATCGCCTCCTCTACTTGTTGGAGTAACTGCACGGATAGATCGGATGGGCGAATGCAACACTGGCGCAATTCCCGGACTGGATCGGGTACAAAGGCGATCGCTATTCGATCGGCAGCCGTCGGCAACCGAAAGACGATCGGCACTGCTTTCATCTGAAACCAACCAGATTCTGGCGCGGATTCTACCTCTACTATGGGATGGGGTTGGTAATAATCCACGTACTCTTCAATACTAAAAGCAACCTCCACTTTCGAGTTGCATCCAATTGCGGGGCAATGAGTATCGGCTCGCACGCGATCGCCAAAAACCATCTGCCGAATTCTTAACAGCAATCCATCTAAATCGGTTACTGAAAGAATCTCCCATTGCATCGCTGCGCCGTTAGCAAGACGAGCAATTTTGTCAAGCAGCGCCACTGCCAAATAGGTATCGCAGCGGGTAGCTTCTGCCAGCAAAACATCTTCGACACCTCTGAGTTGCCGTAGCGTTACTTCCAATCCACTTATAGGAAGGCGAACGTTCATCATGTTGCTGCGGTTTGATCTGGTTCAGTTAAAGTGCGATCGCGTTCCCAACCTTCGTTTTCTAGCTTGATATGTTCGATCGCCACTGCATTAGCTCCGGCATCAAGGTCTGGCATTGCTTGATATTCAGACACCCAACAACGATAGATTTTATAGCGGTAAACTGGCTGTCCCTGCTCGTTGAGCAACACAATCTGAATATCCCGCCGCAAATCTTTTAAACGTTGTTTCGGCATTCCCGTATCCAGCACTTGAGCCGCATTAGCCCATTCCTCAAAATCGCTATCGTGAGTTAGACCGCGTTCTAAAGTAATCGGTTCGTATTTAGTTCGCCCCAATCCTTTACGAATCAGCATATTGCCCGCTTCTTTGTATTCGATGACATCAGAAGATCGCTTTAATGCGGTTGCTTTGCTCATACCGGCAACAGGTGTGGTAGAGGTGCCGAAGTAAATCAGGAAACGGAAGGTTTTATAAGGATCGAAACGATCGATATTAACGGAGAAAGGCTTACCCATAATGTCGCTCCTTATGATTGTACTTGACCTGCTAGCTGGGCAATTTTGATAATGACAAATTCAGCAGGTTTCAGGGGCGCGAACGCTACGATAATGTTCACAATGCCATTATCAATATCTGTTTGAGTCGTAGTAGATTTATCGCACTTAACTTGAAATGCTTGACTGGGAGTTGAACCTTGAAAAGCACCCTGGCTGAATAGAGAAAGCATAAAACCCTCAATGTTCAAACGAATTGCTGCCCACAGCGGTTCGTCATTTGGCTCGAAAACTACCCAACCCAAATTGCGGTAAAGTGTTTGCTCGATGAACAACGTTATGCGCCTGACTGGAACGTATTTCCATTGCGCGAGAGCGGTATTTCCAGCTATCAACGTCCTGGCACCATACACAACTGTGCCAATTCCTGGAAAGGAGCGCAAACAATTAATTCCTTTCAGATTAAGAGTTCCTTGACGTGCATCTGTCATTCGCCCCGATTCCACAACTCCTGTAGCGTTCAAAATCGTAGTTTCTAAGCCAGCAGGAGCTTTCCAAACACCGCGATTGAGATCTGTGCGAGCATAAATTCCCGCGACGAAACCGCTTGGTGGCAATTCCATCGGATTGCCTGTCAGAGGATCGTTGGATTTTAGGTAAGGAAAATAAATGGCACCATTCTGACTTTTGGGTACCTTTGTATCCATTACTGAACCGATCCAGCGAGACGATTCAGGAGGGGTAATATTATCAGGAGTAGCGATCGCTTGTGCGGGAGAATCTAAAATTACAAATGCTTGCTTCCGTTCGCAAAACGCCAGTGCAGCACTCCAAATTCCATTGTCTGCGACGCCGGGAATCACTAGCAGATTAAAGATGGGAACCTTGTCTAAATCGGAGTCAGCATCGAAAACATCGAGAAAATCACTACTATTGAAAGTGGTAGAACCACTTGGAGGTGAAAGAGTTACATCGCTTTTGGTGACAACAGTATAGCCGCCGGGTGGAGCAGAAACAGTCACCAAAGATGAAATAGGCTTGTCAACGGTGCCTATGCGTTTCTCAACATAGTTTTCAGAATTAGCATTGATGCTTACACCTCGATAGGTTTCCGATCGAGAACCGTAGGTGATGACAATATCGGCAGTATTGCCAGCAGAGTTCACATTACTAATGCTCACTTTCATTAGTATCGTGTCGGTTAGCTCCCTTGGTGTAAAATTAATACCGCCAATGTTTTGAGTGGGAGGGGTAATAGCTAGAGGAAGACCAACTACGTAGGCGACCGATCCGCCATTCAAAAAGAATTGGTTGACTGCATCAGCTACATCTGCCCTGACTAAACCACTTCTGTACAGTCCTCCAAACTCATTTTCATAATCAGTAAAGTTGAAGATTTGAACTGCTTTTTTGAAGTTTGTTGGTTTAGTTTTGAACGGATGAGTGTAACCGACAAAAACGGTTATTGAAGTAGGTGCTGCCGTAATAGTTCGAGCATTACTGGGCAGTTCTTCGATGTAAATCCCAGGATAACTAAGGTTGACCGGCATGGGCTATTCTCCAGTTGCTAAAATTACGATTGAGCGATCGCGATCGCGGAAGCTTTTGTTGCTGCTTTAGCATCTGCACCGCCGCTCAGAATAATGGTTCCAGCCGTAGGAATGGCAAAATTCCCACCTTCTGGCTGACTAACTTTCAACACTAAGCCATTACCCGACAATTTATTGGGTAAATCTGCAACTTTAATTCCCTGGATAGCTGGTTGTTTCCATTCAACAACTAGCGTAAAGGTTTTTGCAGCAGCATCAATTTGCGAAACGGTGGCTGTAATGTATTGACCGTCTGAGCCATTGTTCCATGCTTCCAGAGTAAAGGCAGTTCCTGAAGGATCGCCATCGATTGCTTTAGATGCTTTGGCGGCATCTCCTCCACCGGCGAGAACGTAACTGCCTGATTTTGGTAGTGAAAGAGTACCTGCATCTTTAACGCGAACCAGAGATGGAAGGCTTCCTGCAGTTGTCTCGATTCCCAACACCTTTTTGATGAATGAGGATGAATTGGAATCCAAGCTCAGATCGGAATAGGTATCCTTGGCAGTAATAGTACAGTCAAATGTGCTATTGGCTGGAGTGGAGGAGTCCGCAACAATGTTACTAAAATTAACCTGGATATGATTTCCTAAGTTTCCAGAAATCGCAGCTTCCAGCAGCATTGCAGGTGTGGTAGGAGTCGATGTTCCAGAAATGAGGAACCCACCTGCAACCAGATCTTTCAACAAAGCATCCACCAAAGATTTATTGGCTTTGTAGAAATGCCACTTATCTGCCTTAACCTCACCGTTAACGAAATCAAGTTCTGATAAGGGAATGAATTTCTGATTGCCATTTGCATCAGTAAAACCGATCGGCCCGCTTCCTAAGACTTGACTTGGCATTGGTACTACCCTCTTTCTCACTAAAGGATGGTATATTAAGCGTTCCTAGAAATATAATTTGCGTTAAGCTCATACTATATGAGATAGCTTAACATCTCCCTTCGATCGAAGAAAATCAGATCGCTTCCGGTGCAGCAAAACTTAATATTCTGGTTGACTATTGCTTGACGGTGCGATGCACCGTTTGTGCTATCGATAGACATCCTCACACCCGTTCAAGCAGCGGTGATTCCCCAGAGCGCCAGTCCAGTTAAAAGAGGTTGACAAAAAGCATAAAATACGACAGTAAGCAAAAAAACCTAGGCGCAGACTACCCAAAAATCACACAATGCGTCCACCAAACTTTGTAAATCTTGGCGAGTTTGCAACGGCAAATATTTTGATAAAACAGCTTTCAGTATCGATTGGAACGAGAGTGTAATTCTCTTTCCCAATGGGAGCAGCATACCATTTACCGCAGAAAAAACTGTATTAAAAGTAGCAAACAAGTTATATAAACTCGCTCTTCCCCACTAAGATATTTGGGAGATTAGAATCGATAATTCAAATCTAAAATTAATAAACAGCTAAACTTTAAGAGGTTGAGAAATTAAAATCTAAAATCTCAACTCTAAAATCTAAAATCTCAACTCTCAACTCTCAACTCTAAAATTCCAGAAGATTGCAGGTGATTTATGAAGATTTTAATTTTGGCTGGAATGTCGATCGCCCTTAGCATTCAATTAATTCAACCAATTGCAGCCGCAACCGTTGAGAAAATCGTACAGACAGCACAAACTAACAGTAACGATACGGCAGATCGCCTCTATCAAGAAGCAGAAAAACTTTACGAACAAGGAACAGCAGCAGGTTTCAAAAGCGCGATCGCCAAATACGAAGAAGCTTTGAAATTGTATCGCGAAACCGGCGATCGCGCGAAGCAAGCGATCGCCCTCAACAGCATCGGTTTAGTTTACTCGCTATTGGGAGAGCAACAAAAAGCTTTAGAATATTTAAATCAGTCGCTGCCGCTGAGTCAAGCCGCGGGCGATCGCAAGCAAGTAGCGAATACCATTAGCAACTTCGGTTTCGTTTACTCGCAATTGGGAGAGAAACAAAAAGCTTTAGAGTATTTCAAACAATCCCTTCCTCTGGCTAGGGCTGCGGGCGATCGCAGTGGGGAAGCTATTACTCTCAGCAACATCGGCAAAGTTTACTCGGATTTGGGAGAAAAACAGCAAGCTTTAGAGTATTACAGTCAATCTTTGCCCCTAACTCGGTCAGCGGGCGATCGCGCGGGAGAAGCCATTACTCTCAACAATATTGGCAAAGTTTACTCGGATTTGGGAGAACAACAAAAAGCTTTAGAACATTACAATCGCTCGCTTTCCGTGAGTCGAGAATTGGGATTTAGATCGCAAGAAGCTGGCACTCTCAACAACATGGCAGTTGTCTACTTAGCTTTGGGAGAAACACAGAAAGCTTTAGAGTATTTCAGTCAATCTCTTTCTTTGACTAAAACATTGGGCGATCGCAGCAGCGAAGCTGTTACTCTCAGCAACATCGGCAAACTTTACTCAGATTTGGGAGAAAAACAAAAAGCTTTGGAATATTACCAGCAATCGCTTTCCTTAAGTCAAGCTGTCGGCGATCGATCGGCGCAAGCTAATATCCTCAACAGCCTCGGAACTGTCTACTCAGAATTGGGCGATCGAGACAAAGCTTTAGAATATTACCATCAATCTTTGCATTTGAGTCGGGAAATGGGCGATCGTCGCGGGGGATCTCTTACCTTCAACAACATTGGCAGAATTTACGACGATTCGGGAGACAAACAAAAAGCTTTAGAGTATTTCAATACCGCCCTTGGCTTGAGTCGGGAAATCGGCGATCGCAGCGGGGAAGCTACCATCCTCAAAAATATCGGTTTAGTTTACTTAAAGTCGGCAGAAAAACAAACAGCTTTAGATTATTTCAACCAGTCAGCGATCGTGAGTCGGGCTGTCAGCAACCGCAGCCTAGAAGCCGTCAATCTTTTCGGCATGGCTTATGTCAAGCGCGATTTAGGCAACCTCGATCGAGCCCTCAAAGACATCGAAGCTGCGATCGAAATCATCGAAAATCTCCGCACCAAAATAGCCAGCCCAGAACTCCGCAGCTCGTACTTTGCCACAGTACAGGACTACTACAAATTCTACATCGATTTGTTAATGCAACTGCATAAAACTCATCCTAAATCCCGTTACGATCGCAAAGCCTTAGAAGCCAGCGAACGTTCGAGAGCCCGCAGTCTCCTCGAACTTCTCCAAGAAAGTAACGCCAACATTCGCGAAGGCATTTCTCCCGATTTACTGCAACAAGAAGAGAGCTTGCAACAGGAACTCGATGCCATTGAAAAGCGGCGAATCGAAGCAGTCAGCAGCCCCAATCCCAGTCAAACTAAAATTGATGAAATCGACAAACAGCGCCTCGCACTTTTGCAACAATACCAGCAAATTCAAACTCAAATTCGCAGCACCAGCCCCCGATACGCAGCCCTCACCCAACCCAAACCTTTAACATTACCAGAACTTCAGAAACAGATTCTTGATAACAACACCATTTTATTGCAGTATTCCCTCGGCAAAGAGCGCAGTTATTTGTGGGTGGTGACATCAACCGGAATCACCAGCTACGAACTCCCAAAACAGGCTGACATCGAAACAGCAGCCCGCGATTTCCTGGACGCTATAACTAACCCGGTTGTGAGAGATTTTCCCAAAAGAGTTGCCGAAGCTAGCTCGAATTTGAGTCAATTAATTTTACAGCCAGCCGCCGCTCAATTAGGAAACAAACGCTTGTTAATTGTTCCCGACGGCATCCTGCACTATACTCCTTTTGCCGCTTTAACAATTCCCCAACTAGCAGAACAAAATACCAATAATTTCTTAATATTGCAGCATGAAATTATTACTTTACCTTCGGCTTCAACTCTCGGCATTCTCCGGCAAAATTACGCGGACAGAAAACCTCCGAACCAAACCTTAGCAATTTTAGCCGATCCGGTTTTCAGTCCCGATGATGACAGACTCAAAGGCAAACTTACCCCGGAAACCACCGAAAAACTCCAATCAAATAACCTCGGTTTAAATCTATCGCTTCGTACTTCCGATTTAGCATGGCCGCCCAAACGCTTGCCTTTTACCCGCCAAGAAACCCAAAAAATCTTAGAAACCTTAGATAAACTACCTGCCATTTCTAGCAGTAACAAATTAGATTTTGATGCCAGCCGCACTAATGCTACCGACGGCAGTTTAGTCAACTATCAAATCGTTCACTTCGCCACCCACGGCATCGCCAATAGCAGTAATCCCGAACTGTCAGGAATTTTGATGTCGATGGTGGATGACAAGGGGAATCTTGTCAATGGTTTTTTGCGACTGGGCGATATTTTCAACTTGAAACTGGCAGCAAAATTAGTGGTTTTAAGTGCTTGTCAGACAGGATTGGGGCAGAATATTCAAGGTGAGGGAATGGTGGGATTAACGAGAGGGTTTATGTATGCAGGCGCGCAGCGGGTAGCGGTGAGTTTGTGGAATGTAGACGATGAAGGGACTTCTGTGTTAATGCAAAAGTTTTATCAGAAAATGGTGCAAGAAAAGTTAGCGCCGGCCGCAGCTTTGAGGGCGGCGCAGATGGAAATGATGTCGCAAGAAAAATGGAATTCGCCCTATTATTGGGCGGCTTTTATGCTGCAAGGCGAGTGGAAATGAACCGACTGGAGATTTGAGATTATCAATAGTATTGGGAATGGGAAAGCGAACAAAAAAACAAATTTTAATAACCTGTAGGGGCGAATCATTCGGGCAAATATCAAATAGAAAAGACCAGAATTTATATACCCGAATGCTTCGCCCAATCCTCGCGAAAAATGCCCGATCGCGCTGTATTTTTATACAGGTTTATACTGACTACCGCACCTGCATATAAACCGCATCTGAAAGCGGAGGAATCTCTGCATAGCGTCCCAAAAGCGACTGAGCAACTGCATAAATAAATGCAGCTACAACCCCTAAAAACACCATATTAAACAGAGTTTCCACAATAAATTGAATCTGGACTCCCTGAGCCAAAATTGGCAAAATTAGACTGCACAAAATCAACACAATGTCCAAAAGAATCGCTTGCATCGCATTGAAACGAATGAAATGATTGATTCTTTCATTTCTCACCACACCCAAATACAGGGCGAAGAAAATAATCATGCCAGCAAAAGGCACTGTTGAGTAAATTTGCACCAAAGGAGCCAGCGGCACAAAAAACAATCCGAGGACAGGAAACTGTGAAAACAGATACCTGCCAAACATCAGCCCGTCAACCAGCGGGAGTAAATAAGGCAAACAAGCAAAAATCCGGTCTGGAACAGTTGTAGACCCGCGCCAAGTCATAATGAACTCTCCTGAGTCGATCGGTGGATTATCGATTCTTATTACAATCAGCATAGCGCAACAGGCTCCGTTCCGACTCGCCCGGAACTCGCCCCCGATCGGGAGAGACAGCATCAAACACTAGAGGCAGACTTTCTTATTTAATATTGGCAATCACAAAGCCCATTTGGCACTCGTACCGATCGGGCAAATTTTCGGTAGGCTTGCTTACAGGATGGCCGCAGCGCAACTCTCCACCGCTCCAGCGCGGTTGCCCGGTTCGATCGGCCAGCAGGCAACCTTGACAAACGGACTGAGGGGGAAGCATTTGATTTTCCATTAAAATGACTAACATTTCGCTACCTCCGGCAGGTTCCACACCAGTAATTTCATTGTAAGGCAGGATTTTCGGACAAAGAGCTCAAGTTGAACACAATGTAATATTTATCTAAATTTTTGCGAAAGTAGTAGTAAGGTAAAAGATCCCCCATCACCCATTCAAAATTTGTCAAGAGGCTGACGATCGTGACAGACAGTAACTTAGAAATCCTGACCAAAACCGACCCGCTAATTGCCGATTTAATCGGGCAAGAACTCCAGCGCCAGCGAGATCACCTAGAACTCATCGCCAGCGAAAACTTTACCTCCGCCGCCGTTTTGGCAGCCCAAGGCTCGGTACTTACCAACAAATACGCTGAAGGACTGCCAGCCAAGCGCTACTACGGCGGCTGCGAATTTATCGACAGCATCGA
Source organism: Richelia sp. CSU_2_1 (assembly GCA_012034575.1). GTDB lineage: Bacteria > Cyanobacteriota > Cyanobacteriia > Cyanobacteriales > Microcoleaceae > Microcoleus. The sequence continues at coordinate 73,796 of JAAUPF010000002.1, read as the reverse complement.
GCAAATCGCGATCGATCGTGCCAAACAGCTATTTGGAGCCGCTCACGCCAACGTGCAGCCTCACTCCGGCGCTCAAGCCAACTTTGCGGTATTTTTGAGCTTGCTGGAACCCGGAGACGGCATTATGGGCATGGATTTGTCCCACGGCGGACACTTGACCCACGGTTCCCCGGTTAACGTATCCGGCAAATGGTTCCAAGCTTTTCACTACGGCGTTAACAAAGAAACCGAACAGCTCGAATTTGACGAAATTTTGGCAATTGCTAAAGAAAAGCGGCCGAAATTGCTGATTTGCGGCTACTCAGCATACTCGCGGACGATCGACTTTGAAAAGTTTCGAGCCATCGCCGACGAAATCGGAGCCTACTTGCTAGCCGACATCGCCCACATCGCCGGGTTAGTCGCCACGGGACACCATCCCAGCCCGCTGCAACACTGCCATGCAGTCACTACCACGACTCACAAAACCCTGCGCGGCCCCCGCGGCGGCTTGATTTTGACCAACGATCCGGAACTCGGCAAAAAGTTCGATAAAGCTGTTTTCCCCGGCACTCAAGGCGGCCCCTTGGAACACGTTATTGCTGGCAAAGCTGTAGCTTTTGGCGAAGCCTTAAAACCCGAATTTAAAACTTATTCCGGTCAAGTAATTGCTAATGCGAGTGCTTTAGCCCAACAGTTACAGCAGCGAGGTTTAAAACTCGTTTCCGGCGGTACGGACAATCATTTAATGTTGGTGGATTTGCGCTCGATCGACATGACAGGCAAACGAGCTGACCAATTAGTTAGCGGCGTGAATATTACTGCTAATAAAAATACCGTACCCTTCGATCCGGCATCGCCCTTTGTTACCAGCGGTTTGAGACTCGGTTCGCCGGCAATGACTACCAGGGGCATGGGAACTGCGGAATTTACCGAGATTGCAAATATTATTGCCGATCGACTCCTCAATCCCGAAGATGAAAGCGTTGCAGCCGATTGCCGCCGTCGCGTTGCAGCATTGTGCGATCGTTTCCCCTTATATCCGCACCTTTACTCAAAAGTACCGGCTTTGGCCTAATCTTCCCGATTAGTGACGGGGAATTAGTAGTTTGGAGTGTCCGGGTAAAAGGGTCACACAGCAGGAGAAAATTGAGAGTTGCTAGCGATCGAACCCCGATTTCAAGTGCGCGTCGGGTGTATAAATCTATCGCAGGGCTGATTTTACCAGAGATATCTATCCGTAGCGAAAGATCTCGATAAACTCGCCTCCAGCGATCGATAAAATCACCCCGATCGCAGCAGAGAGCAACTGAATTAGCTCTCAAGAACTCGATAAACTCGCCCTTAATTCTAGAATTACGAGTTACAAAATCTCAAAATTCATCGGTAGCAGCTAGCAACCGACAAACCTCCTGCTGTCAAACCCCCAGTCACTATTCAAGATGTTTGTTTGTCACAAGCCATCTGAAATGTAGTAGACTCTGCCTGACACGTTAATTGCCCCGCACCCTTTACTGATTTCAGATGCCCCACCATCTGTACCACCTACTAGCATTTCTGGTTTCCGCGATCGTCGTCCTCTGGAGTACGCCAATAGTCAAAAAAATTGGCCTCAAAAGCGGTCGAGTCGATCGCCCGGGCGATCGAAAAGTCCACCAGCGCCCGATGGTTCGTTTGGGAGGAGTGTCTATCTTTCTCGGCACCCTCATAGCCCTGATTGTTGTCTGGCTTTCAGGAGGCTTCATTGATGCTAGCGGACAAGTTCTCAATCCCAAAGATGAATACGAAATCTGGGGAGTTACCCTCGGCGGCATCGGATTCTTTCTGATCGGTTTGGCAGATGACTTGTTTTCGCTTTCAGCATTCAAACGCTTGCTCATGCAAACAGGCGTCTCCAGCATTGCTTGGATGGCCGGCGTTAAAATTGAGTTTCTCACAGTCCCCTCTCTCGGACTGACGGATATTGGCTGGTTGAGCCTGCCAATTACGGTAATCTGGCTCGTCGGCATGGCCAATGCCATCAACTGGATTGATGGTTTGGACGGTTTGGCTGCTGGAGTTTCAGGGATTGCGGCGGTTGTCATGCTGATTGTCAGCCTGTTCATGCACCAACCAGCAGCAGCCCTGATCGTGGCGGCCCTCGCTGGCGCTACCTTGGGATTTCTGCGCTATAACTTCAACCCAGCTCAAATATTTATGGGAGATGGTGGAGCCTATTTCATCGGCTTTACGTTAGCTGGAGTAGGAGTAATTGGATTAGTTAAAACTACGGCTGTAACTTCTGTGGTGCTGCCATATTTAATTTTAGCTGTACCGATTTTAGATATGTCGGCGGTAATTCTCGATCGCCTTCGCAGCGGCAAATCACCGTTTATTGCTGACAAGCGCCACCTCCACCACCGACTGCTAAATGCGGGACTATCGCATCGATTTGCGGTGTTATTTATTTACGCGCTGACGCTTTGGGTAGGCAGTTTAGCTCTGGCTTTTTCGGGAATTCCCAGCGGCTTAATTTACGCTATGGGAGCAACCGGTTTGCTGTGCTACGCAAGCTGGAAGGTTTGGAGACACGCGAGGTGAAGGAAGAAGGAAGAAGGAAGAAGGAAGAAGGAAGAAGGAAGAAGGAAGAAGGAAGAGGGAAGAAGGAAAATTTTTGCTGATTCCCAAGGCTCAATGTCCGATGCTCTATGCCCTATTTCTTTTTTCTTTCTGCTTTTCTTCGATCGCAAACCTCAACTTTTCCTCTTCTCTTTCGATCGCGCAGCTCAAGTTGCAATAAATTGTGCTAATTTTTAAATTGCCAATCTCAAATCTAACAATCCTCAATCTGAAATCTCCGATCGGCAAGCCAATCTTCAATACCAATCCACAATCTCAATCCCAAATCGTCAATCACAATCCAACAATCACCAATCCAACAATCTTCAATCACCAATCCAACAATCTAAAATCTAAAATTTAAAATCCCCAATGCTCAATGCCCAATCCAAAATCTAAAATCGTTCAATGGTTGCTGAAATTATTTGTGTCGGTACGGAACTGCTGTTAGGCGATATTCTTAATAGCAATTCTCAGTTTTTAGCTAAAGAATTAGCGAGTTTGGGAATTCCCCACTACTATCAAACAGTGGTGGGTGACAATCCAGAACGCATCAAAAAAGTAATAGAAATAGCCCTAGGTCGATCGCAGCTTTTGCTGTTCACGGGAGGCCTCGGCCCGACACCGGACGACCTCACCGTCGAAACAATCGCCGATTTTTTTGGCGTTCCTTTAATCGAAAAGCCGGAAATTATCGCCGATATCGAACAAAAATTTGCCCAACGCGGACGCATCATGACTCCCAGCAACCGCAAGCAAGCTTTGATTCCCGAAGGTGCGGATATTTTGACCAACCGCACCGGTTCTGCACCGGGCATTATTTGGCAGCCTGTAGCTAACGTGACAGTGATGACTTTTCCCGGAGTCCCGGCGGAAATGCACTTGATGTGGCGGGAAGTTGCCGTTCCTTACCTGCGAAATGCCGGGTGGTGCAGTGCAACTATTTACAGCCGCACGCTGAAGTTTTGGGGCATTACTGAATCGGCACTCGCAGAAAATGTAGATAGTTTTCTGAATTTAACCAATCCGACTGTTGCTCCCTACGCCAATCACGGCGAGGTGAAACTGCGAATTTCGGCTCGCGCCGAGTCGGAAGCTGCTGCTAAAAGTTTAATCGATCCGATCGAACAACAATTGCTGCAGATTGCTGGCCTAGACTGTTACGGTGCCGATACCGATACCCTCGCCTCGACTGTAGGTAAATTGCTGCAGTTGAATGGGGAAACTCTCAGCGTGGCTGAATCCTGCACGGGAGGAGGGTTAGGAGCGATCGTGACTGGCGTTCCCGGCAGTTCGAGTTACTTTTTAGGCGGGATTATTGCTTACGACAATCGAGTTAAGGAAGCTTTGTTAAATGTTAATCCCCAAGATTTAGCCCAATTCGGTGCTGTCAGCCACCAAGTTGCCAAACAAATGGCTGTCGGAGTGCGCCTGGGCCTCAATACAGATTGGGGATTGAGCATTACCGGCGTCGCGGGCCCCGGAGGCGGTACCGATGCTAAACCTGTGGGACTGGTTTACATCGGTTTGGCTGGACCTAGCGGCGGGGTAGAAAGCTGGGAATGCCGTTTCGGCGAGGGTCGCGGTCGCGATTGGATTCGGAATTTAAGTATTTCTACTGCGCTCGATCGGCTCCGTCGGAGTTTACTGTTAAAAAATGTCTAATTATACTAAATTAAAGCCCAGCAGTCAAGAGCCGAGAGGCATTTTAACTTTAATTTAAGATTCTCCAAATGTAAACAATTGAAGAATTTCCGTTTTTACCCTTGATTATCTGTAAAGATTCGTTATGATAATAGGATAAGACCGATCGACAAATACACTGACCGTTCCCGTTACTCAAAAGTTGCTCAACACAACCAGCGATCGAGAAAGCAAGTGTGACAGTTGGTTTCAAAGTCGTGCTTGCTTGTTGTTCAGAGATTTCGCCGTCGGTTCAGCCATCAAGACTATAAAAAAAGGAGCTATCCGTTCAATGGAAGACATTGAAAAGGTGCTGGAGCAAATTAAAGAATGGCTTCGCAAGCTAATAGAAGGACTGCTGAATCCGGAAGCTCAACCAGAGCTCGAACCGATTCCCATTCCAGTAAACGAACCGAGGCGTCGCAGGTAGTCGGGACTGGATTTTCGGGACTGGATTTGAGGTTTGAGGCTCGATCGAGATCGCAAACCCTAAATCAAAGACCCCAAATCAAAATTCTCAAAAACCTGTTGCGCTGGAATTTTAAAAATTGTTAAATATCTTGGTACTGCACGGTCCCAATCTCAATCTTTTGGGCAAGCGAGAACCTGGAGTATACGGCTCTACGACTTTAAACGAGATTGACAAGTTGCTAGGGCAAGAAGCACAAGCACTCCAGGTGAAAGTCTCGATCCAGCAGTCCAATCACGAAGGAGTGTTGGTGGATGCAATTCATGCGATGTTAGGGCAGCACCAAGGCTTGTTGATTAACGCTGGAGCTTACACTCACACGAGTGTAGCAATTAGAGATGCGATCGCGGCCGTTAACCTCCCTGCTGTGGAAGTTCATTTGAGCAACATTTACCGGCGGGAAGAATTTCGGCATCACTCGTTTATCGCACCGGTGGCGATCGGACAAATCAGCGGTTTTGGCTGGGAAAGTTATCGACTGGGGCTGCGAGCTCTAGTTAATTACTTGAATAAAAATTAAACATCTACCGATCGCGATCGGATGGGGGCGGGTTTTTGATAAAAGGCCGGCCCTTATATGTTGGAATTAATTATTAGGAATGGGGAATTGGGAATTGGGAATGGGGAATTGGGAATGGGGAATTGGGAATTGGGAATTGGGCATCGGTTTGCACTAATGACTGATGATTGATGACACCGATCGACTATCAATCGATTCCGCCGGGGTTAAGAAACAGCTATGAAAGCTTTCCGACGGCACTATTATCAGCGATCGCAATCGGGGACGCTCGCACTATTATCCACGATCGCGAGCGGGGACGCTCGCACTATAACTATCAACTGTCAACTGTCAACTGTCAACTATCAACTGAATTATGCGGCATTCCCTGTTGAGCAAGTTTCAAGGAGCCTTACTGGGCGCGGCTGTAGGAGACTGTTTGGGAGTTCAATACCAAAACCAACTCCTAGGTATGCGAGTGCAAACAGAAAACTGGCAGCCGATTTTAAAACTAACCAAACACCAACAATTATCGCTGGCAGGAGCGATGTTTGGGTTGAGTTCTGCCAACGGCAAACACTCAAACAGCAAAACCCCATCCGAGTGCGGGAGACTGGCCGTTGCAGGCGCTCAAAGTTTAATTCGGTGCAGCACTTTAGATTTAAAAGATTGGCGCGACACTTGGGAAGCATTTACAAAATTTGAACTGTACAATCCGCGAAGCACCGAATTTCAGACAATACTCAATCCCAGTGAAGCTGCCGTTGCCGCCTTGCCAGCAGCCATGTTTTTTCATGAAAATACAGCTAAATTGCGAGAAAAACTACTACTAGCGACAGAAGTGTGGCACCATCAAACAGCCAGAGAATGGCAAATGGGAGTGTTAGCAACAGGATATCCGATCGCGCGCGCTCTCAAAGAAAAACTCAATCCCGCCACAGCTATTGCGCAAACAATTGCTTACCTGGAAACCGATAATGCCTTAACAGAAATGCTGTCGCAAGTACAAATATTATTAGAACAGGGAGCGGATTTAGAAAAAGCTGCAACTCAACTATGGAAGACCGCAAAGACTCTGGGAGAAAATGCGGGCGATCGCGACAATAAATTGCCAATAAATGCAACTGTCAACCCGGTAAATTTGATGCCGATCGTCCTAGCTTTTTACTGCTTTCTGAGTACCCCGGAAGACTTGCGTTTGTCAGTGATGCGGGCGGCGCGGTGCGGTATAGCCGGACAACTCACCTGCGCTCTGACGGGAGCTTTATCAGGAGCGTACAACGGAGCGGCCGCGATTCCTGTAGAATGGCGGCAGACACTTTCGATTGCAGGTGTGGGATCGGGAGCAAACGAGGGCCGAGAGTCCTCGCTCTGGGGAGCAGAGCGCGATGGCAAAATCGTAGAGCTAGCAACTAAACTTTTTGCCGTTTGGGCTGGAGTTTACAGTCCCGAGGGAGTTTCGGAGTCCTCAGCCCAAGTTCCAGTGGTGACTGCACCTTATGTAATTAGACCGCATAAAATATAGAATTTTGCGATTTTAACAGGGAGGGAAAACAGCAATTAACAGTTAAAAAGATTAGTAAAAATAACCAAAGAAAACACATCCCAAACTTGCTATCAATGCAAGGCAAATAACAAGGACGGGGTTCTCAACCCAAAATTTTCAATAAATGAATACGCTCTCCTCATTGAAGCGACAAATTGAGCAACTAGGGGCTGCGCGATCGATGCGACAGTGCATTGCTAAAATACAAAACGGTGGCAGCAAAGTATATCCCGATCGCCCGCCAGGGCCGATGCACAACAACTGGCCGCCGAAGTTCGATCGACCCAATACCTTGACAGCTTTTAGAAGTAAAACCTCAACTTCCTGCCTGAAAAATCAGACCCCCTCCCCCGTATTGCTGTTCGTAGCGGTTGTTTCCCTCACGGGCACGATGGGCCACCGCTTCTACAACCAGCCGAAACTCGACGTGGGAACAAAAGCTCCGCAAACGATACAAGCTCCTGCTAGCGCCAGCGTTCCGGATTACAAAACTACTGAAGACCAACGCAAGGCAGCGCGCAACGGGGCAGTACAGATATTGATGCTTGTCCCTGGGGTAGATGCGCAAGTCGATCGAGACTTGGCAGAATTTTTGAAACAAGGCAGCGAACTGCGGCAAGTGGCAGGCTCGCTGCCGCTGGCGGGCGCAGGGGGACTCTCAAATGCTGCTCAGCTTTACCTGCGGAACTGTCCGGAGTGGGAGTGGCGGTCAATTTTGGCGCAGGTGGGGGACGGCGGTAATAGTTCCGGGCTGAGTTTGCAGTCTCCGGCAACACCCCAGCAGGCCGCGAACCAATCCCAGCAAGATGCTGTTGCTCAACTGAAAGCTTACAGCCGATCGGTCCCGGCAGCAGATTTTAAAAACTTGACAGACAGTATTTCCGAAGCCCGCCAGCGCTATCTCAATGCTTTAGAAGCCTTAGAAAAACAATCGAGTGCAAGCTTGGGCGAGATTTATGACTTGTCGCTGTTTGATTTGTCCGATGCCGAATGGCAGACAACTCAAACGGGAATGAGTCGGGTAGCGAAAAGAATGATGGCTCAAGGTATCCCGCAGGGGCTGCCGAAACAGGTTTTGCAGGAAGCGGCGAGGCTGCAAGCGAGCGATGAGGTGCCTCTGACAGCGCAAACTTTTGCAGTAGAAGGTTTAACGGCGATTTTGCAACCGAATTTGGCCAGAGATCCCGAGGGAACCAAACAGCTAGCTGAACTGGCGGCGCAAAAGGTGAAACCGGTGACGCTCGAAGTACAGCAGGGCGAGATTATTGTGGCGGCAGGACAAGAGATTGCGCCGTCGGATTTTGTGCTGCTGGACTATTTTGGTTTGAGCCGGCGGGGGGTGAATTGGTTGGGATTGGCGGGGTTTGTGTGTTTAATTGGGGGGGCAATTGCGATCGTGCTGTTGGTAGAGAAGCACTACCGCTTCTTGCGGCGGCGAGATCGTTTGCTGCTGCTGCTGCTGGCGTTGAGCGCCCCGGTGCTGGTGAGTTTGGGGCTGCCTTGGACGAGTTTGCCCGCGATCGGGATTTTAGCTGGCAGTTTCTACGGTTCAGCGGTGGGAGTAACTGCGGTGGGGCTGCTGTCGGCGCTGCTGCCGGTGGGTTTGGATGTGGATTTGATTCATTTGGCGGCCAGCGCGGCGGGGGGATTGCTGGGCGCTTTTATGGCTAAAAGGCTGCGATCGCGCGAGGAATTGGCTCTTTTGGGCGTAGCTGTCGGCTTGACTCAGGGCATGGTTTATTTGTTGGGGACTCTAATTGCTAGCGCTGCTTCGGGTTCGATTTGGTACGTTTTTCTCGGTACTGTGGGGGCGCAAGGCTTGGCCGGTTTGGCTTGGAGCGTGGTAGCTTTGGGCATCAGCCCTTATTTGGAACACGTGTTTGACTTGATTACGCCGACTCGACTGGCGGAACTGGCAAATCCCAATCGCCCGCTGTTGAAAAGGTTGGCTGCGGAGGCTCCGGGGACTTTTCAGCACACGCTGTTTGTGGCTAGTTTGGCGGAGGCGGCGGCGCGGGAACTCGGTTGCAATGTGGAGCTGGTCAGGACTGGTACATTATATCACGATATTGGCAAAATGCACGACCCGATCGGATTTTGCGAAAATCAAATGGGCGGGCCGAACAAACATGATGAAATTAACGATCCTTGGGCGAGTGCCGAGATTATTAAAAAGCACGTGACTGAGGGTTTGGTGATGGCACGGAAGCATCGATTGCCGAAGGCGATTCAGGCGTTTATTCCAGAACATCAAGGTACGATGTCGATCGCTTATTTTTACCATCAAGCGCTGCAACTTGCTGCGCAAGAATCGGAAGATGTAAAGATTGTTTTGGCAGATGCCGATCGTCCGAAATTTAAAAGAGAATGCCGGCAAGTTAGGGAAGAAGATTTTCGCTACGACGGGCCGATTCCGCAGTCGCGGGAAACGGGGATTGTGATGCTGGCAGATTCTTGCGAGGCGGCACTGCGATCGCTCAAAGATGCTACTCACGATGAAGCTTTGAGTATGGTTAACAAGATTTTGCGCGCTCGATGGCAGGACAATCAGTTGCTTGATTCGGGTTTGACGCGGGAGGATATGTCTGTAATCGCGGAGGTTTTTGTGCGAGTTTGGGAACAGTTCAATCACAAGCGAATTGCTTATCCGAAAGCTGTTTTTACTGTTTAAATATTAAGCAATCGTATAACGATCGTAAAAATTGTTTGTAGTAAGGACTTTAGTCCTTAACAAATTTAAGATTTATCGCGCAGGGCACCGTGAATTTGAGAATTGCCATTAACGATCGTCACAGTTTGCTTAATCCCGGTAATTACCCAATTTCCGTTTGTTTGCATCAAGGAGTGAAAATAGTTTCCTGCTGTATCCAGCCGATTCTCTGCCGCGGCGCGATCGGGGTCAAGTCGATAAATTTGGTAGATAGATTTGCATTTTGCAGTATTATTATTATTGTTAATAGTTACCTCATGATTTGTACTGATATGCAGCGTTCGCAAACCTGCAAGCGCTTCCACTCGCTGCGTGATGTATTGTTCGGCGGTTACTCGTCGGGGAATTTCGCCTCGAAATTCTGAATAATCGATATCTATTTCTTCTGCTAGGTACGATCGCAATTTTTGCCAGTCTTTAGCATCGATCGCATTCGCACAAGCGACGATCGTACCTACAATGGCGGCGCGATCGACTAGCGAACGGATTTCTGGTAGTTCATACATTTGAGAAAAGTTTTTAGTTATTAGTTCAACAATTCCCTCACCAAATTAGCCAAACGTTCCGCACTATCTGTCACAGCTAACTGACGCGCTGCTTCAGACATTTTCTTTAAATATTCAGCATCGCTCAATAAATGCAAAACTTTAGTTTGTAACAAATCAGCCGTCAGTTCGCTTTGACGGAATGCTAAAGCAGCACCGGCTTCGGCGAATACTTGCGCGTTAAAATTTTGGTGGTCGTCAGCAGCGTAAGGAAAAGGAATTAAAATAGAAGGCATTCCCGTTACAGCTAATTCTGTTAAAGCACTCGCGCCCGATCGACTGATGGCTAAATTTGCCCGCTGCAACAAACCCGCTACATTATCATAAAATGGCATCGATAAATACTGCGAATGCTTGAAGCTATCAGCATCCGGGTCGTTATTTCCGGTGAGGTGAATTACCCAAGCACCCGCATCAAACCAAGCACTCGCGCATTCTCTAACTAACTTATTTACTGCTACGGCACCTTGAGAACCGCCCATGACTAAAATTACGGGCGCACTGTCAGGAATTGGGTCAGGAATTGGCAGATTTAAAGGTTGGGGCGCGAGGAATTGCGATCGCACTGGCGTTCCCGCAAACACTGTTTTCGATCGCAGCAAATGTTGGGCCGCCGCTTCAAATCCGATCGCGACTTTCGTACACATTGGACTGAACCAGCGCGTTACTTTACCGGGAATTGCGTTAGATTCGTGGAGGATCGCTGGCAAACCCAAAGAACGAGCTGCTACAATTGCCGGTGCAGCAATATAGCCCCCAGTCGTAAATACTCCTTGAAAATTTCCTTCTTTGAGTAACTCGCGCACCTGCAGGATCGAGCCGGCCAGTCCGCCCAAAATTCGCACTGTATTAACAGCAGCACCGAGTCCAAATCGCTGCTGGAAGCCTTCAACGGCGATCGTGTGGAGGGGATAAAGGGAAGAGACTAACTGAGTCTCCATGCGGTCTGGAACGCCCAGCCATTCGATATCAAATTCTGGCAACTGCCCGGCGGTGGCGATCGCGGGAAATAAATGCCCTCCGGTGCCGCTGGCTGCAACTAACAACCGGCCGGGGGCTTTTGTCAAGGTATTTGTCTCTCTTACAAGTTCCACAGGTCGATAGATTTTAGATTTGAGGTTTTAGATTAATATGCTTAATGGTTCCGGCAGTTTCAGCTAATTTCCGATCGGGTACTTAAAATTAGATTGTGCCGACTTCCAGATCGGTTGTCAGTTTCTGTTATGGGGAAACAGTTACGGGGAAACAGTTGCAGGCGAACAGTTGCCCGCGCTGCCACACCAGCAGTTCGATTACCAAATTATCATCTAATGCGTAACTTTTTGAATTTAATGTCAAGTATATCTGCGTATTCTCCGAGCAAACCGCTAGCCGATCGAGCGTTCCCGTTCGCCTGCACCCGCGGGAGAGCGATCGGACCTTTTTTGCTGTTTTTAACCTTTGCAGGTGCTAGCGCGCTGCATCCGGATGCTGTGGGAGCTCAAACAGGGCGATCGGCTGCTCCCCAAATTCAAGCTCAAACTCCAACAAATGCACCCGCCCAACTGACAAAGCTGCTAACAGAAATTGATGCTGCAGCCAACCGCCGCGATCTTAAAGCGGTGATGGCATTTTACGGTCAAAATTTCACTCATTCTGACGGTTTAAACAGTCAGAGTTTGGAAAAAGCACTGAAGCAATTATGGGAACGCTATCCCAGTTTGAATTATCGCACCGAACTCAAATCGTGGAAATCCGAAGGCAGCGCGATCGTGGCAGAAACTATTACTACAATTACCGGCAGTCACAAACAGGAAGGCCGGCAATTAAATTTGAAAGCTACCATCCGTTCTCAGCAGCGATTTGAAGGGGAAAAAATCGTCAGCCAAGAGATTTTAGCCGAACAAACTCAGCTTAGTTCCGGCAACAATCCGCCGACAATTCAAGTGAATTTGCCGGAGCAAGTTCAGGTGGGACAGGAGTATCATTTTGATGCGATCGTCCGAGAGCCGATCGGCGATGATATTTTAATCGGCACGGTTTTGGAAGAACCCGTGAGCGAAAAAACTCTTTTTAATCCCTCAGAAGTCGAGCTGGAGTTGCTGTCTTCCGGCGGGATTTTTAAAGTGGGCAAAGCTCCGGCTGCGCCTAACAATCGCTGGATATCGGCAGTTTTGATGCGGCAAGGTGGCATTACAACAATCACTCAACGCCTGCGAATTGTCAAATGACAGTTGACAGTTGACAGTTGACAGTTGACAGTTGACAGTTGACAGTTGACAGTTGTAGGGTGCCGATCCACCGAAATCTCCAAACATCAACCGACCATTAGCGTAGCGACGTACCTTACAGTTGATAGTTGATAGTTGATAGTCGATCGTTGAGAGTCGATCGTTGATAGTTAGCAGTTGACCGACTATCGATTACCAATTACCAATTACCAATTACCAATTACCAATTACCAATTACCAATCTAAAATCGCATGATTTCTGTCCAAAACCAAATTGTTTTAATTACAGGTGCGAGCAGCGGTATCGGGGAGGCTTGCGCTAAAATATTTGCTGGCGGCGGTGCCAAATTGATTTTAGCAGCCCGCCGGCTGGAAAGGCTCGATCGACTGGCAAGGGAACTTGCAGAAACGGGGGCGATCGCATCGAAAGATGATATTTATTTAATAGAATTAGACGTGCGCGATAGCCCTCAAGTTGAAGCTGCTATAAACGCACTTCCCGACAACTGGAAAGCCATCGATATTCTGATTAACAATGCGGGATTGAGTCGCGGTTTAGACAAACTGCACGAAGGCGACTTTCAAGATTGGGAAGAAATGATCGATACTAATGTTAAAGGGTTGCTGTACGTAACGCGCTACATCGTGCCGGGAATGGTCGATCGAGGCCGGGGACACGTCATTAATATCGGTTCGATCGCCGGCCGTGCGGCTTATCCTAAAGGCAATGTTTATTGTGCTTCCAAAGCAGCAGTGAGAGCGATTTCCGAAGGGTTGAAACAAGATTTGTTGGGAACTGCGGTGCGAGTGACGGAAATAGAACCGGGTTTGGTAGAGACAGAATTTAGCAATGTCCGGTTTCACGGCGATGATGAAAAAGCTAAAAATGTTTATCAAGGATTGACACCGCTAACTGCTGGGGATGTAGCTGATGTGGTTTATTTTTGTGCCACGCGATCGCCTCACGTTAATATTAGCGAAGTTTTATTAGTTCCGACAGACCAAGCTACTGCAACTTTGGTTCACCGACAATCTGTTTAATTGGTGAGTTGACAGTTGATAGTTGATAGTTGACAGTTGACAGTTGACAGTTAATAGTTGACAGTTAATAGTTGATGCAGTACGAAAGTCGCATCGTTCTCAGAACCCATCTAAAATCTAAAATTTAAAATCTAAAATTGGCTCGATCGGTCATGTCAATTTAAAATAATTACGAAACATAATTTACCAGTTATAAAGGCAAATATTGAACTCGATTAACAAATTCTTCTAACTCACCAAGCTTAGCAATTATTTCTAAATCGCGAATACAATCACCAATAGAAACACAGGACTGGCGAGCAAAGATAACACCAGCAAAATTTATCCCTTCGGATTGACGGCGTTTGGCTTCAATTAAAAAATCTTGGTCTTGAGAAAACATAATTAGCCCGAGTTCCATCGCTCGATCGAGTAAAATAGGATCGGGTGTTCCAGCAAGTCCATCTTCTTGAACAGTTAAAACATCTACATCTCGGAGACGCAAGCCAACAGTAATAGCTGAATGGATATGTTCATCCATATAAAATGCTAGACTCATTTCAATAGCCCTTGCTCGCGCAATCTAGCAACAAAAGGAGATTCACCTGCTTCAATTTCTGCTTGTTTAATGTAATTTTCTCGTCGCTCGATCTCTGCGTCTATTGCTTGTTTCCAATCCCAATAATAAGCTAAGGCCGAAAGAATTTGGCTCATAGTTAAGTAGCGATGATTGAGGTGCAATTCTGCTGGACTCCAACCATAAGCTATTTGAGCTTCAACTAATTCAACAACTTTCATCGTAGTTCCGGCGATGATGGGAACGTTGCGCTCGTCTAGTTCTATATATTTATAGTCGGTTTTTGTGAGTGTCATGGTTTCTGCTTTGTCGATCGACTTTTAAATAAGATATTTATTTTATTGTAGCAGAGATCGGGACTTAGATCTTGTTCGATCGATTGGTAGGCTAAGCTACAGGCTAAGCTACAGGCTAAACTACTGTCACCCTAGAACGCAGCAAATCCGTGCGATCGGTGAATTTAAAATTTCACATTGTAAGCTCATGACGTTGAAATAGTTAAATTGTTTCCGTAAATCTCATAAAATATCAGATCGCAAATCTCAAAGCTAAAAACAAATCTCAAACCCGCTAAGTTGCAATGTGTGAATTCCAAAGTTCACAATAAATTTCTACGGAGATTATTTACGTTTTTTAAGCACTCGGTAAGGGTGACAGTCCCCACCTTACAGATAGAGAGAGGGCGAAATTAATGAATAAAAATTAGAGCGAATAATTCCGGATGTCAGTAATGTTGCTAGTAAATCTCACCAGAGGTATACATACTCCCGATAGATAATCCTTCTATGCGAGATGACTGGCTATGTCCCAAGTAACAAATCCCACTCAACCCCTAAGCGCCATACCGAACGCTTTTGGCGGTTTAATTATCCAAGGCTCGCCGAATTCACCGAACAGAATAAACGGCAGCATCGGCTCGGATGAAATCAATTTAGGCTCTGCTAATGACGAAGCTGCCGGCTTAGGCGGCGATGACATCATCTTCGGTTTAGACGGCGATGATAACTTGAGAGGCGGTGAAGGCAATGACCTTTTGTTCGGTGGCGAAGGCAATGATAACGTTCAAGGCGGCAGTGGCAACGATATTGTCTACGCCGGTAAAGGCAACGATGTAGTCTTGGGCGGCGATGGCAACAATCTTCTGCTTGGCAACCAAGGAGCAGATACCGTCATCGGTGGCGACAACAGCGATACTGTCTTCGGCGGCAAAGATGGTGATTTAATCGTTGGCGGTGCTGGCGATGACATCCTTTCTGGCGACAGGGGCAATGACTTGCTAGAAGGCGGTACTGGCAATGATTTGCTTTTGGGCGGTGAGGGTAACGATACTCTCAGAGGTGGCGAAGGCAATGATATTGCCTACGGCGGTAAAGGCAGTGACTTTATCGAAGGCGGTGCTGGCGATGACAATCTGTTTGGCGACAAAGGCAACGACTTTGTAGATGGTGGTGCTGGCAGTGACTTTGTTTTAGGCGGTGAAGGCAACGATACTGTCAGAGGCGGCGAAGGCAATGATTTTGTCTACGGCGGTAAAGGCGATGATGTTGTTGAAGGTGGCCCTGGAGATGATATCGTCAGCGGCAACTTAGGAAATGATACTGTCAGGGGCGGCGAAGGCAACGACATCTTGTACGGCGGTAAAGATAATGACTTGCTAGAAGGCGACGCTGGCAACGATATTCTTGCTGGAAACAGAGGTAATGACATCCTGTTTGGAGGTGCCGGGGCAGATACCTTCCGCTTTGAGTTTGTCGGTGCCGATAATATGGATACGCTGACAGATTTTAATATTACAGAAGATAAGATACAGCTCGATCGAGCTGTGTTTAATGCTTTGGTACCGGGCAATCTAACTGGCAATCAATTTGTTACCGTTCCCAATTTCAATCCTAACATTCCAGGGGCTGCTGGCACGGCTAATCTCGTCTACAACCCGGTTGACGGTTTGCTGTACTACCGCAATCAAAACGGTCAAGTTTCGATCGTCGCTCAAGTTGGTTCTAATTTGAATATTGGGTCCAACAACTTTGAAATTATCTAAATTTCAATTAGATTTAGGGCTGGCATCTACCACTAAATTGCTGGAGATTTACGCAAGCATTATTTAGGTAGAGCGCACAGTGCGCACCTTACTGCAGCAGGTGGCGCGTCCGGCTACTTTAATAAAAATTAACCTTGTCAAAGGTGTCATAAAGACTGTTATCGATCGGTGATTTAACTATGCTTAGCGTCGAAGCGATCGAACAAAATACCAATTTAGATGTTAAAACTATATACGAGACTGGTACTGTTTTGCAGCAGCAAGGAAAAATAGCAGCAGCAATTAACAGTTACCAGCAAGTGATATCGTGCTGGAAAAAAAGCCCTAACAGATCCCTTGTATCTTGGGTGGCGAATGCCTACAGCAATTGGGGCTGCATTCTGGTGCAGGAGGGCAAATTTGATGAAGCAATTACGATTTTTGCAGCGGGAATAGCTGTGGCACCGGATGATGCTCCCCTGTACAATAATTTAGGTATTGTACTGTTAGAAATTAGGCAGCCAGAACAAGCGATCGCCCTTTACCGCCGCGCGATCGAACTCGATTCAGAATTAGTTATAACCCGTTACAATTTGGGCAAAGCATTCCAACAATTGGGGCTGCATATTTTTGCCGGAGAATGTTTTGCCTGGGTAACTAACAAACAACCCGATCGAGTTTGGGCTTGGGGCGATCGTGCTGTTTCCTTAATTGCCAGAAATAAATTATCTGAGGCGATGCAGTGTTTCCAGAAAGCTATTGGTTTGCAAAACGAGTTTGTTGCAGGTTTTTGCCGCTTGGTAGAGATGCGGTTGAATTCCGCAGCAGAAATTAACGAACTCGATCGAACTCAAATCGCCTGCGTCCGATTTCTCAGACAACTGCAAGGAAACAATGCCTCTAGTTCTGACATTTCCAGTTTGGCTTATCCTCGATCGTTATTTTTAAATTTAGCAGAAATTTACTGGCATCAGGGAAATGTCTTAGCGGAGTACGGCAGCTACGAACAGGCAGAAATTTATTACAAAAAAGCTTTACAAATTCAACCTAAAAATATAGATATTTACTTGCGCCTGGCTGATTGCTTGAGGCGGCAGCAACGATTTGCAGCAGCGATTGTAATTTACCATTTGGTGCGGGCATTTGCGGGCGATCGATCGGATGTTTCTGAGGCGTTGCAGGCTGTATTGAAACAACAGAAATTGCAGCGAGAAGTCCGCCGTGAAGGGCTGCATCACCCAGAAGTCCGCCGGGGAATTAATTCCCCGTCTCATAGCGAAAGTCCTCTAAAGAGGACTGAAGAATTTACAGCAGATTCCGCGTTGGTGAAGGGTTCCTCGGGGACAATCCCCACTGGAATGCACGGGATCAGTCAGAAAATTAATTCCCTGTCTGATGGTGAAAATCCTCTTCATAGGATTCAAAAACTTATCAGTCCTCTTCAGAGGACTTTCGCTATGAGGCAGGGGTTTAAACCCCTGCCGGATTTGCCGGATTTGGGGGATTTACGGGATTTGCGGGATCTGCCGGATCTCCCGGATTGCGGGCTTAAGGCTAAATCTCAGTCAACGCAAAATATATCCTTACCCTCCATTGTTAACGAAAACGAACTGCCAAAATCCGAATGCGGCGGTTTAGATTGCCAGCGGTGTCTCAAGCGGATTTTCCAACAGTTTGAACCCGTGCATTTAGGTAATAATTTATATGCTTGCAACGGGCGAGAAACTGCTGTTGAATCTCCAGAAACCTTCGTAACTGTACTGCCAAACGGGCGGGCTTGGATCGTACCGCAAAAAAATTCTTGGATGATTTGCAATGCGATCGCGATTATCGATGAATGCGATCGATTCATACCCGAACTTTCTCGCGAATATCCGGGCGAGTTACCGGGATGCGAAAATCAACATTCGACTCGCCACAGATTTCTGAATTTACAACCGGAAGAATTGCCACCTTTAGAACAGATAAACGGTACGGTGGCGGTGTTGGCTGGACTTTCGGGAAATGTCTACTTTCACTGGATGGTAGATATTCTGCCCCGAGTTGAAATTCTGCTGCATTGGGGGGTAAATCTGGAAGAAATAGATTGGTTTTTGGTGAATAGCTGCCGGCAACCTTTTCAGCGAGAAACCCTGAAAGCTTTGGGGATTCCTGAATATAAAATTATAGAAAGCAATCGCCATCCTTACATTGAAGCTGAAAAATTAATTGTTCCCTCTTTTCCGGGATATTTGGGCTGGCTGTCACCGCAGGGGTTGGAGTTTTTGAGGCGGGTTTTTTTAACGGAGGAATTTCCGCAACTTCAAAAAACCTTTGCTAGCAATTCTCCAGAGTTCGATCGAGAATCGGCCATTTCGTCTCAAGAAATTGAGTTTTTACCGGATTTGCCGCATGAAACCAACTATTTCTCCCAAGACTTACGCACTCACTCTAATTGTAGGGTGCGCACTGCACACCATAAGCCGGAGATAGCGTATCAAACTAATTTTTGCGTAACTTCTAGCTTCCAGAAAAATCTGGTTGATGGCGGCGATCGCACCAATTCAATTTACCCAGAACGCATCTACATCAGTCGCAGCAAATGCAGCTACCGACAAGTCATCAATGAAGAGCAAGTTATTGAAATTTTAAGCGGATTTGGCTTTATTTCAGTGCTACTAGAATCTATGACTGTTTGGGAGCAAATTGCTTTGTTTTCTCGGGCAAAAGTCATTCTAGCACCCCACGGCAGCGGTCTGACAAATATTATTTTCTGTTCTCCGGGAACGAAAGTAATTGAGCTGGCATCTCCCAATTATATCAGACATTATTATTGGGCGATCGGTCAGCAACTAAATCTCGAACATTATTACCTCACAGGAGAGAGTTTTGATTGCTACCCCATCCGACAGTTAATGTATCAAAACCCGTTAACTGAAGATATTTTGATAAATTTAAATCATCTAAAAACAATGCTGGTGGAGATGAATCTCCATAGCTCAAATAGATCGCTAAATTTAAAATCCACAAACAACCCTCAAAATCCCAGTACAATTATGAACCAAGAATCTGCCGATTACTTCCAAAAACGCGCTGAATTTTATCTAGAACAAGGCAAGTTAAGCGATGCTGTAGCTGCCTGCGAGCAATCCCTAAAACACAATCCCGATTTTGCACCGACTTGCAACACTTTGGGCAAAATATCTCAAGCGCAAGGCAATTTAGCTAAAGCTAAGCAGTGGTATACCAAAGCTCTGGAAATTCAGCCTAATTTTCCTGAAGTTTATACTAATTTGTCGGTTTTGTACGCTCAAGAACAAAATTGGGAGATGGCTTTACTATGTCACCAGAAATTAAAGAATGTTCCCGTACAAAATCCAGTAATAAATAACAACAACAATCAAAATGTTTTAGCTTTCAACCCCGACGATATTGAAGTCTACATTCAAGGTGCAGAAGCGTTTTACGCTCAAAGAAAATTCGAGCAGGCGGCATCAGCTTGCCAGCGAGTGATTCAAGTTAAACCAGATCCGAGAGTGTATAAAATTTTGGGTAATGCTAGGCAAGCCCAAGGCAAGCTGGAGGAAGCAAAAAACTGCTACGGTAAAGCGATCGCACTCGACCCGGATTATGCTGAAGCTTATACTAATTTGGGGACGCTTTACGCTCAGGAACAGCAGTGGCAATCGGCGATCGCATTTTACCAAAAGGCGATCGTCCTGCAACCGAATTTAGCATCAACTTACCGCAATTTAGCTCGCGTGCGATCGCAAATGGGACAGCTAGCGGAGGCTGACGAGTGTTGGTTTAAAGCCTATTCTTTGGAACCAGATAAGGCAACTCCTGAAGAACATATCAATTTGGGCGATAACTTTTTGAAGCAGAATCAAGTAACGCAAGCTATTCGCTGTTACTGCCACGCGATCGAGCTAAATCCCAATTCCAACCAGGCTTACCAACATTTAGGAAATGCTCTGAAAGTTCAAAAAAACTTGCAGGAAGAAGTTGCTAATTATCGCAAAGTTATCGAAAGACCTGCCAATATTTTTGGAGATTTGTTTAAGACAGTAATTGTGGGTTTTAACGCTAAAAATGAGTTGCCATCGCATTCCAAAAATCCTGTTTTGCAAGGAAATACAGCAGCTAATTCTTTGCCGATCGAACCTGCAATTCCTGCTGAAACACCGCCCGTGCAATCACAGCAACCAACTAACGTAACGCAGCAGTTAAATCGGAGCGATCGTCCGACAAATTTTGCGCCTGCTACTGCCAATTCGATTGATGTCGTGTCGCGGGTGATGGCAGGAAACAGCGGTTTTACGGAAGATTTTCAGCGGCAAGAAACGGCGGTAGCAAACAGCGGTTTTGCGGAAGATTTTCGCCAGCAGGAAACAGCCGAGAATTGCCTTCAACGGGCGGAAGCTTATTGCGCTCAAAAACAGCTCGATCGAGCGATTGCTGAGTGTCGGCGAGCTGTTGAAATTCAACCTGAGGCGGTTGCTGCCTGGAAATTGTGGGGCAATATTTTGCAAGAGCAAGGGAATTTACCGGGGGCGATCGAGTGCTATCAAAAAGCTGTTAAAATTAAATCCTACGACGCGCAAGCGCATTTAAATCTGGGCAGTTTGTACGCGATAAACAAACAAATTCCGCAGGCGATCGCTGCTTACAAAAAAGCGATTTCTCTCCAACCTAATTTACCAGCAGCTTATCGAAATTTGGCTCGGGTGTGGACGCAAGAAGGCAAGCAGGAAGAGGCGAATGAGTGTTGGTACGAAGCGTTTGCTTTGGAACCGGAAAAGGTATCGCCACAGCAGCATTGCAAGCTGGGAAATAATTTGTTTAAGCAAGGTAAATTTGCACAAGCAGCCGCTTGTTACCAGCGCGCGATCGAGTTAAATCCGAACTTTAATCCTGCTTACCAAAATTTGGCAAAAGCGCTGACAAAGCAAGGCAAATTAGATGAAGCTGCTGTCTGTTTGCAGAAGGCGGCGGCACTGAATGGCAACAGTTTGGTATCTGGCCATCCAGCAGTTGATTCTGTGCCGGCAGCAACTCGAATCGAGGGCGATTCAAACGATCGTAAACCTGTTGCGGATGCGAAGATTGAGGATACGATCGCGCCTGCTGCACCAGTAGATAATTCCAAAAATGGGCATTCAAAATCGGCGAAAAATCTAACAGTATCATCGCTGGCGATCCTCCCCAGCCAACCTCTGACAATTGTCGATTCTGTCAGTACAAAATCTGAGTTTGTGAGTGCAGAAGAATTCATCAAACAGGCAGAATTCGATTTTGCTCGCGGTAAACTTGAAGAGGCGATCGGGGCTTGTCAGAAAGCAATTGAAATTCAACCAAAAGCGGCACTTGCCTATAAAATTATGGGGAATGCTACCCAAGCGATGGGCAAGTTAGATGCCGCCCGTTGTTGGTACGCTCAAGCTTTGGAAATCGACCCGAATTTTGCGGAAGTTCATGCTAATTTAGGCAGCCTGCACGCGCAGCAGAAGCAGTGGCAAAAGTCAATTGTCTGTTACCAAAAAGCAATTGAAATTAAACCGGATTTAGCAGGGGCGCACCGGAATTTAGCTAGAGTATTGTTGCAATCGGGCCAGCAGAAAGCTGGAGCTAAATGCTGGTATGAAGCTCTCACTCTCGATATCAATTGGGCTAAGCCTGAGGAACACTTTACTCTCGGCAATACTTTATTGGAATTGGGGGAATTGGAGCAGGCAATTGCGTGTTACCGGCGGGCGATTCAGTTGCAGCCGAATTATGCAGATGCTTGCCACAATTTAGGGGAAGTTTTGAGCGTGCGGGGGGAATTGGAAGAGGCGATCGAAGCTTACCTACGGGCGATCGAACTGAATCCAAATTTCGATGCTTCTCATTACAGTTTGGGTAAGGCTTGGGCGAGTTTGGATCGGCGGGAAGAGGCGATCTCCTGTTTTCGGAGGGCGATCGAATTAAATCCCAAGTTTGCTCAAGCATATCAAAGTTTGGGGGATGTTTTGGACAGTCGCGGTCAAATTGATGAGGCGATCGGTTGTTATGAAAAAACCATTGAATTGAAGCCGGATATTTGGGAAGTTCACCAAAAATTAGGTGATGCTTTGCAAGAAAAGGGCGAAATTGATGGGGCGATCGAGGCTTACAATCGCGCGATCGAACTGGCAAAAAACTAGAAACAAAAAACGCGCGATCGGGAACTAAAAAACCTAGTAATGCGTCAATATTTCTAGGAGATATCGAAGGTTTTTCCAGCAAGTAGGTTGTTGTTTGAGTTCTAATTTAGACAAAAATCATCAGTCAAGATAATTTGACTGTCTCAAGTTATAACAGGTATACAGCATGAATAGCGAAGCCAACAACGTCATAGAATTTCCCCTTCAAAAACATTCCGATTCATCGATCGCGCAGCATTCAAAACCCAAAACTTCTGGAATTCAATCCTTGGCTATTAAAAGAGTGCATTCAGAAGTTAAGGAGACAGATAAAAAAACGGGCGATCGTTCCGACAGTAAGGTGAATGCTAGCTTCGATCGTGCTAAACCTTACTACAGCTTAGGGAAAGCATTTGCCAAAAAAGGAGAGTGGGAGCAAGCGATTTCCTCCTACCGCCAAGCTTTAGATATAGACTTTCATTCAGCAGAAATTAATCAGAGTTTGGGAGACGCTTTGGTAAAAAATGGCGAGTTGGATGAAGCGGTAACAGTTTATCAAAAGGCTGTAGAAATTCAGCCTAATTTGTGGGAAGTTCACCACAATTTAGCGGATATTTGGCAAGGACAGGGAAGGTTAGATGAAGCTGTCGCTGCATATCGTCTGGCTATTGAGTTGAATCCAGATTTTTGTTGGTCGCACAATAATTTAGGAGATGTGTTGATTAAACTGGAGAAGTGGGAAGAGGCGGCGGTGGCTTATCAGCGGGCGATCGAGTTAAATCCTGATTTCCATTGGTCTCACTATAATTTAGGGGATGTGTTGGCGAAATTGGAGAAATGGGAAGGGGCAGTTGTTGCTTATCGCTGTGCAATTCAGTTACAGTATGATTTGCCAAAAGTTCATGTCAAGTTAGCAGAAGCGCTGCAAAATCAAATTCAATTATATTCTGAAGAAGCTATCAGCTTATATCGTCGGGAAATTGAGTTAAACCCTGATAATGTGGCGATTTACCATAAAGCGCTACAAATTCGACCTAGTGACTCTCAACTTTCCTTGCATTTAGGCACTACCTTGCTAAAACAAAACAGGATTGAAGAAGCCATTAATTATTACAAAAATGCGTTCAATTTTTCGGCAGAACATGAAGATAATTTGGCAATGGTTTTAAAAATCTTCGATCGAGTGATACAAGTAAAGCCCAAAACGCCGGAAATCTACTTACATCTAGGGAATAGCTTTCTACAGCAAAACAATGTCGATCGTGCAATTATCTTTTATCAGATAGCATTGCAGATTCAACCCAATTATGCCGAAACTTTCTTTCAACTGGGCAATGCCTTAACCCAACAAAATTATTTTGAGAAGGCAGTTATCTGTTACCGCAAGGCAATTAAGTTTAATCCAGACTACTGTTGGTATTACAATGCCTTGGGTGATATTTTATCAAGTATGGGTGAGACAGAAGAAGCGATTGCCGTTTATCGTCGCGCCATTGAACTCAATCCAGATTGTCAAGGACTATACGACAATTTAGAGAGAGCATTAAACCAACATAGTCGGTTTAACAAGGTAAAAAATTATTGCCAGCAATTTTTAGCAAATCAACAGAATAAAGTCCGTGATGGCGAACCTGCTTTAAAAATCTTGATGCTGACTGCTTATCCTCCCCATCCTCCTAAGTCAGGCGCACCAATTCGGATGTTTGAACAAATCAAATACTTAGGTAAAAAGCATCACCTCGTTGTTGTTTCATTTATTTTTTCTGAAGAAGATTATGTTATTGAAGACGCGCTAGCCGATTATTGCGATCGAGCAATTATGGTTATGCTAGGTAGTCCTTTGTCACCCAGACAACCTCATCAACCAAGGCACGTCTATCATTGGGATACTTGGTCAATGCGGAAAATTCTGAATCAGCTAAAAGTCATCAATTTTGACGTAGTGATGTTTGACTTTATCTACATGGCTTCTTATCGGGAAATCTTTAAAGATTCTTACACAATACTACAGGAGCATAATATCGAATCCCAAATTCTCAAACGATGTGCAGACATAAATCAACACACTTCGGATATAGAAAAAATTGCCGACCGAGTTGATGCAGTTAAAGCCTTCCTAGATGCTGAAAAAGAAGCAAAATTATTAGAACAATATGAAAATAAAAATTGGTCAAAATTCAACCTGGTAACTTTGGTAAGCGAAACTGACAGGCAAGAAGTGGAGAAGCGCTGTCCAAGTAGCCGAACCCTAGTTGTGGAAAATGGTGTCAACACGAGAACAATTCCTGCTATTGATAACCATAATGGCAGAAAAATATTGTTTATGGGAGGTTTAGCTTATTATCCCAATATTGATGGGATTTACTACTTTGTCGAAGAAATATTGCCCAAAGTTTGGGAGCAAGATCCAACAATGGTTTTTTGTATCGCTGGGCGCGATCCAGGGATGGATATACAAGAGTTAGCCTGCGATTCTCGAATTCAGGTGATTGCTAATCCGGATGACATGAGTGAAGTAGCGAAAGAAAGTATTATGACGGTAGTACCGCTGCGAGCAGGAAGTGGTACTCGACTCAAAATCCCTCACTCAATGGCAATGGGTCTGCCTGTTGTATCTACGAGTTTGGGATGCGAAGGATTATCTGTAGTTGATGGTTTGCATCTGTTAATTAGAGACGAACCGCAACAATTTGCTGAAGCTGTTTTGCAAATTAGTGCAGATGCTGATTTGAGACATAAACTCCGGGTAAATAGCCGCCAGTTGGTAGAGGAAAAATATGACTGGCACAGTATATTTACTCGATATGAGATAGAACTATTTTCCGTACAAGGTGAACTACAATGGAAGACTGGCAAAAGTATCTAGAGTTGGGCGACATTCATCAGAAACAAAGTGAGATAGCTGAATCTGTCAACTGTTATCTAAAAAGCTTGGATATCTATCCAGATTTCTTTGAAACTCACGATCGCTTGTGGAATCTACTTAATTACTACGAAATACCTTCTGAAGTCCTAGAGAGGATTGTTGGCTACTATGAAATTTTCATTGAGAAGCTACCTGATTTTTTGTCAGCGTATACGATTTTGGGGGATGCTTTAACAAAACAAGAAAAATTGCCTGTTGCGATCGGCTGTTATCAACAAGCTAATTTGATAAAATCCTTAAAGTCAAAACCCGGCTTTGTTGATAAATATTGGAAGTCAAGCAAGCCCGCTAATCCGAGTTTTATCATTATTGGTTGTCAGAAGTGCGGTACAACATCTCTTTACGAATATCTCAACGTACATCCACAGATTTTGCCAACTTTTCAAAAAGAGGTGAGATTTTTTAGCTGGAGCTTTATGGATGGACAAGCAGGTGTAGATTGGTATTTAGCTCATTTTCCTCTTCTGCCTGATGGCCAAGGTTTCCTAACAGGAGAAGCGAGCCCTGAATATATTTACTATCCAGGGGCGGAAAAGAGAATCTTTGATTTATTTCCTGAAATAAAGTTAATTTTGATGTTAAGAAATCCTGTAGATAGGTCGATTTCTGATTATTACCATCATCACAAGTATGGTGCGGAGTTTCGTTCTTTGGAACAGGCTCTAGAACCCCAAATTAAAATCCTGAAACAGGTCGCTGCTCATGAACTAGAAATTAACGATGAAATTCTAGACCAGATGCAACCAAATTATCTGTTGAATAGCGTTTACATCTATTTTCTTGAAAAATGGATGAATTGGTTTCCGAGAGAGCAGTTTTTAGTGCTGACTACCGAAGACTTAGATAAAGCTCCAGAAAAAACCATGAAAGAAGTGTATGATTTTCTAGGTGTATCAGTTCATAAACTATCTGATTATCCCAGGCACAACTCAAATTCTTACCCTCATGTTAGTGATTCTATACGCCAAAGCCTTGCTGAATGTTTTCAACCTTACAACCAAAGGCTAGAAAAATATTTAGGCAGGAAATTGAACTGGTAAAATAGATAGCCACATTGCTCCAATTAGCTCAATTAGCTCAGGGTGTAATAATTGATGTTACTTCATTTCTTATGGTATTAGATAAGAAGATGATGTCATATCGTAAAATTGGCAAAACACAAGATTAAAGATAGAACATAATCGAGCATGAATATTCAACTAAAAAATGGCACTTTAAACCTTCCTGTAGCACATACTCATATTGTCCTTTTTGAGAAGATGCTAACAGAACGTACACCCCACGAACGAGATTTTTTGTTTTTCAAAAACTTTCAACAATATCCTGCACTTTTTATTGATGTAGGTGGAAATATTGGCAACTCTGCACTTAGCGTCCACTTTGTTTGCCCTAAATGGCGAGTAGTCTCATTTGAGCCTAATTTGTCCTTAGAGTATTTTATGAAAAAAGTCAAAACAATTTTTGACGAAGAAGGAGGAGAATATTCATATTTTCTCTATGGATTAAGCAATCAAAAAGGAGACATCAAAATTTATATACCGAAAATAGATCATTGGTACGTAATTGGAGAAGCTTCATGTATCAAAGAGCATTTTGAGGAAAATATTGTTCGTACCCGATTATCAAGCTACTCGACTCATGGGAAGTGGGAATTAGTTGAATCGGAAATATCAATTGCTGTATTTGATGATTTTGAGCAACAAAATGCTATCATTGAAAACGAACCAATGATATTTATTAAAATAGATGTGGAAGGTTACGAAAGACAGGTTTTGGAAGGAATGTCAGGAACTATCCAGAAAAAACATCCTATTTTTATGATTGAAAACAATGAGTCAATAGCTTCCGATCCCGTGGAAAAATATTTGATTTCCTTGGGTTATCAAAGGTTTCAGTATATACAGTCTGACAATCATTTAATCAAGCAACATACTCACTCCCTTAACTCATTTTATATTCACAGCAGTCATGTAGTACAGCCACACCTTGCCAAATTTATAAAATAAAAGTGTGGCAACCATCTAGTAAAAACTGTTGACAATCCAGTCAATTTAGACCTAAACTCGGCCCAAAATTCAACAATCAATATTATGTCAATCGATCGAAGCCACTCTCAAGTAAGTAATCCATTATACACTCCTACAAAGGACGAGCTATGGATTGCTACATACATCAATAAATACACCGAGGAAAATCCTCATAATTCAAAGGGAACACACTCTTTAGATTACAACAGAGTTCATAGTAGAAGATTTTTAAATAGTTACAATTGGATAGCGAATCACCTCCAACCTAATCTTAAGATATTAGAGTTGGGTGGTAGTGGTTTATTTAGCTACATTATTCAAGATTTGAATCCCTCTATTCAAATAGATTCTACCCATACTGATTTAAGACATAAACTTGACTTAGATAGTCAAAGCTATGACCTGATCTTGAATATGGAGGTGATCGAACATATTAAAGATCAAAATTCCAATGCTATTGGAGAGATTGGCTGTTTTACGAAAAGTGGGCTCAATACATTTCTCTCAGAATGCTATCGGCTGCTAAAACCTAACGGTTTAATGTTTTTAACAACGCCTAATTTAACATCTCTGGATAACATTCACCGGATATTGCACCACTTACCGCCAATAAACTATTATCCGCATTTCCGTGAGTATTCAATAGGTGAACTCAAGGAATTTGCAGAAAATCATAAGTTCACAGTGCTTAAAGTTGACACTTTTGATAGCTGGAACGAGTATCAGCCGAAATCTAGAAGTGAAATCCTGTCATTACTTTCTCAAAATGGTTACTCCACAGAACACAGGAAAGAAAATATTTTTATGCTTTGGCAAAAGAGCTAAATTTATTTTCCCGATACAGGAGGTGCGTTCAGCACTTTGTATTGCTTAGATCGAGTATTTGAGTCAATAATCTGATGGGATGGTTTGTATAATATACCAAACCATCTTTAGTATACGATCCTAAATCAGCAGTGAGGGCAAAATCTTTGTAGATATTGCCCTCTGTTATTTATTGATGTATGTGATTTTTAACTTCATTAAAAAGAAGTGAAGCCATTAAATTTTTCCAGTCTGATAAACTGCTGAAATCATAGGTACTGAAACTAGAATCGCCGTCTAGTGCATAGGAGGAAAATTTGTCCACCCAATCTGCGATCGCTTCTATTTTGGATTTTTGGCTGTAGTCCAAAGATTTTTCTAAATACTGAGCCATCAGCGAACCGTGTCCATTACTATACAGATGATAAGCAAGCCAAACAAAATTTTGGTAAAGATACTGATTTTTTAAGGAATGCATCGAGGCAGGTAAATCTGAAATTTCAAAAAAGCTGGTTAACACCGCCTCAAAAGATTTAGCTAATTTCGGAGTATTTTGGCTAGATTGATGTTGATGTTGACGGTAACATACAGTGACCTGATGCAACCAATCAGCTTGACAATTTATTAGTGATAGGCGCAATAAAAGGTTAACATCCTCTGCACATTCAAATCTAGTGTCGAATCCTCCAACCCAATTTAACCAGTCGCGATGAAACATCATAGCACTAAGCAAAACTGGCTTTGATTTCACCCATGCTTCTAAGTCTAAATGAGGAGCATATTTCCAAGGTTTGACATCTCCAATCATTTCTCCTCGATCATTAACCTTACGGAAGCCACTGTTTACAATTCCTTTTGAGGGGTTAGCATCAAAATAAGCTACTTGTGCTGCCAGCTTATCTGGTAAAAACCAATCATCTGCATCCAGAAATGCTATGAAAAAACCTCTTGCCATCTCAATACCGCGATTGCGAGCAACCGATACCCCTTGATTGTGCTCGTAGCGCACGTATCGAATGCGGGATCTGTAGGGTTGCAACACCTGCTGCGTGTTATCTGTCGAGCCATCATCCACCACAATAATTTCACAGTCAGTATAGCTTTGGTTCAAGACACTTTCTACTGCTTGCTGGATGTATTTAGCACTGTTGTAGCTAGGAATAATAACACTCACACGGGGTGGAACCGCCACTAAAAAATTGCTCTGAGAATTCTTAACATTCTTAGTAAATTCAACCACTCTCTGAGCGTACAGTGCTGGACTGTGTTCTTCTGCCAGGATTTGTTGACCCTTTTTCCCCATTTCTGCAAATTTAGCAGGATTGGCTAAAAAGCTTCGCAACTGCTGCTGAATGTCTTCCAGCTCGCGATCGTGACGGACAAAAGCAACTACACTTTCAGGTAAGCTCGCATACCAACCAATTCGAGTTACTAAAGCGGGAAGTGCATGGCTCCAAATCCGCAGTTGACTTCCTGATGCCTCGCCGCCTGTTGGATAACGTAAGTTGATGGCTAAATCTGCATTAGCTAAGGCAGAGTCTAACTGAGTTTCATCAACCCAACCGTGTAAACTTACTAAATCCTTAATACCAAACTTCTGAATTAATCCGCTGACATAGTTTTCATCCCATACTTCCCCATAAATATCTAGATGGAAACAAGATTTTTCAGAAAGCATCGATAAAGCTTCTAGAACTACCTGTACACGGCGGTGTTCTCCTCCCAAGTGACCAAATACGATCAGTCGATAGGGTGCCTGTTTTAGCTGGCTATACTTATTAACAGGATGTAAAGGTGTACTCGGATAGGGAAGTGGAGTATAAAGAACTGGCCAACGTTGCTCTTGTTCAAAAGTTGCAAAAGCTTCTTGGTTATGAACAATGACTCCTAAGGCATTTTCCAAGGCAGCAAATGTTAGAGGATAGCGTTCAGAAATCGTACTCCAGGTTAGCTTATTTTGAAACAAATTTTCAATATCTTGCTGGCACATAGTTCCGTGTGTTTGCTGCATTATTGCTGCATAGGAATCGCGATCGCTTCCTTGCTCGAAATATTTAGGAAACAAAGTTGTAAAAAGATAATGTAAGTTAATATCGTGGATAACAACTATACCTGGATGCTGACGGCTCACTTTCCAGATAGAACCGTGAAACTTTGCATTATTGCCAATATGATAAATATTTATGTCAGCTCGATCGATATCTGCTGATGGCAAGCGCTTGGGATCGTACCATCTAACCTTAGCTTGTTGTTCTAGGTCAGAGCTCCAAATTTTTTCATCAGTCCACAAGGTAATCTCAGCCTGTTTATGCAAGTCCGATAGCACGCGACTTGTGTAGTGAGCAATATCAGTTTTAGTTGGTAGCAGCGGTGAAAACCAGTTAATTTTCATAGGTATCTTTGTTTAAGGATTAATTGCAAATCTCACTACTTAATACCAAACTCGGGAATGTTGAACCGGAAATAAGCTGTTAATTTTTATATTAAGAAGTACGATCGCCCCTCTATCCTCCTCTACAACCACTCCAAAACCACATCCTTGCCAAATTTAACCCGGATCGGACCGCAAACCTCCGAAAGAATAACTATCAAGAACCTCTAGCCAGTTCCCCAGCCGCAAATACAGGATTTTACCGACTGCTAACTGGCACAGAAAACATGACATTTTTAGGAAGGAATCCATATGCTACAGGATGGCATTACCGTGTGGTTCACGGGTTTAAGCGGTGCCGGCAAAACTACAGTTAGCACTGAATTGGCTAAAGTTTTGCGCCGGCAGGGACACAAAGTAGAAGTTTTAGATGGCGATACAGTTCGCAAAAGTCTCACCAGAGATTTAGGTTACAGTAGGGCCGATCGCGATGAAAATATCCGCCGCATTGGCTTTGTCGCCGATCTTTTGACGCGAAACGGTGTAATTGTTTTAGTTTCAGTCATTTCCCCCTATCGGGATGTCAGAGAGGAAGTGCGGCATCAAATCGGCAACTTTATTGAAGTTTACGTGAAAGCTCCCCTCGAAGTTTGCGAACAGCGAGATGTCAAGGGACTTTACAAGAGAGCTCGTGCAGGCGAGATTCGAGGTTTTACGGGCATTGACGATCCTTACGAACCCCCCCTCCATCCCCAAGTAGAATGTCAGACGGACAGGGAAACAGTAGTGGAGAGTGTCGCTAAAGTGATGGATAAATTAGAAGTGTTTTGGGCGAGCACTGCTTTGACTTCTGCTCAACTTTAAACTTTCATATCTCAATTTTGTTCCTGTTGAGTTGAAGTTAGATTATCTATTGGTTGGGGCGATCGATCGCCCCAACATCCGCAGGTTTGATAGCAACTTAACTAAAAATATTAGTCAGCCACCCTCCAAAGAACTATATGCCGCCTCAAAAGCCTTTCGTACCCCCTCCAGAACCCCTAAATAAATCTAAAGACCACTACAAATTTCAAGGACAACCTTACGAGCATCTTGAAATAGATATTAATTTGACCTCCTTAAAGACTCTAGCAATTGCAACTGTCTTAGGAGTGCCTTATCTTGGTTTGATTCTGATGGCATACTCATCGGGTTTAAAAGTATTGACCGTTATCATGATAGGTACGGCTATCTTGCTCGGAATCTCGATCGGACTTTTATACTACTTAAACAGAGAATAGCCAGTCAAACCGCCTGCCGATCGAAACCAGCGGCACTAAAAGCGAGCGATCGTCCCTTAAAAAATGTTCTCCAACTGTCCGGGTTGCGAGCAAACTCTCAGGACAGTTAATTAGTAGATACACGCCGATCGATAACTCCCGACCAATTTTGGCTGGGGGTTTTTTATTGACCCGATCGCCCTTTTCTACCAATTCTGGCAAATTTTTTCAAACCATCCTGAAAGAGGTGCTGTGTTACCGGAGATTAGATTAGTAGATGCACCCTGATGAATAACTTCCGACCAATTTTGGTCGGTTTTTTTTTGCTCGATCGCCCTTTTCTACCAATTCTGGCAAATTCTCTCAAACCATCCTAAAAGAGGTGCAGCATTACCGGAGATTATACTCGATGAACCCTGATAAATCGAAGGTAAAAATCGCAGGCGAAGGTCGCCAGCAGGGCTGATGTACTTCGGAAAGTTATTCGAGTTCTACCTTCAGGTGAAAATCGCAACGTGAGAGTAGCTGAGATTTTGCAGCCTCGCAGCGGTTTCAACTGCTGAGTGATATTCCCCCAGGTTTTGGCGATCGAACTTGCGCAGGGAGTCCGAGAAAGCGAGTTTTTCATGAGTATTAAAGCCTCAGATCGAGCATTTTCGTAAAAAAAACCTGTTTCTTCGCTCGGAGTGCGTTCGGAACTGTGTGAATTTTAACAAAAAGGCTCTTAGAGCGAGATAACGTGTCAATATAGGAATGTGAGTTAAATTTCCATCTTTCCTCATGAGCAAGCAGCGCGTTCTATCAGGAGTTCAGCCAACAGGCAACCTTCACCTAGGTAATTATCTCGGTGCGATTCGCAACTGGGTAGAAATCCAAAGTCAGTACGAAAATTACTTTTGCGTAGTCGATTTGCACGCGATTACCGCACCGCACAATCCCGCTACCCTAGCTTCTGACAGTTACACGATCGCCGCTCTTTATTTAGCTTGCGGGATCGATTTAGAATATTCTACCATTTTATCCAATCTCACGTTCCCGCCCATACAGAACTGGCGTGGTTGCTGAACTGCATTACCCCGATTAACTGGCTCGAAGATATGATTCAGTTTAAAGAAAAAGCAGTTAAACAAGGAGAAAATGTCAACGCCGGTTTGTTGAATTATCCCGTATTGATGGCGGCGGATATTTTGCTTTACGATGCTGATAAAGTGCCGGTTGGAGAAGACCAAAAACAGCATTTAGAACTTACCCGCGATTTAGTTATCAGATTGAACCACCAATTCGGCACGCCCGAAAAGCCTGTTTTGAAACTTCCAGAACCGCTAATTCGGACTGACGGCGCGAGGGTAATGAGTTTGACTGACGGTACTCGGAAAATGTCGAAATCCGACCCTTCAGAACAGAGTCGAATTAATCTGTTAGATTCGCCAGATACGATCGCCAAAAAAATCAAGCGTTGCAAAACAGATGCCGCCCGCGGTTTAACTTTTGACGATCCCGATCGCCCCGAAGCGAGAAACTTGCTGACATTGTATCTTTTACTGTCGGGTAAATCGAAAGCAGAAGTTGCCGCCGAGTGTCAAGATATGGGTTGGGGACAATTCAAACCGCTGCTGACAGAAACGACGATTAATGCCCTCAAACCCATTCAAGATAAATACAAGGAAATTATGGACGATCGGGCTTATTTAGAATCTGTCCTGCGTCAGGGAAAAGAACAAGCAGAATCGATCGC
Organism: Richelia sp. CSU_2_1; assembly: GCA_012034575.1. Classification (GTDB taxonomy): domain Bacteria; phylum Cyanobacteriota; class Cyanobacteriia; order Cyanobacteriales; family Microcoleaceae; genus Microcoleus. The sequence continues at coordinate 40,675 of JAAUPF010000002.1, read as the reverse complement.
CAACCAAACTCTAACTAAAGTTAAAACAGCTTTCGGTTATTCTCTTCCTGTTTAGTCAGCGGGAATTGGGAATTGGGAATTGGTAATTGGTAATTGGTAATTGTCAATTGGTAATTTGTAGTTATCAAATACTTAAACACCAACTAATCACCTTTGGTCTTTCTTCCCTCTTCTCTCTTTCCTCTTCCTTCTTCCCTCTTCCTTCTTCCTTCTTCCTTCTTCCCTCTTCCTTCTTCCTTCTTCCTTCTTCCTTCTTCCTTCAAATATATGAACCGTTTTCGCACAGCTTGCACCACTCCCGGAGAATTTATCATTACCGCCGAAGTCACCCCTCCAAAAGGCGGCGATATAAGTCACACGATCGCGATGGCAGAAATTCTTAAAAACCGAGTCCATGCGATTAACATCACCGACGGGAGTCGGGCAGTTTTGCGAATGTGTCCGCTGGCAGTTTCGGCAATTTTATTGCAGCATGGAATCGAACCGATTTGTCAATTTGCTTGCCGCGATCGCAATCAAATCGGCCTCCAAGCAGATCTCATGGGAGCTCACGCTTTAGGCATTCGCAACGTACTAGCACTCACCGGCGATCCGGTTAAAGCAGGCGACCATACTAAAGCTAAAGGTGTATTCGATTTTGAATCAGTTAGGCTGCTGCAAGTCATTCAAAAAATGAACGGCGGCACCGATTGGAACGACAAAGCTTTAACAGACGGAATCACCGATTTATTTGTCGGGGCTGCTGTCGATCCGCAGTGTCCCAGTTGGTCTAGTTTGCAAAGTCGATTTGAGAAAAAATTAGCAGCCGGAGCTCAATTTTTTCAAAGTCAATTAGTTACAGATTTTGAAATTTTGGATAAATTCATGCACAATATTGCTGCTGGTTGCAACAAACCTATTTTAGCAGGAATATTTCTGTTAAAATCAGCTAAGAATGCGGAATTTATTAAAAAGAACGTCCCCGGAGTTCACATTCCCCAAGAGACGATCGACCGTTTGGCAAAAGCAGAACATCCCTTGCAAGAAGGCGTAAAAATTGCAGCAGAACAAGTCAAGCTAGCGCGACAAATCTGCCAGGGAGTTCACATGATGGCAGTCAAGCGCGAAGATTTAATTCCTCAAATATTGGATTTGGCAGGAATCGAGCCGATCGGCTAAAATTGAATTAGAGTTAGACTTGTCTTTGTTAAAGCGCTGCATTTTATTTGCATCGCCATTGACAGCATTAAAAGAGTTTCGTAAAGGCATTAGTAAAAATGACTGATTCGGATTTACTCGATCGCAATCATATCCAAACAATAGAATCGCGCATTTCAGAAGTTACAGTTTACACCGATCGATCGCGAGTTACGCGGCGCGGTACGGTATCGCTAACGGGAAACGAGCAAGAATTAACAATCGCATCTCTCCCCACTACCATCGATACCGAATCAGTCAGAGCAACCGGTTCCGGTACAGTTGCAGTGCGGATTTTGGGAGTACGCAGCGAGATAATTTACAGCACCGAACCTGCGGGCGATCGTGCTGCCGAATTAACCCAACAAATCCAAGAATTAGAAACCCAAAAACGGGCGATCGAAGACCAAATTGCTTCTCGAAGAATTCAGCTAAAATTTGTCGAAGACTTGAGCGAAAAAAGCGTTTCTGCCTTTGCCAGCAACATCGCAAAACAGCAAATCGGTTTGAACGAAACCGGAGAATTGCTGACATTTTTAGGCGGCAATTACAAAAAATATATAAGTGCGATCGCCCAACACGAAAGACAGCGAAATGAATTAGACAAACAAATCAAAGCTTTGCGCAACCAATTGCAGCAAATACAAACACCTAATTACCACCAAACCTTTAACATTATTGTCGCCGTAGAACCAAGTGGCAGCGGTACTTTTGACCTCGAAGTTTCCTATGTAGTAATGCGAGCTAGCTGGACTCCCCTTTACGACTTGCGAGTCAACACTAGCAACGATCGAATTAATCTCTATTACCTGGCCGAAGTTACTCAAAATACCGGCGAAGATTGGACGGGAGTAGCGCTAATATTATCCACAGCCAAACCCGGAATGGGAACGCTACCGCCCAAATTAGAACCCTGGTATGTCGATATTCTGCGTAAAAAATCGGCTCCTGCAGCAGAATTTTACAGGCCGCGAATGGCAATGCGCAGCGCGTCATCAGACGATTCAGAATCCGATGAAAACGAAGAACTATTTGCCCTGGCTGTTGCCGATTCTCCTGCTGCACCCGCACCCATAGAAGCTGAAACAGCCACCGCCAAAGTATCCAGAGAAGGCGGTACAGTCTCATTTCAAGTAGGCGGAAATAGCAATATTCCCAGCGACGGCAACCCGCACAAAGTCACTATTTTCAGCGACAATTATCCATCTAAACCCGAATACATTGCCATTCCGCGTTTAGTCAGTTTCGCCTATTTGCAAGCAATTGTTACCAATCCCATGACAGGTGCAACCCTGCTACCGGGGACAGCAAATATTTTTCGTGACAACGCATTTGTCGGAACAGTGCCGTTAGAAAATATTTCACCAGGGCAAGAATTCAAACTGAATTTAGGCATAGATGAAGGATTGAAAATAGAGCGAGAATTAGTAGAGAGACAAGTAGATAAAAAACTGATCGGCAACCAGCGCCGCACGAGTTACGCTTACCGTTTGATGGTAACAAACTTGAAGCAAGTACAAGCAAACCTGACACTAAAAGAGCAACTCCCAGTCAGCCGCCACGAGCAAATCAAAGTGCGGTTAACTCTAGCAAATCCCAAAATTGCGGTCGGTGAAATGGGGCTGCTAGAATGGGAAATCTCTCTGCCACCGCAAGCGAAACAAGAGTTATATTATCAATTTGTGGTCGAACATCCTCTCGAATTAAAAGTAACCGGTTTAGATATTTGATCTCCCTACATCCCTCCTAAAAAAATCTAGGGGGAGAGGGGGAGAGGGGGAGAGATAAGGATATTTCTTAACAGAAAGTTGAAAAAATTAACATCTGAATTAACATCTGCGATCTCAAACGATATCCCGTGGCATCGCGGGGGTGTCTTCTCCCGATGTTGAATCTTCCGTATCAACCCACTTTCCCCAACCGAGAGCGAATTCTACAAAACTTGCTGCGGAGCGATCGGAATTTCAATAATAAACTCAGTTCCCTCAAAAGGTGCAGAAACGCAGCTCAATTTTCCGCCGTGGGAACTGACAACAATCGAGTGCGAAATAGACAGTCCCAAACCAGTTCCCGAACCCACAGGTTTAGTTGTAAAAAACGGATCGAATATTTTATTCAACACCTCGCTACTCATGCCAGGGCCGCTGTCAGCAATTCTAACTATAGCAGAATTGCGATCTGTCACCTCCGTAGAAATCGTAATACTGGGATTATTTTGAGGCTTTTGCGGGCAATCCCTCGCCAACTCTAAAGCATCGATCGCATTTGTCAAAATATTCATAAATACCTGATTCAACTGCGACGCATAACAGGTAATTAGCGGCAGTTTGCCGTACTTTTTAATCATCTCAATTCCCAAACGCCCGCCCTCTTTCCGCAACCGCGGCTGCAACAGCATCACCGTACTGTCGATGCCTTGATGGATATCAACCGACTTCATTTCTGCTTCGTCAAGGCGCGAGAAATTCCGCAAACTGAGCACGATATCGCGGATTCTTTCGGCTCCCACTTTCATCGAATCCAGCAATTTTTGCAAGTCTCCAATCAAAAAATCCAGTTCGATTATTTCGATTTCCTCCGCAACTTCTTCGGCGGGTTCGGGATAGTGTTTTTGATAGAGTGAGATCAGTTTCAGCAAATCTTGCACGTATTCGCTGGCGGGCGTCAAATTGCCGTAAATAAAACTCACTGGATTGTTAATTTCGTGCGCGACTCCCGCTACCATTTGCCCCAAACTCGACATTTTTTCGGTTTGAATTAATTGAGCTTGAGTTAGTCTCAATTCCCGCAATGTTTGTTCTACGCGCTCGTTTTTTTCATTTAACTCCTGCGTGCGTTCTCTCACTTTTTGTTCTACCGAATTGTATAGTAAAGCATTTTCCAATGAAATTGCAACTTGGGAGGAAAGCAGCCTTAAAACTTCCAGTCTGTGCGGTGTAAATGCGCCGACTGTCAAGTTGTTTTCTAAGTAAAGAATGCCGATTAATTTGCCTTGATTGACAATGGGCGTGCACAACAGCGATTTCAGTTGGTGTTTGACGACGTAAGGATCGCTCGTAAATCGCCCCTCAGCCGCCGCATTGCTCAACACCAGGTCCGATCGAGTTCTTTCTACATAATTAATCGCCGTCACTGGCAAATCCTCGCATTCTTCAACAGGCGTAAATTCCAGCACCGCGACATCTTCCGCAACTACTGACGCTCGAGCTGAAATTAACAGTTTGCCATCTCTAATTAAAATCAAAAATCCCAATTGCGCTCCCGCATTTTCCAAGGATATTCTCATCAAAGAAGCCAGCAATTTATCGAGGACAATTTCGCTAGATATTGCTAGAGATGCTTTCATTACAGTTGCTAAATCCAAAACTCTAGCATCACTGCCGGTGGAAGTGTGAATCGTTGTGGTAGTTCGATCGTTGTTAAAACTGTTGAGTGGCGTCATTTCTCGCAACTGCGGGTACTTCTCTTCCAAATCTTCAACTTTGCGGATTGCACCCCACCGCAAATAGCAAGAATGAGCTTCACGCAAGTGGATTTTGGCATAACTGTATTTGCCTTTACTCAACCAGAATTTAGCTGCTAGTTCGTTGGCCAGGGCTTCATTTTGAATGAACTCATTTTCTTGAGCTAAAGTAATGGAAAAGTCGTATAAATCGACAGCTTCTGAGTCTTTTTTGGAAATTCTAGCTATTTCTGCTTGTACTAAAACGTACTTGTGCAGGAAGTTTTCAGGACAGTTATCTGCCCAAATTTTCATCTGTTGCTGATTGGCATTTAACTTCTGCAAATACTCATTTTGCTTGCTGCGCGAAGCAGTGGGATAGACTGCTGCCAAGACTAAAGAAAAGAAGAAATTCCATTCGGTAGCCGGGATGGCGGCAGTAATAAAAGATAGCTGCTTTTCGACTTCCAAAGCTAGTTGCAGTGCTTCTTTAAAGTTGCCGTACCAATACATTACTTGGCATTTACGGATCTGGTAAAGGCACAGCGAGTACAGATTTTGATGGGCTTGACAATTTTCTACATATTCAGCTTCGGTGACTTCTTCGCTGGCAAATATCAACTTTTCAGCAGTGAGTTTGCTCAAGTTGCAGAGAATTAATTCTACACCTAATAATGTATCGGTGACGAGCTGATTTTTGGTTTTTTGGCTGAACTGCAAATACCTGCTGGTATCGGCAAGCACCTGCGCTATTTCTTTACCTTGAAAAAATGAATTGGCGACGCGGTTGGACAGGATGTAACCTGCGTATTCTAAGTCTCCCGATTCTAATGCTGCTTGATATCCTTCGTTGCTGATCGTGTGGGAATCTTTGATGTGGTTGAACCAGTAATAAAACATACTGACTAGGGAGGAACAAGCCCGGCATTTCAAGCCGATATTGCCCGATTTTTCGCTCAAATTCAGCGACAGCAAGCCGAATTGATAGGCGGTTTGGTAATCTCCCGAAACGGCATTTAAGAACATTCCGTAGCCGGCGTAGCAGAGAGATGCTTCGGGAACCAAACCGTATTTGAGAGATAGGTTGACTCCTTTTAAAACGCTGACTTTCCACAAATCTGGGTTGTTGAGGTACGCCGATGTCAGCAAGTTGGTGATTAATTTGACTGCTACTTTTTTATCGGGAACCGTCATTTCGTGGGCGTCAATTAGGGAAGCTATTTCGCGATCGGCTAAAAAAGCTTTGGCTGCTGCAAATTCTTCGGAAATGACTGTTTGCAACCCGTCTAGCGGCAATTCAATTCCCAGCAAGTTCAGGGCTTTGATGCCGCATTTGACAGCTTCTTCGTATTTGGCGCGCAGGGTATACTGTACGATTAACAGGTTGTAGATTTCTACTTTTTCTAAGGGCGATCGCGCTTTTTCTAATGTGATGTTGATAAATTCTTCGGAATTCTCGAAATAGCCATTTAAATACTCAACACTTGCCCGTTCGATATGCAGTGCAAAGGCTAAATCATAATGGGAATCCCAAATATCCGCCTTCAATCCGTCCATTCCTGCTGTTAAATACTGCAAAGCAGCAACGTAAGCAGTGGCATCTTTTGCCCTCCGGGCGGCGTCTAAATTCAATGTTGCTAGTTCGATTAATTCTCGATCGTCCGCAATCAAAGTTCGAGCTACATTCAAATGATCGACTAATTCAAAAATGCGATCGGCCCGATATTCAGCCGGAGTATTTTCTAGTATTTGCCTGCCGATTTTCAGGTGAACGGCCTTTTTTTGCGAATCGTCGATTAAAGCATAAGCTGCTTGTTGGACGCGATCGTGCAAAAATTTATAATTGAGAATCAACAGCGGAAACAGCACGTAATCTAACGATTTGCTTTCCAATTCCGAAGTCGGCAAAATCAATCCCGACTTAATCGCCGGCAGCAACTGCGAAAAAGTTTCCGATGCTTCTTTCTCGTTAATTAAAGACAGAGTGTTTAAATCGAATTCGTTGCCCAAACAAGCCACCAAACGCAAAACCTGCTGCGTCGGACTAGGCAATTTTCTCAATTTTTGCACCATCAAATCTACTACATTATCAGTGATGGCACACTGCTCGATTTGACTCATATCCCAATGCCAGCCGCCCTTGCTACCCGCCTGCGGGGGGTGAAAAACTAGCAAGTTTTCTTGGTAAAGCGTGTGCAAGAATTGATTGACAAAAAACGGATTGCCGTCTGTTTTGCTTACCACCAACTCAGCCAAAGGTTTGACTGACTGTCTGTCATTGTGCAAAGTCTCGGCAATCAAATGAGTGATGTGTTCCACTCCCAACGGCAGCAAAGCAATTTCATTGATAATCGCTTCGTGATTGCGCAGCGTTTCCACAGTCATCATTAAAGGATGAGTGGGACTGACTTCATTATCGCGGTAAGCGCCAATTAAAAATAGATACTGCGTCGCTTCATCTGTCATCATCAACTCGATCAGTTTGAGAGTTGCAGAATCCGCCCACTGCAAATCATCGAGAAAAATTACCAGCGGATGTTCCGGCTGGCAAAATACCCGAATGAAGTTTTGAAAGACTAAATTAAAACGGTTGAGAGATTCCGTCGGCCCCAATTCAGCAACTGGAGATTGAGGCCCGACAATCAATTCGACTTCGGGAATCACATCAATAATAATTTGCCCGTTTTGCCCGAAGGAATTGCGCAGTTTTTCCCGCCAAACAGCTAATTGAGCTTCGCTTTCAGTTAAAAGTTGCCGCACCAATTCCGAAAAAGCGCTGACAACTGCGGAGTAAGGAATCGTCCGCTTGTACTGGTCAAATTTGCCCCAAATAAAATAGCCCCGCCTGCGGGTAATCGGTTTGTCTAAAATCTTGACCATTGCCGATTTGCCGATGCCGGAATAACCGGCAATTAGCATCATCTCGCTGCGAGATTTGTGCTCTCCCCTAGTGCGCACCGCATGGGTAACTTCTTCGGTGGTTCCTAATTCTTTCTTAACTACGGAAATCTGGGACTGTTCGACGCGGTAAGATCGACTATTTGTTGCTGCTACCCGTTCAAAAGCAGCTAAAAGAGTTTCCACCTCTCGCTGTCTGCCGTAAAGTTTTTGCGGTATTTGAAATTTATCGGAAATATCTTGACTGCCGAGAGCGAACTCGGAAATAAACCCCGATGTCTGCAACTGAAACAGACAAGATTCCAAATCTGCTTTCAGTCCCCAGGCACTTTGATAGCGATCCTCAGCCGCTTTTGCTAGCAATTTCATCACAATGTCCGAAACAGCTTGAGGGATTTCCGGTGCAATTTCATTAAGGGGTACTGGCTGCTTGGCAATGTGACAGTGAACTAATTCCATCGGATCGGTAGTGCTAAAAGGCAGTTGCCCTGCCAGCACTTCATAGAAAGTAACGCCTAAGGAATAAAAGTCAGTGCGATAATCGATTACCCGGTTCATTCTGCCCGTTTGTTCGGGCGACATATAGGCTAAAGTACCTTCTAAAAAATTTGGATTCTTATTGGGAATGTTTTCGCTTTCTAGATCGGTGGAAATGCTAAAATCAATTAATTTTACTGTGCCGGTAGCTGGATTAAAAACAATATTTGCCGGGTTAATATCTTTGTGAATTACATTTTTAGCGTGAATTTCTCCCAAGGTTTCAGCAACTTTTATAGCAGTTGTCAAAAATCCTAAAATTGTAAATTTTTGGGAATTCATGAATATTCTTAAAGATTCGCCGCCAAAATCTTCTAAAATCATTGCCAGACTGTTTCTTACAGGCTGCAACTTGTAGACTTTGACAACACCATCCAGGCTCAAATTTGCAGTGATTTCATATTCGCGCCTGTATCTATTTAATTCTTCGGGAGTCGGATAATCTTCTTTGATAATTTTGATAATAACAGGTTGATTGTCCTGCTCGTTGCGGCCGCGGTACACCAGGGAGGTACTGCTTTCATAAATCAGAGCGAGAACTGCAACGCCGGGAATTGCCATCATAGTTGGGTTCTCTCAAATTAGGTGTGCTTGGTTAATGTACCCTCCATTATCACCCAAGTGCTATTTTTTGGGATGTGTGGGAAAGCAAGCCTTGACAGCAAACTGCGGGTGCTGCTGTCGGTACGTTCTGTTGTTGTCTGGCAGGCAGCAGCTAGGTAAAGAAAAGCACAAATATTGGACTTGCGCAAGGGGCGATACGATTTTAGATTTTAGATTTTAGATTTTAGATTTTAGATTGGAGATTGGGTTTAGGGTTACTCTGGGATGACCGATCGAGATTGGAGATTGGAGATTGGAGATTGGGTCGAGCGTTGCTCTGGGATAACTGATGGCTTGAGGGTTTCGAGTTGGCACGCAGTTAATACGTGACATCCTCCCTCGGTAAATCAAAGATTATACCGAGGGCTTCCAAAGAATCACTTCTTCGGTTTCCTGGTTACTTTCTTACGAGATTTCGACACTTGCCTAGACTGACTTTCATCAGTCCCCGGTAGATCGTCTGCACAGGCTGTTTCCGTTCCCGTCTGTCCAACGGTACTAATTAAAACTATTCCACGATTTCTGATATTTTGACCTGCTGCGATGTCCCTATCTGTTTTATACCCGCAATGAGAACAGTCATGAACTTTAACACTCAGGTCTTTTTTGACTTCGCCACCACATTATGGTTTGCTGGAGAACTTGAGAAGGAACTTCACTCAATTTGGGAAATTCTTTCTTCGCTTTGGGCAAGTTGTTAAGTTGCTGAATCTCGTTGGGAAATTTAACTTCAGGAGAGAGGATATATTCTTTCTCAATGGAGCATCGATCGATCGAACATTTACGACTACCGCACCAATCTTTGATCTCTTGCAACGCATAGTTAAATGCGCCTCGACAGATTTCCATCCACTCAATGAGTTGTTGCTCTTGAGTGGTGTCTGGATAGATTCGGTAGCGGTGATTGATAGTCAGCATTCCAATATTATACTGGATTTACTGGCATCGAGGCAAGTCTTAAATGTTATTCGCATCTGTCCTACCTTCCGCGAAAATACGTAAGTTATTGCAGTTCGATCGCGCCCTTTAAACTTAGAACTGCTAACTAAATTCAGTCATCTACTCGTCGGCTCGAATAGCAACCTTTAATCTCGGAATTGAAAAATCTGCCCGTGGAATCGGCATCTTGCAAGGATTCCCAAACTTCCGGCTCTACATCGCTGTATTGATAAACCGCTCCGCTACTAAATTCTACCTGCAAAACTTGCTCTTCTTCGTTGTATCCGATCGATCTTGCCATTGCGGAATTTACGGGCTCCATTTCAATTGGATCGCAGCTTGGAGCAATTTCTGGCAATCCCGCACCCATGCTAAGTTCGGCTGTATCGGTATTGGCAATGTAATCGATCATTTGCAAACCGTGAAGTGCTGCTTCCGGTGCGGCAATTTCGATAAATTCGACCTCATCGCCTCGATCGATTAACAGTCCCAATTGACCGTTAGAGTGACCGACAGCTAATACATTGCTCAAATCTATTTTGGATAGTTTCATCGATTTTAGATTGGAGAATTGAATGTGGAAAAATTCTGCTTTAACTAATAGTCTATTAAATATTGTCTAAAAAGTCAATATATAAGTAGCATGGAATTCGATCGCCCCTACTCCCCCTCAATTCAAAACTTTTCTTCAACTCAAAACTCAAAACTCAAAACTCAAAACTCCCGCACAACTGTCAACTGCTATAACATTTGCCGAACTCTTAACGAAAATTGACAATTAATTAAGAATTATTGCAATAAAAAATCAAAAAGTTGTTTTAGTTTTAAGTCAAATCCCAAGCAGCAAAGGGTTTGAGCATCGCACCCATCTATAAATCTTCAGAAAGTCATAATTTCTAAAGGATTCATCTGGTGAGAAAATCGGAAACAACCTTAAAATTTAGCAACGATCGCCCGATCGAGCAATTCTTAATTACCACACAGGAGAATAGAGTATGAAATTGGCTTATTGGATGTACGCAGGCCCCGCCCACATCGGCACCCTCCGCGTTGCCAGTTCCTTCAAAAACGTCCATGCCATCATGCACGCGCCCCTGGGAGACGACTATTTCAACGTGATGCGATCCATGCTGGCAAGGGAACGCGACTTTACCCCAGTAACTACCAGCGTCGTTGACAGACACGTACTCGCCCGAGGTTCGCAAGAAAAAGTGGTGGAAAATATCACCCGCAAAGATGCAGAAGAGCACCCGGATTTAATCGTGTTGACTCCGACTTGCACCTCTAGCATTTTGCAAGAAGATTTGGAAAACTTTGTCAGCCGAGCTCAATTGGATGCTAAAGGCGATGTCATGCTAGCCGATGTTAACCATTATCGGGTAAACGAATTGCAAGCGGCCGATCGCACTTTAGATCAAATCGTCCAATTCTACATCAACAAAGCCCGCAAAAAAGGCAACTTGCCCGCAGACAAAACTGCAAAACCATCTGTCAACATCATCGGCACCTCTACCCTCGGTTTCCACAACCAACATGACTGCACCGAGTTGAAACGATTGATGGCAGATTTGGGAATCGAAGTCAACGAAGTGATTCCCGAAGGCGCTTCGGTTCACAATTTAAAAAATCTCCCCCGCGCTTGGTTTAACTTAGTTCCTTACCGGGAATTGGGCATGATGGCTGCCCGCTATTTAGAATCAGAATTCGGGATGCCCTATGTCGATATCACGCCGATGGGAGTGGTAGAAACAGCGCGCTGCATTCGCAAGATCCAGCAAGTTTTGAACGCGCAAGGTGCGGATGTTGATTACGAAGAATTTATCGACGAACAAACGCGATTTGTATCCCAAGCTGCCTGGTTTTCAAGGTCGATCGACTGTCAAAATTTAACTGGTAAAAAAGCCGTCGTATTTGGCGACAACACCCACGCAGCCGCGATGACGAAGATTTTGGCTCGCGAGATGGGAATTCACGTTGTGTGGGCGGGAACCTACTGCAAATACGATGCTGACTGGTTCCGGGAACAGGTAAGCGAGTATTGCGATGAAGTAATTATCACCGACGATCACGGGGCCATTGGAGATGCGATCGCCGCATCGGAACCTTCAGCGATTTTCGGCACGCAAATGGAACGCCATGTAGGAAAGCGGTTGGATATTCCCTGCGGGGTAATTGCCGCACCGATTCACGTGCAAAATTTCCCGATCGGCTACAAGCCATTTTTGGGTTATGAAGGTACAAATCAGTGCGTGGATTTGGTCTACAATTCCTTTACTTTGGGCATGGAAGATCACTTGCTGGAAATTTTCGGCGGCCACGATACTAAGGAAGTGATTACTAAGGGAATTTCGGCTGATTCCGACATGGGTTGGACGAAGGAAGGACAGGCGGAATTGAATAAAATCCCCGGTTTTGTGCGGGGCAAGGTGAAGCGAAATACTGAGAAATTTGCGCGCGATCGAGGGATTTCTCAAATTACCGTTGAGGTGTTGTACGCGGCTAAGGAAGCTGTCGGGGCGTAGTTTGGATTGCGGTAAGGGCATCTCTTGTGGATGCCCTTGCTTATTTATGAAATTTTAGATAAAATGACGGAAGATAGCAATCTACTTTGGACTGGTCGTTCATTCAATAATGTTCCAATACGCCTCACTAGAGAGCGGTGGCAGCATATTTTGAAAGAACATCCTGAAATGCAAGCTCAATACGAGCGAGTTTTAGAAACTTTAGAGAATCCCGATCTGATTCAAATCGATGACGTTACAGGCGGATTACTAGCCCTACGCTTTTATTCGTTGATTCCCGAAAGTAGAAGATTTTTGGTAGTGGTGTATATAGAAATAAATAACTCTGATGGATTTATCACAACAGCTTACGTGAGAAGACAACCATCATCAAACAAGCGAATAATATGGACGCAACAGTAAAAATTCTCGAAGAATTGACAAATATTACAGGGTTTTACGATAAAGAAGCGGATGTTCTCTATATCTCTCTGGGAGAACCGCGAGAGGCTGTAGCAGTGGACGTTAGCGATGGAGTTATCGCTCGCTATCATGAGGATAGCGAAACAATAGTTGGCATTACTTTAATTGGATTGCGACAGCGGGTATTGAAGGAATTAAATCGAAAATTGCACGTAGTACCTCATCCCAATGGGTGGGCGGTGACAGAGGAAAATCTAGCATCAAGCGAGAAGGTTTTTGCCACTCAGGAAGCAGCGTTGAAATATGCAGTTGGCTTAGCAAAAGCTCAATGGCTTGAGGTGGTAATTCACGGTGAAAATGGGGAAGTTGAGGAAGTGATTAATCCCGCGATCGACGCGCTGTTGCTGCGGAGAAAATTGCGCGAATCAGAAGGAGGAGAAAAACACGAATGTTTGGAAAGTGTTTAGATGTAAGAAAATTTGTATGAACTACAAACTTAATGTTCCGCTATCTCCAAAACTAGAAAAGTATCGCGATCGAATCGAATCAACTATCAAACCCTATATTAAAATTACAATCGAGAACAACGAACCTGCGAACTGGTGGCAAAGTAAATTTGGCGGATTGCCGTATTTACCTAAAGGATTCGAGTATCCTAAAACTCCTCAGGGAGATTACTTCTTTTTGCTAGCCCAAATCAACTTTTCCGAAGTACCACCTCTCGAAGGTTTTCCCGATCGAGGAATCTTGCAGTTTTATCTTCCAGACGATGAACTATATGGCTTATCTTTCGACTCTGGTGAAGATATTTTTAAAATTTTATATTTTCCCGAACTCGACCTCAACCTTGAGAATATAATCACTAATTATGATTTTTTGCCAGCAAATATTGAGTATTTTCCTATTTTGGGAAGTTGCAGTTTGCAATTTACTAAAAAGTATGGGCTAATTACCGATTGTGATGAGGGATTTATCAAATTTTTAGGAGAAGATTTTTATAAATTATTTAGAGAAGATGAGGAAGTTTGGGAGAATTACATAAATCTATGCGCCCCTCACGGTCATAAAATTGGTGGCTATCATGATTCTTTTCAATCAAACGATCCTAGACCAAAGTGCGAAAGCGATCCGTATACTCTTTTATTTCAAATGGATTCGGATGGAAATGATGCAATAGATATTTCGTGGGGCGATGGTGGTGTAGGTAATTTTTTTATCAAAGAATCAGCACTAAAAAAATTGGATTTTAGCGATGTTGTCTACGAGTGGGATTGCGTTTGATTGAGGGGACAAAATGCTAAATCGATCGCTATTTAGGAAATTGTCGGTCGCGACAAACCCTACGGTATCTAGTAAATTTTTAGTCAGATTCATCTGACGATATTGCTTGATACTCCAAAAGCTGTTCCCCTCGGATAATCCACAATTTACCCGCAACTTCTGCCGCATCCAATCCGCGAATTAATATTTCTACTGCTATTCGAGTCGATCGAGATGCGAGACAGTAAATTATTTTGAGTCATGTCTTTTCAATTAAATGTGTTTTATATTTAATAGGTGTCACGGCTATTTTTTCCTTGCTGAACGCGATCGCCCTTAAGGCATTGCTAAAACTTGGGTGGCAATTCCTCAAGGCGGTGACGGTCAAGTAGCAGGCTATTATTCAATCGCTTGTGTCAGAGAGTCACGATTCTGTAAACGTTCTCACCAAAAAAACAGCCCAAACATCTGCCTGGTGCCTGCCACCTTCACAAGAGCCGCTATTTTAACTTTCCATCTGGTATTATTAAGTAAGGTAAAGATGTTTATCAAAAATCGCCTTCACAAACCTATGGTGCTATTTGGATTTGGCAAAAAGTCGAGCCTGCCCTCTGCCGCAGAGGCATTGCCGGGACGGGCAGAGTCCATGCCGGTACCGGCAAATCACTTTGTTAACGGCAATCCGCTCAAACCTCCGTTTCCGAAGGGTATGGAGACTGCCATGTTTGGCTTGGGCTGTTTTTGGGGGGCCGAACGCAAATTCTGGCAGCAAGAAGGAGTTTTTTCGACTGCTGTTGGTTACGCGGCAGGAATTACTCCGAATCCTACTTACCAAGAAGTTTGCAGTGGGATGACGGGACACAATGAAGTAGTTCTGGTTGTGTTCGATCCGGCAAAAGTTAGTTATGAAACTCTCCTCAAAGTTTTTTGGGAAAGCCACAATCCCACCCAAGGAATGCGGCAGGGAAATGATTCGGGAACTCAATACCGATCGGGAATTTACACCTATTCAGACAGTCAAAAACAGCTAGCTGAAGCTTCTCGCGATGCTTACCAGCAGGCTTTGACGGCGGCTGGTTACGGCAAGATTACGACGGAAATTCTGGAGGCTCCTGAGTTTTATTACGCAGAAGGCTATCACCAGCAGTACCTAGCTAAAAACCCCAACGGTTATTGCGGTTTGGGCGGTACTAAGGTTTGTTTGCCTGCTATGTCTCAGGTGTGAAATTTTACCTTTTGGATCGATTAAGTTTTAGGTTTTAGGTTTTAGGTTTTAGGTTTTAGGTTTTAGGTTTTAGGTTTTAAATTTTTTCTCATCCCTACCACGTCACACCTTACACCTAACGCCTACCACCTAACGCCTACCACCTAATACCTAGCACCTACTTCTTCCTGCTACTTAAAAAATGCTAACGGCTGTTGTCAGTATCAATCTACTAATATCTCTGGTCTGTTTTTATATAGCTGTGAAAATGCGGCAATTCAGGCGGGATATCCTACTGTTTGAAAAGAGGATTGCAGCACTCGATCGCTGTTGCAGCAACGTACTGAGTCAATCGCCGGCTTTTTTTGCTCAAAGGCAGCAAGGCGCGCGCCAATTGCGGGGAAAATACCGGCAATTAACTTTGCAAATGCAGCAAATTCAGCAACTTTTGGGATTGGTGGGTTGGGGGCGGAAGCTGTGGCTGCGGCGCGATCGATTTTAGATTTTAGATTTTAGATTTTATAATATTAAGATTGACTACCAATCTCAAACGGTACGGGGCATCCTAGCTGGTGAAAGTCGCTGCGATCGGGCTCTCGTCCACTAAAATAGCCTTAAGGAGAGAAGTTATCAAAAACTAATGTCAAATAAACGTTCTGGATTATTTATTGGCGGTTTGTTGGTAGGTTCTGCGATCGGGGCCGTGACTGGCTTGCTGGTGGCACCGCGAACAGGAAAGGAGACGCGGCAGATATTGAAAAAATCGGCCGAGGCTTTACCGGAGTTGGCGGAGGATTTATCGACTAGCGTGCAGTTGCAGGCCGATCGACTTTCTGAATCGGCACTGCGAAATTGGGACGAAACATTGATTAGACTGAAGGAGGCGATCGCGGCGGGTTTGGAAGCGACTGTGCGGGAACGCCAAATACTGACGGAAACTGAACCTGAAGTCAGTCCCCCGCCGCGCCCTTGAGCCCGCTAAACAATTTGAAATTCCCAACCTTAAATCCCAAATACCAGTGAGTGACCCCCTCTTTTGGCTAGGACTTTCGATTTTGCTAGTAGCAGTTAGCCTGACTGCTGTGTTAGTGACTTTGATACCTGCGGTGCAAGCTATGGCGCGGGCGGCCCGCAGCGTGGAAAAGCTGGCGGACACCCTTTCTCGCGAGTTTCCGCCCACTTTGGAGGCGATTCGGCTGACGGGGCTGGAAATTAGCGAGTTGACGGATGATGTCACCGAGGGGGTGCAAAGTGCGGGCAAGGTTGTGAAACAGGTAGATAGAAGTATTGGTAGCGCGAAGCAGCAGGCGCAAAACGTCCAGGTGACAACTCGCAGCGTGATGACTGGGATTAAAGCTGCTTGGAAAAGTTTTACTCGCAAACCGCCGATGTCTGGAAGGGGGAGAGGGGGCGATAGATTGTCGCCGAGTCAGAGAGGGGCGATTTCGATCGGCAATTCTGGTTTGGATGATGATTATTATCGGGGTTACGATGCGGGTTTGCCGGACGATTTGCACGGATATGGCGGTGTTACAAATAATGGTGAATCGGGGCGAACGAAGAGTAGCGAGGACTCTAATTTGTCCGAGGATTCTGAAGAATTTGAACGAGCGCGATCGAAGGATTGAAGAAGGAAGAGGGAAGAAGGAAGAAGGAAGAAGGAAGAAGGAAGAGGGAAGAGGGAAGAAGGAAGAGGGAAGAGGGAAGAAGGAAGAGGGAAGAGGGAAGAAGGAAGAGGGAGAGAATTACCAATGTCAACTATCAACTGTCAACTATCAACTGTCAACTATCAACTGTCAACTGTCAACTGTCAACTGTCAACTGTCAACGATCGACTATCAACTATCAACTATCAACGATCGACTATTTTATTAATTGCGCGTCTCGATTAAAAAACTTGCGACACAATCCCTCTGTCAGCAGCAGCGTTGCAATTAAAGTTGCGATCGCTAACAAAAATGCAATTAAAATTTGATAAGATGCTGCATCGAGCGGGCTGACCCCACTCACCAGCAGACCTGTCATCGTTCCCGGTAAAGTCACGATTCCGGCGATCGTCATGGTATTTAATGTTGGAATTAATCCAGCTTTAATCGCATCTTTGCGGTACTGCGCTACTGCTTGTTTTGGAGTAGCCCCCAAACTTAAATGAGTTTCGATTTCTAGCTGGCTGCTATTAACTGTACTTACCAATCTTTCCCCCGCGATCGCCCCCGCATTCATCGCATTTCCTAATACCATCGCTGCTAAAGGAATCATGTATTGCGGTTCATACCAAGGCTCAGGTTGCAAAATTAACAAATTTGTATATCCTAAAGTTAAAGCCGTACTTATCAAAATTGCACCCGAAACTAAGGGCAGTAAATTCTTAATTTTTTTACTAATTATGTTGCTGGTAGCCACGCTCGCCGTAGCCAACATAAATATTACAACTGCTAAAACCAACCAGGGGTTTTTTCCCTGAGGATCGAATACTACCGCCAGTACGTACCCGACTAAAGTTAACTGGATCGCAGTCCGTCCCGCCGCGATCGCGATCGAACCCTCCAATCCCAATCCCTGCCAAGCCGAAAGGGCGATCGCGATCGCCACCATTCCCACAGCAAAACCTAAATCTATGACATCTAGCTGAATTAACACCGGCGATCCCTTACGACAAAGTGATTGTTTGCCTTTCCAAGTATAAGATATTTTAATAAACGTGTCCGACAAACATTTTTCCTGCAAGAATCTGCTTTGATAATGGTTGCAATTTGTGGTGTGAAGTGTGAATAATGTCCCCCCTCTCGATTTAACCAGCCAATACGAACAGATTGGCGACGAGATAGCTGCTGCGGTACAAAAAGTCCTTGCCTCCGGCGGTTACATTGGCGGCCCGGCGGTGAAAGCTTTTGAACGGGAATTCGCCGACTACACCGGCGTTTCTGAATGCGTGGGCTGCAATTCTGGCACGGATGCGCTGATTTTGGCTTTGCGGGCGCTCAAAATTGGCCCGGGCGATGAAGTGATTACTACGCCATTTACGTTTTTTGCTTCGGCTGAGGTAATTAGCGCTGTGGGCGCAACTCCGGTGTTTGTGGATATCGATCCTGCGACGTTTAATATGGATGTCGATCGCATCGAAACAGCAATTACTGAGAAAACGAAGGCGATTATGCCGGTGCACATCTTCGGCCAACCGGTAGATATGACTCGCGTGATGGCAATTGCCAACCATCACAATTTAGCTGTCGTCGAAGATTGCGCCCAGGCTGTCGGGGCCGAGTGGGAATCTCGCAAAGTTGGCAGCATCGGCCATGTCGGCTGCTTCAGTTTTTATCCGACGAAGAATTTAGGAGCCTGCGGGGACGGCGGGGCGGTGACGACAAATGACCCCGAACTCGCAGCTACCATGCGGATGCTGAAAGAACACGGACAGTCTTCTCGGTATTTTTACGAAGAAATCGGCTACAACAGCCGTTTGGATGCCATTCAAGCGGTGATTCTCAGCATTAAATTGCGGTATCTCGACACTTGGAACTCGCAGCGGCGGGCGATAGCAGAACTTTACAACGAATTTCTCTCGCGCGTTCCCGGAGTTGCCATACCTCAAGAATTGCCGAAAGCAAAAGGAGTTTGGAATCAATACACGATCCGGCTGACAAATTCAGAAGATACATCGCCTTCCCCTGGAGAGTTTCGGGACTCGGTGCGGGCTAAGTTGCAAGAATCCGGCATCGGTTCGATGGTTTACTATCCGTTACCTTTGCACCTGCAACCTGTTTACAAATCTTTAGGTTATCAGCCCGGTCAATTGCCTGCTGCAGAGTCGGTTTGCCGCGAAGTCTTGTCTTTGCCGATGTTTCCCGAACTGTCAGGGGATCGGCAAGAACGGGTGATTTACGGGCTGAAAGATTGCTTGGCGCGATCGGTTAAGTAATTTGACTGACAACTTGTACTTTTATGTACTATATTTAATGAAAAGAAACAAATTTAGATAGCTCATCGACCTCGATCGAGCGCGTTTTTGATTGCATAAAAATGGCGATCGGTCAAAGATGAAGAAGGAAGAAGGAAGAAGGAAGAAGGAAGAGGGAAGAGGGAAGAAGGAAGAGGAAGATGGCGAAAATTCCCCATTACCAATTCCCCATTACCAATTCCCCATTACCAATTCCCCATTTCTCATTCCCAATTTATTTGTAAATTTCATAAACTCAGAGGAAAAAAAACGAGTGCGTCAGTATCAATTCGCTCAAGCTAGACGCTACGATCCAAAAGCGATCGCTCAGTATTACAGCAAACGTCCTTGGAAAGCAATTTGGCGGGCCATCACGGTAGTTTGGTCCTTTGCAGGCTTTGTCCTGGGGATGCTGTGGGACAGTTGGCAGCACGAAGTCAAAGAACACCAGCCGGAACGGGCCGCCCACCTGCGACAAATACTCACCCGCTTGGGCCCAACTTTCATTAAAGTCGGTCAAGCGCTCTCTACCAGACCGGACTTGATCCGCAAAGACTTTCTCGAAGAACTGATCAAACTTCAGGATCAGTTGCCGCCCTTTGACACTAATTTAGCCTTTGAGATTGTCGAAACCGAACTCGGTCGATCGATTAGCGAAACTTACAGCGAGATTTCCCCAAGTCCAGTTGCAGCAGCCAGTCTCGGTCAAGTGTACCGAGCTCGCCTGATTACTGGGGAAGCAGTAGCAGTCAAGGTTCAGCGACCGAATTTGCTGCCTGTTTTAAGCCTCGACCTTTATTTAATGCGGTGGGCGGCGGGATGGTTAGCCCCGCTGCTGCCGCTAAATCTCGGTCACGACCTCAGTTTAATCGTCGATGAATTCGGTATCAAACTATTCGAGGAAGTCGATTATATTAACGAAGGTCGCAATGCGGAGAAATTTGCGACAAATTTTGCTGACGACCCGACAGTTAAAGTTCCCAGCATTTACTGGCGCTATACTACAAATTGCGTTCTCACCCTCGAATGGATTGAAGGCATCAAACTGACAGATACCGCCAGCGTCAAAGCAGCAGGTTTGGATACTGATAGTTTGATTGAAATCGGAGTTCGCAGCGGTTTGCGGCAGTTGCTGGAACACGGATTTTTTCACGCTGACCCGCATCCGGGAAATCTGTTTGCTTTAGCAGACGGCCGCATGGCTTACATCGATTTCGGGATGATGGATCAAATGGAAGAAATAACTAAAGAAACTTTAGTTGATTCGGTAGTTCACTTGATCAACAAAGATTACTTGCAGTTAGCTAAAGATTTCGTCCAACTCGGATTTTTGACTCCCGAAACAGATATCATGCCGATCGTCCCGGCTTTGGAATCTGTACTCGGCGATATCGTCGGCGAGAAAGTAGAAGATTTTAACTTCAAGACGATTACAGACCAGTTTTCGGAATTGATGTACGATTATCCTTTCCGAGTGCCGGCGAAATTTGCCTTAATTATTCGCTCTCTAGTAACTGAAGAAGGTTTGGCGCTAACGCTAAATCCCGAGTTCAAGATAGTCGAAGTAGCTTATCCTTACGTAGCGCGGCGATTGTTGAACGGAGAATCTCCCGCACTGCGGCGGCGCTTGATTGAGGTATTATTTAAAGACGGCAAATTCCAATGGAATCGGTTGGAAAACATGATCGCGATTGCCCGGTCCGATCGAAATTTTGACCTGTTGCCAACCGCACAACTCGGCTTGCAATTTTTGCTGTCAGAAGAAGGATCGTTTTTGCGCCGCCAACTAATGTTAGCTTTAATTGAGGGCGATCGAATTCACACCGAAGAAGTTCGCAGCCTGTGGAATTTAGTTAAAGAAGACCTGCAACCGAGTCGCTTGTTCAACGTTGCGCTAGGCGCTTTAGCAGAATTTTCCACAGAGGGAGCAGCCGCCCTAACTCGATTTTAGTTAGAAGGAAGAAGGAAGAAGGAAGAAGGAAGAAGGAAGAAGGAAGAGGAGGAGAGGGGGAGAGTGGGAGAGGGAAAGAATTCCCAATTACCAATTACCGATTCCCAATTCCCAATTACCAATTACCGATTCCCAATTCCCAATTACCGATTCCCGATTCCCAATTACCAATTACCAAAATTAAGGAATTATTCGTGTACTATTTTCCCGAACCTCCCTATTTTTTAATGACGGCTGGATTGCTAGCAGGTATGGCCTCCGGCTTAGCCTTTGAAGCAACTCTCAAACAAGCCGTGCAGTTGTGGTCAAAAAATCGATCGACTCGCACTTTAGCCACTCTCAAAGGTATGCAATTGTCACTGCCTTTTTTGGGAATGGCCGGCGGAATTTGCGTCTTTTTAGCTTCGGGAATGGAGATTTTTGGCTTTCCGAAATTGCTTTCTTACGAGATTGCTTTGCCGCTAACGTTACTCACCGGTTGGCTGGTATGGCGTCAGTTAAGCAAGCTTTTAATCGAGTTAGAACGCGGAGGTTCTCAAGCGCTGGATTTGGATTCTTTTGAAAGTTGAGGATTGCAACCGCAGATGGGGCTGATGAACGCGGATGAACGCAGATAAAAAGACATCTGCGTTCATCTGCGTTCATCCATTAATATCTGCGGTTGCAATATCTGCGGTTGCAATATCTGCGGTTGCAAACTTGCCACCACTTAAATTTAATATTATCAATCTTTTGAATTGCCCAACTTGTGAGATTTCTTCTCCAGCGAACTAGCAAATTTGGACGAGTAAGTTTTGGTTGTTGTGCGGGCGATTTTAAATAGCGGTAGTGCAGAAATACTTCTCGATAAGGAATCTCGACATCTTCGCCGGCGCACAATCGAGCAAACTTTGCAGCGGAAATGCTCATGTAGTGCAGGTAAGTCAATCGCTTTTCTTTATCATATAAAATAAAATCTACGATCTCGAATTTAGAAGACCAATGATTGCCGGTTACTGCTTCGGGTTGGTGGTAGGCAAAGTTGTAAAAAGTGATGCCGCTGCGGGCAACTAAATAGTTAAATACAGGTTGGTCTGTTCCCCGCAAGGATAAAATTTCGGCTTCTCCTGAGGTTAGTTTATTTAGTAATATAGCTGAGTTGGTGCGATTTAAAATACTTTTTTGCAGCAAACCAACCCGCACAAAAAATATGAGATTGCAAGTTTTCCATATTGAAAATTTGCGGCAGTTTTGCGGATGATAAATCGAAGACGTAATTAAAATCGGATTTGTATTGGAAATCGTTGGCTACCCAATCAAATTCATCAAGTTTTTGATAGATGAAATCTAAAGAACCCATTAACAAAGTGTCGCAGTCAAAATATACAAATTTTTCAAAAGGGCCGTCAAAACAGCAAAATTTCCGGTGCATTCCCAAACAGTGAACTAATTTCCAACCTTTGGCTTGCCAAATTTGTTGGGCTTTGTGGTGGGATGTCCAAACTTTAGTTGCAAAGTCTTCCCAGAATTCGATCGAATCGGTATTTTCAAAAAGGGTGATATTATGTAAGGGGGAAATGTACGATCGAACTTTTCCCATTCTATTATCGTAGGGAATGATGCAAACTGGAATATCTTTTGCTCCGTTAATTTCGAGACTGTTTAATAGGGCGATTAGTTGGTCGAAAACAACATCGTTTGCGAGAATATAAATGCCATAATTTAAAGTCATATTTTTAACCGCAGAGAGCGCAGAGGGCGCAGAGGGAGAGAAGAGAGAGATGCACAATTTTGAGCCAAGAGATTTAAGGTGATTTATATGGGTAAATGGCGAAATATTTTTTGCATTAAGTTAGGTTTTTCTTCATTGAGATAGCGATAATGTTTCCACAATTTCCAATAAGGACTGCTCGATTTAATTTGTATGCCTGCCCAATGAAGATATTTTAACTTTTTACCTTTGTCATAAAGTACATAATCTATTTCTTGAAAGTGTGGAGAACCGGCCCAGCTTCCGGGTTCGTCTTCCGCAGCTTTAACAAGATTGCAGCGTCTCTTAATTAGTTTGAGAACTATATAATTTAGTATAGGTTGGTCGGTGACATTTTGAGTGAAGTCAAAATATTCGCGATGCTGCGCGCATTCTCGCAAAATTTCGGACATTTGCGACTCGGTAATCGTTCCTTTTCTCGAAGCCCAAAAGCCGCTGTTGAATACATCTTGAAGTTCGGAATCTGTGAAAATATTTTGTTCTTTGACAAGGGGTGAAAATACATTGCGCAATTTTTCGCTGAGGTGGTGGTAGTCGCAGCAAAAGAAATCTACTTCTGATAGTTTGTTTAAGTTGGCTGCAATGTCTTCAAAGACGATGATATCAGTATCGATGTAGAGAAATTCGTCGAGGGGACCAAACCAAGCGGCGAGTTTGCGCATTTTGTTGGGAAGGGCTAAAAAGTCGCGATCGAATATTTTCCCAATTTCTCTGGTAAACTGTTCGACAAACTCTAAATTTGGGAACAGTTGAACGCCGTGGCGGCTGAGTGCGGCGGCTACTTGCTGGTAATTGTCATCGAACGGAATCAAGAAAATTGGTACTTGACTGTTGTACAAACGTATGCTGTTTAAAAGGGCGATCGCGCTTTCAATTACCTTATCATTCGCCACAATATAAATACCGCGATTCACCTTAAATCCGTTAACATCAGAATAACACATCTCTCTCATCTTTCTCTCTGCGCTCTCTGCGTCCTCTGCGGTTTAATCATAAAAAAATCCCAACTATCAACTATCGACTGTCAACTATCAACTGTCAACTGTCGATCCTTAACTTTCTCAATATTCTTTGTAACAAGTTCGATCGAACAATTTCAGTATACGACTTAGACGGTTCCTGAAAAATCGGGCGTTTTTCCGGTTCGTGGAAGTAGCGGTAGTGCAGAAACAAATCGCGATAGGGAAATTCAATATTTTCTCCCGCACAAACTCGGCGAATTAAATCCGGCGGTACGCCAATATAATGAATGTAGGTAAGTTGGTTTCCCTTATCGTACAAAATGTGATCGCACTCTGCAAAATGTTGGGAAGTAACGCTACATCCAGTTTTTTCGCTCTCCGGTAGACTCCAAGCAAAATTATAGCTGGAAATACCTGTTTTCATCACCATATAATTCAGCAACGGCTGTTCTCCCGCCCCTGCATAGAGAATTTCCGCATCACCAGATCGCAGTTTAGTTACTAACCATTCTCTAGTATTTCCGTCAAAAAGTCCTTGCTTGCTACCGTAAAATCCCGAACAAAATATTTCCGAATCGATGCGATTTTGAGGAAAAACTTCAAGGAGTTTTGGTGACTGAATGTTGTATACTTTAGTTCGATCGCGAAATTGAAAATCGTAAACTACAAAATCCGATGAATCTAATTGCTGAAAAATTCGATCGAGCGAATCCATCAACAAAGTATCGGCATCCATGTAGATAAATTTGGCAAACGGGCCGTCGAAAGCGCAAAAGCGCCGGTGCGCGCCGTAAAGCCGGAATTTTTTGCGATTCAAACGTTCTGGGGCGGCGGCTTGCATGAATTCGTCCCACCGCTGAATTGAAGCGGTATCTTCATAAATAAACACGTTGGGACGGTTGGCAATTGCTGTTTTGATTTGCTGTGTTTTGTCATCGAAGGGATAAATGCAGACGGGAGTATTGGAGTCTAAGATAACTTCAATGCTGTTGAGCAAGGCAATTAGTTGATCGCAAACTGTATCGTTAGCAAGCGTGCAAATTCCATTCATAAGTATTAATCTTAGTCCGCGAAGGCGGACTTCGTGCGTGTAGTTGCGGTTTCAACCGCCGAATTTATGTATCGTTTAAAACTCCGTTTCCTATTCTCTGGGTTGATTTGGATTTTCCGTCATGGCGTTATTTCCTGAGTTCCAAAATTACTCATCAAAACTAAAGAAACCGGGTTGTTGCTATTTCTGCGAACTGTGAACTATTCTCGCAAAAAAACCCGGTTTCCGACTACCCGTGCCCAGAACTAATTAAAACACGATCGTCCAACCTTCGCGCTGTGCTTGTTTCTGAGTGTACGACACACCGTGAACTTTTAAACCTTGTTTGTTCAGCAGCGTAATCAAGCCACCTTTTTTACTCAATTGCACGTTTTGCGGCAAAGTAACTACCGCGGCAGCACCAGCAGCAACAGTACCGGAAAGTGTATGCTTGTTTTTTAACTTATCTGCGATCGCCCATCCGGTAAGATCGATCGTATTGGGTGAAGTATTCAGCAGCGTTACTGTTTCCTTTCCAGCATCTTCGCCCACAGGATTTACTAATGCCGCCACAATTCTCACAACATAATCGGGTTTAATCGGAGGTTGGTCGCCAATGGGTTCGGGTATAGTATGAATGGGAGTTCCCAAATCGTCTTCAGAGTGCCAAGTTTGCGATTGAAACTTCAAGAATATTCCTACCCAGCGATTTTCTGAGGGGAAATGTATTAGCATTGCGCCGTCTTGCCAAACGCCGTTATCCTTGGCAAACTGACCGGAATTGCCCTGATTCATGTGGATGTCGTGAATGCCATTTCCGGGCAAAAAACCGAAGATTTTGTCCTTAATTTTTTCCGGTCCCCATCTTTCGCCGAAAGCATAAATATGAGCTAATTCATCCGACATTGCCCGCTGCACGTATTTGTCAATTTTCTCGTTTAAATCGTTGTCTGCACCGGGTACCTCGAAGGGTAAAGGTATCATTTTAGCTCGATCGAACAAATTGCCGCGAATAAAATCAAGTGCCAAACCACCTGGTTTTCTTTCTAATTCTTTGAAGCCCAAAGGCAACTCTGCTAAGTCTGCCAAAATCGGATAAGAGAAATTTTCATCAACCAAATACTCTAATTCCGACGGTTCTAATTTCGATTTGACATTAACCGCAATTCGGTAGTCTGTATCTTCCGAAACTAAGTGAACTTGATAATGAGCATTTGATGTTATTGCCAACCGCCGTCCCACAGGACGACCTTTTAAAACACCGTAATTTTTTAATGGCATAAGTTTTTCCTCGGTACTTGAGAATACATAGAATAAGCTATAAGAGCGATCGAAACGCCAGGTCAAGTCACCCCTTCACCCCGTCACCCCCTGCCCCCAAAAAACTCAGAGACTGGATTTTTTACGAAAATACTCCGTTTGTAGCGCGATCGAGACTTACACGCGCTCGACAGTCATAGATATCTATTCATTTCAAAGACTTTCTAGCAATATTAGGACTTGCTGGATTAACAATCATCCTTTGTGCTTTTGGTTCAATAATTACATCCAAACCTTCCATCGGAATTGCTCCCAGTAACACCTCGGAATCTCCCGGTAAAACCATCGCATCGACATTAGTGCGGCGATTTTCAAACCGCACGTCGATCGGCCCAACAATTTCTAACATAACGTGGGAACCATCCGCTAATTCTGCTTCTTCTTCACCCACTTTTTGCAAGTTAAGCTGCGTTTTGATAGTTTCATTGATTGCCAGCATATACGAACCGCTGTCTACTAATGCTGTTACCTTAACTCGCCTGATTTGGTCTTCCTGAATGTAACCTTCTTGAAATAAAACAAGGTCGGCTCCTCGAATCAGTTCAATCTCTGCGAAAACCAGTCCCATATTTATCTCCTTTGTTGTCACCTCAAAAATTGAGCATATTTTAAATTGTACCTCGGCACCAGCTTTTTTGAAATATCAGGTCGATCGCTCTATGGCAAAAAACAACAAATAACAATGACAAATAATAAACTACCTTACAAAAAATTGCCCCCTAAAAATTAGAAACTATTTCTCTGATTTGATTTGGGTTTTCTGTCATTGCGCTGTTTCTTGAAATGTAAAATTAGACAGCAAATTAATTTAAGTAAGGTGCGCAATGCGCACCCTACTAAACATTAAACTAACCGATCGCCCTTTCGTAGCGCTTGTTAATTTCTGCCCAATTAACAACATTCCACCACGCTTTTAAGTAATCGCCCCGCAAGTTTTGATACTTGAGATAATAAGCGTGTTCCCAAACATCATTGCCCATAATTGGATAGTTGCCATCCATGAAAGGAGTGTCTTGATTGGCAGTAGTTGTTACTTCAAGTTTCCCCGCTTTATTGCGCACCAACCACACCCAACCGCTGCCAAAACGCTTAGTTCCCGCATCGTTGAATTTAGTTTTAAAATCTTCAACACTGCCGAAATTTTGCTGAATTGCTGTAGCAATTGCCCCTGTTGGTTCGCCGCCGCCTTTGGGACTCATGATTTCCCAAAACATCGTGTGATTTAAGTGTCCGCCGCCGTTATTGCGCACTGTCGTGCGAATATCTTCGGGAACTTTGCTCAAATCTCGCAGCATATTTTCCGCACTCATACTTTTAAGTTGCGGGTATTTATTGACAGCATCGTTGAGGTTTTTAACGTAGGCTGCGTGGTGTTTGTCGTGGTGAAATTGCATTGTCCGCGCGTCGATGTGCGGCTCTAAAGCATTATATTCGTAGGGTAGGGGTGGCAGCGTAAAAGGGCCTGGAGTTTGAGCTATTGTTGTGGCTTCAGTAGTTGGAGTTGCTTGTGCTACATTATTTCCTGACGCTTGGCAAGCACCTGCGGTAATAGACCCGACGCTGGCTGCGAGCAAATACAAGAAATCTCGGCGTTTGAGTGTCATAAAAAGTACCTAAGCTAATTATTCACTGTTTTATCTCAGGTTAAAGCAAAAAGTGCTGTTATGCTGCGGGAAATCGCCCGAAAGGATGAGACGGATGGGTGATGTTGGTTAAAGGAGCTGAAGCATACTCTTAATGAGGTGCGTGTAACTACTATTCACGTGCTCCGGCTCGAAAACCCGGTTGTCACAGAGTGACCGGGTTTTTTATTAGAAGGAAGAAGGCAGAAGGCAGAAGGCAGAAGGCAGAAGGCAGAAGGCAGAAGGCAGAAGGAAGAGGGAAGAAGGCAGAAGGAAGAGGGAAGAAGGCAGAGGGACAACTGTCAACTGTCAACTGTCAACTGTCAACTGTCAACTATTTTTATTCTTGAGATAATCGCTGTACTGCTGCGCCTCCAAAAAGTCGATCGGCCTCTTTTAAAATCTGCGGAATTCTAGCAGCGTGGGGACTGTGAGCGAGACAGCGGCGCAGGTCGAATTCATCGATACGATCGGCCTTATTTCCGGGAAACCAATGTCCGGCATTTCCTAATAAATTATAGCGCATTTTGCAGTAGTCGATCGTCTCGTAGGCTTGCGCTAAATTCCACAGCCACAATATCGTATGAATGTTAATCTCACCGGGAGTATTTTCTATCTTTGGCAAGCTGCAGTGCCAAGTCTTAAACCAATTTTCTCCTAATCTATCGATCGCAGCTTTTTCCAATCTTGCTAATATCGGCGGCAAAATTTCATCTGCTTTATCCAACAATTCTACAGCTTTGAGATGTTCGTGAAAATCCTCAGGCTTTGCCGCGCCTAAACTTAATGTATGTACGGGCGATCGAGACAAGCAAAACAAATCGTTAAACACGATCGGACTTAAAGGATAGCACAAATCTACCAATTTTTGCGGCGGGTTGTAAAGTTGTCCGCCTTTGTCGGAAGGGCTGATAATAAACACGCCCATATCGTGACGTTGAGCGGCTTCTATGGCAGGCCAATTAATTTGATTTATATAGTACCAATGCAAGTTGAGGTAATCGAATTGATTAGTCTCAATTGTTTTGATAATGACATCTGTCGGCCCGTGCGTGGAAAATCCAATAAATCTAACTTTACCTGCTGCTTGCAATTGTTTCGCCGCATCCATGCAGCCGCCGGGGCGCACGGAATCTTCTAATAATTCCCAAGTATTAATTCCGTGCAGCGACAGCAAATCGACATATTCTAGTTGCAAATATGCTAAAGATTTTTCAAACTGTTGGCGAAATTCCTGAGGGTTTGACGTGGGAGCAACTTTAGTTTGAACTATCAATTTGTCGCGGGGTAATTTCGGTAAAACCCAGCCCAACTGCATCTCAGAAGTGCCATAGCCGCGGGCAGTTTCTATGTGATTGATGCCACATTCTACGGAATAGCGAATAGTCGCTTCGAGATTTTGTTGGTTGTCGGGTGGAATTTCATTTGCTGGTACATCTTGCCATTTGTATTGATATCTCATACCACCGCAGGAAAAAACGGGCATGGATAATTCTGTGCGGCCGAATCTGCGATATTTCATGAAATTTGGTAATGGGTAATGGGTAATGGGTAATTGGTAATTGGTAGTTGGTAATTGGTAATTGGTAGTTGGTAATTAGTAATATCTTATTTATAGCAGATACTTTGAGCGCGATCGCACCAATTTTAGGCGAAGCATTCGCGGATGGATATTATCGATTGTAGCAAATATTTTCAGCGCGATCGCACAGGACTGGCATGGATAATTATGTGCGATTGTAGCAAATCTGATTTTATCTGTTGGGTTTCATGCTTCAACCCAACCTACGTATATCTGATATCTTGCACGCCGCTTAATAAACCAGGCAAGAAACCGGGTTTTTGCCGAAAATATGCGCTTTGATGCAGAGTCTTCGCCAAAAACCCGGTTTCACCAGAATGATGCAAGATAGCAGTTTTATCTTATTTTGAAATCTCCCGGACTGCAGGTTTGCCGTCCTTGATTTCGCCCACTAAAACCAAATCCGTACAATTGACAAACAAGCCATTTTCTAACACGCCAGGAATGTTATTTAAAGTTTTTTCCAATTCCCCCCGGATTGTCGAGATTGTCGAATTTAACATCGAGTACCATGTTACCTTGGTCGGTAATTACCGGCCCGGCTTTTTTCACGCCCATGCGCAATTCCGGTTTGCCGCCCAATAGTTCGATCGCCCGCGTTACAGGTGTAATTGCCATCGGCAAAACTTCGACGGGAACTTTAAAAGTCGAACCCAATTTATCGACGACTTTGGAACTGTCTACTACTACAATAAACTGAGCGGCGAGATAATCGACAACTTTTTCGCGAGTGTGCGCAGCACCGCCGCCTTTAATTAAATTTAGCTGCGGATCGACTTCATCAGCACCGTCGATCGCAATATCAATCCTGTCAATTTCATCGAGAGTTGTTAGCGGCACTCCGTACTGTTTTGCCAACACTTCCGATTGAAAAGATGTCGGCACGCCCTTAATATCTTTGAGTTGGCCGGATTTCAGTCGATCGCCCAATGCCTGAATGGTATATGCTGTTGTTGACCCCGTACCTAGTCCTACTATTGTACCGGATTGCACGCGATCGGCTGCGGCAAAACCGACTAACTGTTTCATTAATTTTACGGGATCTTGTTCTGCGGTCATGATTTGATACTCCTCAATAGTTTTAGGATTATACCATAGAACGATTTTAGATTTTAGAATTGGTAATGGGGAATTGGTAATGGGGAATTTATAATTGGTAATGGGGAATTGGGAATCGATCGACTCTCGACTGTCAACTGTCCTTTCGTCAACTTGCAACCGCAGATGCAAGGCTGATTGACGCAGATCAACGCAGATAAGTGGAAGGAAGAAGGAAGAGGGAAGAAGGAAGAAGGAATGAGAATAATAACGATCTACTGTCAACTATCGACTATCAACTATCAACTATCAACTGTCAACTATTATGAAAATTGCTTTCCTCGATACTTACACTTGGGATTATACAGTTGAAACTCCTTACCGCAAGCCTTTAGGCGGCACTCAATCGGCTATTTGTTATTTGGCTGAAGCTTTAGCTGCTTTAGGAAATGATGTGTTTTTGCTCAACAATACTTCTGTGTCGGGGATGTTTCGCGGTGTTGATTGCAGGCGGCGGAAGGCTGATGCGGAAAATTTAGAATTGCTGCGATCGCTCGATTTTTTAGTTATAGTTAATATCGCCGGCAAAGCTCGCGAAATTAAACCGCTGTTGGGCGATCGAACTAAATTGATTTTGTGGATTCACAACGAACCGGGTTTTGTATTTCTGGAAAACTTTAAGAATTCTACCGAAACAGATGCCTGCGATGCCTTAGTTTTTGTCAGCGATTGGCAGCGCGATCGATTTCACGATCTTTTTGGCATGAAATTAAATCGCTGTCATGTTTTAAGAAATGCGATCGCTCCCTGTTTTGCTAATCTTTTCCCCGATAATGTTTCTATCCTCTCGCAGAAATCCCGCCCGCCAATTCTCGCTTATACCAGCACTCCGTTTCGGGGACTGGATATTTTATTGAAAGTTTTTCCGGCAATCCGTCAAGCTGTTCCCGGAACTAAATTGAAAGTATTTTCTAGCATGAAAGTACATCAAATTGATGGCAATGCTGACGATATGTTTTTCGGCAAACTTTACCAGCAGTGTCAGGAAACTGAAGGCGTGGAATACATCGGTTCCGTACCGCAGCCGGAACTTTTGCAGCACCTGCGATCGACTGCTGTTTTCGCTTATCCTAATACTTATTCGGAAACATCTTCGATCGCGGTGATGGAAGCAATGGCAAGCGGTTGCCGGATTGTGACGAGTGAATTGGCGGCTTTGCCGGAAACAACTGCGGGATTTGCACGTCTGGTTTCTATGTCGGGGCGAGAAACTTTGGCATCGATAAGTAATTGGCAGCGGGCTGCTAAACCTGAATGGCAAAGCTATATCGGGCGATTTTTAGAGGCGGCAGTCGCAGTTTTAAAAGAGTGCGATGGTGCAAACCGCGCAACTGCTGAAACTCATCTTGAAACTCATTTGAGGCAGCAGGTAGAATATATCAATCGCGGGTGTACTTGGCCGGCACGCGCCAGAGAATGGGTAGAATGGTTGAATAGTATGAGCGTACAAACTGTAAGAGTGGCAGGGCAAATGATAACAGAGTCTTTGGTAGATTTAGAAGCAGCTCGATCGCATTTTGTCAAGGCAAATCGACTGAAAGATGCAGGTCAGTTTGACGCGCGATCGCGAGTTATAATAAAGCTCTGGAATTCAATCGGGAAGATGCCGAAGTTTACAAACAATTGGCGGAAATTGATGTTTTGCAAGGGAAATTTGCACGGGCGATCGATCGCTGCTATCTCGCTTTGAAATATCAACCGAATTTTGCTCCTGCTTATTTGACGATCGGCAATGCTTGGCACGCTCAAAACGATCTAGAAAAGGCAATTCAAGCTTACTCCCAAGCTTTAAGAATTCAGCCGGATTTTGCTGAAGCTAGCGCTAATCTGGGCAGTATGTATTACAAATTAGGGCAATTGGATAGCGCTGCAAATTGTTACCAAAAAGCTCTTGACATTAATCCGAGTTTGCGTGCCGTGCAGTTGATGCTCGGCAGCGTTTTGCAACAGCAAGGTAAATTAGATGCAGCAATTGTTTGTTACCAAAAAGTGCTCGAAATGCAGCCGAAAGATCCAGCTACTGCGGAGAAATTAGCTAATTTATTGCAAGAAAAAGATCGCCAAACTGCATCGGAAAATTTTATCGAATTAGAAACCGAATCCGGCGCGCAGCAAGCAATATCAGTAAACAAAGATGAAGGTTACGGCTTGCAGCCTTCCAGCATCAACTTGCCGCCAGTTAAAACAACTGAAAATTTAGATACTACTTTCACCAATCCCGAGGAAATTTCCGAACCAGTTGCGCCGCTGAATTTGCCAGATAGCGCGCCAACTGCCAACTTTCAAGCAGTAGAACAGTATAAAATTTTAGCAGAAAACTGTTTGGTGAAAGGTAAAATTAAAGAAGCGATCGCGCCTGCCAGCAAGCCTTAAAAATCCGGCCCGATTACACCCACGGCTACGTAACATTGGGCAACGCATTGCAAGCAGAAGGCAAAATCGAAGCAGCAATTCGATCGTACTCGCAAGCCCTACAATTGCAACCAAACTTTGCCGAAGTGCGGGCAAATATCGGCAGTATGTATTTCAAAATGGGACGCTTATCAGAGGCGATCGTCCACTACCAACAAGCAATTTCTCTCAGTCCAAATTTAGCCGGCGCGCACTGGAACTTAGGCAAAGTATATCACAAAGCCGGCAATACCGAAGCTGCGATCGCCTGTTTTAAACGCACATCCGAACTCAACCCGCAGCTAGTCGGTGCCGATTTTCACTTCAATTTAGGCAATCGGTTGCTATCTCAAGGCAAACGGGACGAAGCGGTAGAAAGTTACGAAAAAGCCATTGCCATCAAACCGGATTGGGCAGAAGCCTATGCTAACATCGGTAGCGCGCGATCGCAGCAGGGAAATATCGATGCAGCGATTACTCACTATCAAAAAGCCCTCGATTTAAAACCCGAATTAGCAGTTTTAAACTACAATCTCGGCAACTCATTTTTACAGCAATACAACTACGAATCAGGCATAAAACACTACCGAAAAGCTTTAGAAGTCAATCCCGAATGGCCCGAAGTTCACGCTAATATGGGTAACGCATTTTCCATGTTAGGAGAGTTAGAAGCAGCCGACAGCAGCTACCAGCAAGCCCTGAAATTTAAACCGGATTGGGCAGAAGTTTACTGCCGGATGGGACACATTAAAAAACAAGACAAACCCCTAGAGGCGATCGAACATTTTCAAAGGGCGATCGATATTAATCCCAAATACAGTGAAGCCCACCAACAATTATGCGATCTGCTGAGTCATTCCACCAACCTTGCCGGAGCTCGCAATGTTGCCGATAATTACTGCAATAATTGCGGCGATGTCGCCCCAGTCATGTCAGCCACAGCCTACGTTTTTTCCTACTTGCAATCCGGCGTCAGCAAAGAAGCACTTCAGAAACTCGAAGAAATCGAACAACTCTGCTACGAAAAATGCGAAACCTTCAGCGTTATCGAACTCAAACTGCTGTACGAAATCTTCTTGTTTGCAGTTTCCCACCTGCGCGACAACATCGAGGAAAACGCCAATTTCTACCGATTAATTGCCAAAGAATACTACAAAAAAGCCGTCCCGCAGCGCCCTCGTACCGACAGAATCAAACTCGAACTATCCCAAGTAAAGCAAAAGCCTTTAAGAATCGGCTTCCTGTCAAAACACTTCCGCCGCCACTCTGTAGGCTGGTGCAGCGAAGCCTTAATTCGCGAATTAAGTCGCATCACTCCCCACGTTCACCTTTACGTTACCGGCAAACTAAATCGAGATGAAGTTACCGAAAGATTTGAACAAATGGCAGGCAAGTTTTACTGGCCGAAAAGATATCCGAATGGGTTTGCCGATGGCGGAGAAATTTATGCCGAAGTCGTGCAAGACAATTTAGATGTTTTAATCGATTTAGACTCGATGACAGTCCCGACAAATGTCGAAGTCATGTACCCGCATCCTGCCGGAATTTGCGTTACTTGGCTGGGGTTTGACTCGCCTTACATTTCGCCAGATTGCTATTTTCTTTGCGACGAACACACTCACCCTCAAGGCGTGGAAAAACATTACTTAGAACAGTTAGTAAGATTGCCCAGTTGTTCGGTAGCAATTGGCGAATTGCAAACCATTCCGGTGAATCGCGAAGCAATCAGAAATGCCCTAGGAATAGGTTTGGAACAAATGGCTTATTTGTGCGTCGCCCCCGGCAGAAAAACTAATCCTGAAATGGTAGAAGCACAAGTTAAAATCCTCAAACAAGTACCCGACAGCATATTAATCCGCAAAGGTCAAGGAGATCCAGAAATTATTCACTCTACATACCGCGAAGAATGCGAAATTCAGGGTGTAGATTTTGCGCGAATTAAATTTATCGGTCAAACTCGAACGGAGGAAGAACACCGGGCGATTTATTACGTAGCTGACGTGCTGTTAGATTCCTATCCTTACAACGGCGGGACTCATAATTTAGAGGCATTGTGGGCGAATTTGCCAGTTGTCACTCGATCGGGCGATCAATATCTTTCGCGCATGGGTTACGCATTTCTCAAAAGTGCAAATCTCGATGTCGGTGCGGCTTGGAGTTGGGAAGAATACACGCAATGGGGAGTTAAATTCGGGCGCGATGCTAGTTTGAGAAATGCAGTGAAAGAACATTTGATAAAATCGAAACAACCAGAACATCTCGCGCCTTTATGGAACCCCAAAAAATTAGCAGAAGATATGTATAAAACTTTCCAAAAACTCCTAACTAAATAGACGAAAAATAAAGAATCAACCTAACACTCCCCCCTCCCCTCTCTTTTACCCCTCCTCTGCGCCCTCTGCGCCCTCTGCGGTTCAAAAAAGCAGCATACAGCTTCGATCGTGAATGCGTAAATTTGGTAAAATAAACTAGCAGCTACTCCAAAAGAACAATGACAACAGCACCCCCTGGATGGAAACCCCGCCGCCTGCCTAGCAGAGATAAAAAAGTCCCGATTTCTGCCGAAGAGAAAGCAAAACAACAGGTTGAAACCGAAGAACGCTATAACTACTGTCGCGCCATTTTTGAACGAGTACGTCCACAACTCATCAAAGAACACTACAACTGGTACATTACGATCGATCGAAATAGCGGTAAATATTTTATCGCCAAAGATTACATGGCGCTTTTTGAAAAATTCCGAACTAAAGAAATAACAGGAAAATGTGTCACCTTTCGCCTCAATGAAACGGGAAGCTGCGGTACGATATGATAGAAGGCCGGTTTGAGGAAGAAACGAATCGTTTATTTTTTGAAATCGGTTTAGTGACGGCAAGTGGCGAATTGTTCCTAGTCGAAGCATTGCTAGATACAGGTTTTACAGGTTGGGTGGCTGTTAATTCTCAGGATTTAGAAAGTTTGAGTTGGGAGATGATAGACGAGAAACTTTCGCTGACAACTGCACGAGGTGAAGGCCTATTTAATGTTTATGCCGGTATCGTGCAAATTGACGGTGCAGAATTTAATATTCCTGTTGTGGTGGGCGATGAAATACCAGAAATTCTCATCGGGATGGAGTGGTTGAAAACTAAGCGGCTGGTGGTAGATTTGGCAGCGGGAATCCTGACTTTGGGGTAGAATTAGCAGCTCGATCGCCCCTTTGACACTATACTTTCACTAACAGCTTAGCTGGCACTCGCACGATCGAGATTTGCACCAGAATTTGAAGTTTTGTAAAAATTCCCGTGTAAATGCGTAAAAACTACCCCTTGAACCCGATATATAAGTAGCTGATTCATAGTTGCGATCGCACTTACCAGATGCCGGTTAAGGGCGATCGCTTTTTTATTACCCCGCCACCACAGTCAGAAACTGGGTTTTCGATCGATAAATATAAGTCAAATTACGATCTAGAGCAATAGCGGTAAATATTTCATCGCAAAAGACTACATGACAATTTTTGCAAAATTCCGCAACAAGGAGATAACAGGAAAATGTGTCACCTTTTGCCTCAATGAAACAGGAACCTGCGGTTCAATATGATAGAAGGTCGGTTTGATGAAGCGGCGAATTAAGCAATCTTCACTTTCTTCAACAGAGAATTTACTAACAGTTTGCTAGCATCATTTGCTGATAGCGCCCGACTAAAATAGTAACCCTGAATTTCTTGACAGTGTAGAGTGCGCAAACACTCTAACTGTTCCTTGTTTTCTACTCCTTCTGCCACCACGCTCAAGTTCAAATCTCTGCCCAAAGTCGCTACGGCATTGGCGATCGCGCGTTGGCGCGTATCTGTGGTCAGTTCGCTGACAAAAGATTTATCTATTTTTAAAATATGCAACGGAAACTTTTTGAGATAATTTAGAGAACAATAACCCGTGCCAAAATCGTCCAACGCAATCTGCACTCCCATATCCTGCAATTCTCTCAAAATTTTAATCGTGTATTCCACATCTTGGATGGCTGTACTTTCAGTAATTTCTACTTCTAAATACTTGGGCGATAAATTAGTTTCTTCCAAACAGTTTGCTACCATTTTCACTAAATTAAATTGCTGGAACTGTCGGGCAGAAAAATTAACTGCTATCCGCAAATCTGGATGCAAGGCATCTTGCCAAGCTTTATTTTGAGCGCAAGCAGTTTTCAGCACCCATTCGCCAATGGGTACGATTAATCCGTTCTCTTCGGCCATCGGAATAAATGTACCGGGCGCAACTAAACCGAATTCTGGATGCTGCCAGCGTACCAGAGCTTCCATGCCCTGTATTTTCCAGGTATTGATGTTGACTTTCGGCTGGAAATAAACCTCAAATTCTCCACGTTCTAAAGCTTCGTGCAGCCTGCTTTCTAAGGTCAGCAATTGGCTGCCTTGGGGATTCATTGTGGCAGTATAAAACTGATAGTTATTTCTGCCTCTTTCTTTGGCGCGGTACAGGGCGGCATCGGCATTTTTAACTAAAGTTTCGGCATCTTCGCCGTCGTCGGGATAAAGCGCAATGCCGATGCTGCTGCTAACGTGCAGGGGCTGTGCTTCTATTTTAAATGCAGGCTTTAATTTATCGAGGATTCTTTGAGCTGTTTTGATGACATCTTCTCGGCTGTGAATGTCGGGTAAAAGTACGGTAAATTCGTCGCCTCCCCAGCGGGCAACGGTATCTGTCGATCGCAGAGTGTCGCCGATTCTTCCTGCAAAACTTTCTAACAGCCGATCGCCCGCTGCATGACCTAGGGTATCATTAATCTTTTTAAATCTGTCTAAGTCTAAAAACATCACTGCCAGCATTTTATTAGTTTTTTGGGCTTGTTTTAATGCTGCTAGCAATCGCTCGTTAAAAAGTATCCGGTTGGGCAAACCTGTCAGTTGGTCGTAAACAGCTTGATAGCGAATAATTTCTTCCGCTTGTTTGCGCTGGGTGATGTCCATCATGGTGCCTATCGCCCGCACTGCTTGGCCGCTGTCACTGCGAATAATATACCCGCGATCGAGCACGAAAACATACCCGCCATCAGCGCGGCGAAAACTGTATTCCTCCGACCAACATTGAGCGCCGCCGGCCATCGCTTCGTTAAAGCTTGCTACCACTCTTTCCCGTTCTTCTGGATGAATGTTTTGCCGCCATGATTCTAATTCGATCGTCCGATATTCATTCAGTTTATATCCGAATACTTTATCAAACTCTTCGCTCAACCAATATTCATTTTTTAACAAGTCAAAGTCCCAAACTGCATCGTTTGTCGCTCGCGTCAGCAGGTTAAAACGTTCTTCACTTTTGCGAAGTTCTTCTTCCGATCGCAGCCGTTGAGTTACATCGCGAAAGCTGAATACTCTGCCCGTAATTTTTCCGCCCGTGCGCTGCGGCAGCGACAAGCGCTCGAAGATTCTGCCATCTTTAAATTCGATGATATCGTAACTTTCTGCTTCCGGTCGATCGAACAATTCTCTAGTGCCGTTGAGAAAGATTTCCGGGTATTTTAAATGGTTGGCTGCAAATCCCCAAACTTGGCTGTTATCTCGCGAATCGAGCAAGAAATACGGTACTTGCCACATCTGGGCAAACTTGTGATTGAAGCTGACAATTTTGCCTTGGCTGTCAACGGCAAGAATGCCGTCAGCCGTTGATTCAATTGTTGCTTTCAGCAAGGAAAGAGATGTTGCTAGTTCTAATTCTGCTTGTTTGCGATCGCTGATATCAAATCCCGTGACTAATATTGACAGTTTTCTCTCGAATTTGATCGCGTCTACAGTTGCTTCAATCCAAAGCTTTTCTCCATTTTTATCGACTATTTGAAGTTCGTATTTTGAGTTGGTATTTTCTTGCTGGGGGCTGATTTTAGCCCAGTTTTTAACTACCGATCGAAATTCCGGATCGATCAAGTCGTACAAGTCGGCAGACAGCAATTCTTCGCGGGTATATCCGGTAATTGCTATTGTTTGAGAATTGACGTAGCGCAGTTGACGCCCTTGATAGATAAATGCCGCAGCATTAACTGTTTCTGCTAGCTGGCGAAACTTCTTTTCGCTGCGCTGCAAATCTCTTTCTGCCCGCTTGCGATCGGTTATATCTTGTGCTATGTAAAGTTTCCCAGTTACTTCGCCCTTGCCGTCGCGAATCGGAGAAATAGAAAGCAGTACAATAATCTTTTTTCCCGATTTTGATAAGTAAACTTTCTCGACATTGCGGGCTAAACTTTCGGTCGTTAAACTTTCTAAGCTCGATCCCGGCACTGGCACTTCTGTAGGTTTAAAAATTACGGCTATTGGTTGCCCGATCAGCTCTTTTTTAGAGTATCCTAAAAGTTTGCTAGTAGCTTGGTTTAATGACAGGATATTGCCTGCAGGAGATGTGGCGATTATCGATACGCTCATTCCCTCACAAATATCGAGCGCGCAATCGACAGTTTGCTGCAAATCTTGAGTCATTTTCGCCAGAGTATCTGCGATCGTTTCCTCATTGTCTGCTGCTGCTTTATTGGCAACCTTTTCCCATAATTTTAGTTTGCCGCTGCCTGTGGGAAAATTTAGTTTAAGCCGCCCGATCGCCTGACCGCAAGAACTTGCCGCATTACTTCTGAGTAAAAATGAAATTAATACGGAAATAAAAGCTAAATAAGAACTAATTTTTGTTAAACTGTAAGTATCGTATTGCAGCGATTTTTTCTCAGATGTAATATAGTTTTTTTGCCACTGCCTCTGTTCTGCTAGAACTAACCGATCGACAGCTACAACATCCTTTGCCGACATACTCGAAATACTCGGAATATTCGGACTAGAGGTCGATCGGAAATCGCTAAGTTGCTGCTGAGTGCCTCCTAAAGCAAAATTTTGGTTTTCATTCCCTGCTACTGTTGGCGGCATTGTACTGTGGGCGACATTTACCACACCACAAATAGCAGCAGTTAGATAACCAAAAATTAATCGATCGGCAATTTTCATTAACAAGATTCCTAAATTTAATAGATTTTTGTCAGCGGTTAAAGCCCTTAAAAACTTTAACAGAACTTCCGGATTGCGGGAGAAACCTATGAAACATTAAATTTAACTTAATTTTTAACTCAGATAGTCGTACAGCCTAAATTTAGGGTGACAATAACTATTATTTTACTGATAATTTAAAATCTGTCATCGGCCATTGTGCTAAAAGCCATCCGCTATTGTGCCCAGACACCGGGTGCGATCGCGCTAAAATTAGATCCTTGCCACTCCGAAGCACCCGGAAGCGGTCAGAAAGATCGACACATAGCTTAAAATCACTCAAAAGGCCTACCACTTGAACCGATGAGTCAGACAATCCCCGAACTCCAAACAGAAGTCCGCACCCTGCACGCAGAAGTTACCGCCCTCAAAGAGTCGCGACAACAACTTTACAAACAGCGAACCTCCTGTCGCGTCACAGTCAGCTTTCCCAAAAATAATACTCCCGAAGCAATTGCCGAATTCCAACAGCAAACAGCAGCTTTTGGCGAACAGTGGTTGCAGCAGTTAGCAGAAATCGATCGAGAAATTCAAGCTATTGAAAAGCAGTTACAGCCAAAAGAAGCTGTATATAATTACAAACAAGCGGAACTCGACAAATTGTTAGCCGGAGAACACTGGAAACAAGTAGAATATGACGTTCAAACTGGAGAAAAACGCTTGCAGGCACAAGCGCGCCGGATCAATCAAGCAGCAGCGCTGTTAGAATCAGAAATTAAAGCTTTAAAAGAATTGTACGATCGACTCAATCCCAGTTATTCCGAGTGGTACGAACAACCAACAGAAATAGTTGAATTTGCCGCTAAAACTATTCCTTACGCTTTCCCCAGCAGCAACAGATTGATCTTGGGTAACAAAGAGATTGAAATGTAGTTGACAGTTGACAGTTGACAGTTGACAGTTGACAGTTGACAGTTGACAGTTGACAGTTATCCCTCTTCTTTTTTCCTTCTTCCTTCTTCCTTCTTCTCTCTTCCTTCTTCCTTCTTCTCTCTTCCTTCTTCCTTCTTCTCTCTTCTTCTTCCTTCTTCCTCTTC
>JAAUPF010000020.1 GCA_012034575.1 Richelia sp. CSU_2_1 | reverse complement strand
ATCAACAAGTTCCAGCAGCCAAACACTCAGCAACCAACAACCAATACCAAACAACCAGTACCAAACAACCAGCAGCAAAATCCCCAGCAGCCAAACACTCAGCAGCCAAACAACCAATACCAAAACAACCAGTACAGAAACCCCCAGCAATCGCAGCCAAATGCGCAAGAATCCCGCAATTCTTCCGAGCAGCAAACAGGAAATTATGCTGGTAAATATGCGGGAAATTATTCTGGAAACTATTCTGGCAATAATGCCGGACCGTATTCTGGTTGGCCGCGCTACCAATCCGAAGAGTCAACTGCATCGGCGCGCACAACGGTCAACCAAAGTCCCGATTTAAGCGGCTCGGACTTTAAAGGTGCTTCTTTAAAAGAGAAGGATTTTTCTGGCAGAAACTTGAGCAATTCTAACCTCAGTCACGCGGATTTGAGCGATTCTTTCCTGCACAATGTCAACCTGACGGGAGCGAATTTGTACAAAGCAAATTTGTTCCGCGCTAACTTGTTGGGAGCTTGTTTGAGCAATGCTAATTTGAGAGAAACCAACTTAATTGGAGCGGATTTTAGCGGGGCAGACTTGAGCGGTGCGGATTTAACAGGAGCTAAAATCGGTTACAGCGATCGAGTTATGGTCAAGCTTACCGGCGCTAGATTAACTGGTACAATCTTGCCCGACGGAACCGTTCATAGTTGATAGTTGATAGTTGACAGTTGACAGTTGACAGTTGACAGTTGACAGTTGACAGTTGATAGTTGACAGTTGACAGTTGACAGTTGACAGTTGACAGTTGACAGTTGGGGATTGGGCACAGCGTAGCGGAGGGATTGGGCATTCTCTAACTTTTCCACTCTCCCCCTCTCCCCCTCTCCCACTCTCCTCTTTTCCCTTACCGTCGATCGCGCCTTTTTTCGCAGCAGCCAGCATCGCACCTCCTAACATCAAACCGCCCGCAGTCATCGGTTCGGGAACCGCTTCTACCGGTGCTGTTCCCAAAGAACCGCCTTTAATAAATACTGCCGAATCTAACTTGCCGTCGCCCACATCTTTAACGCGGATGCTGAGAACATTTGTCTGATTTTGCTTCAGCATACCCTCAAAACCTAAAGCTTTAGTAAAACCATCCATCTTGATAATGTTAGCAGCAATTCCCGTTGCTACTGGGTTATTAATATAGTCAGAATGGTCGGTCGATCGATTTTCAGGATTGGGAACTAGATTGTTAATCGTAACTGTTTTCCCGTCGCTCAACCTTGCTAAATTATTACCGTTCAGCAGCAATTCAAAGTCGTCATTAAATTCCGAAGCGCCGAACTCGGGAAACTCTTCTGAAGCAAATACATATTCAAAAAACAATTTTTCTGCCGTACTGTCAGCAAAAAAGCTGAGGTTTAATTGTGTCAAATCTCCCGCTTCCCCTTCAATCCCAAAATCAGTGCTGAGATCGGTGCCGTTGATTTTGTCATTATCTTTCGTATTTCTGCCCGGTATATTGGTTACTCTGCCCGTGCTCAGAACAATACCTGACTGCAAACCAAAAGGGTCATTGCTAAAAGTACCAAACGCTGCACTGTTGCCCGTAACTGAAATTGAGAAATCACTCAAACCCGTTGTTTTCCCACCTAAAAGCTGATTTCTCAAAGTCTCGGTGTTGTTGGTTGCCGCGATCGAAAATGCCATTACCGGCGCTGCCAGACAGCTTGCAGCAGCAGTTAAAGCAGCAGTTAAAGCAGCAATTTTTCCAGAAGTTATCATAATAATATTTTTTAGCTAAAATAGCAGGTTGCACTCCATCTACAGTAATATTGTCCCATTCTGTATATCGTTACGTCCAGTGCCTTTACGATCACTTTACAGATTAAGTATAATTACGATGTTTGTTGATTTTAATTCCGTAATTATTGGCAATCTGTAACTGGTAAAATAGAAGAAAGAGTCGATCGTTGATAGTCGATCGTTGCCGGCGATCGAACATCGCAAATCGCAAATCAAGTAATTTATTAAAAACCCTTTGCAGTCCCTTCCCCGCGCGGATCGGCCGCTCCTTCCAACCAACCGTCAGGAGTCAGGACGATCGCGTTAGCATTTCCCCAGTCTTCGCGTTCCTGAATCTGGTGTCCCCGCCGCCGCAATTCCTCCAGTACCACCACTGGCAAACCCGTGCGTTCCACCAACAATCGATCGGGCTGCCACTGATGGTGAATTCGGGGTGCAGCTACGGCATCGCCGACATTCATGTCGTAAACCAATACGTTCAACACAATTTGCAATACCGTAGTAATTATCGTGCTGCCTCCGGGAGCTCCGGCAGCGAGGCGGAATTTGCCGTTTTCCGTGACAATTACCGGCGTCATGCTAGACAGGGGAGTTTTCCCAGGGGCGATCGCATTTGCTTCCCCGCCTACCAAACCGAACAAATTCGGCACTCCAGGCGCGACAGCAAAATCGTCCATCTCGTTGTTGAGCAAAATTCCCGTACCCGCCGCCACCACCCCGGCCCCAAAACCGCCGTTGACTGTAAATGTCAAACTCACTACGTTGCGTTCTCTGTCAACTACTGTCAGGTGGGTAGTTTCAGGGGATTCCCAGGCCAAGCGGTTCAAAGTTTGAGGATCGGCAGCTTTTACCTTGTTGGAGGGTGTGGCCTGGGACATTTGAATTTGCGATCGCTGGATTGAGCATAACTGCGGCCGGTGAGAGCTTTTATCGGT
The DNA here is from genome assembly GCA_012034575.1 of Richelia sp. CSU_2_1. GTDB lineage: Bacteria > Cyanobacteriota > Cyanobacteriia > Cyanobacteriales > Microcoleaceae > Microcoleus. Next base: position 51,766 of record JAAUPF010000020.1, on the reverse strand, counting down.
ACGCTGACAAAATCCGGGTCGCCCAAATACTCGGCCCTGTCAGCATAAGCAATCCTCATACTTTCTGCCAGCAAGTGCACGGTATCTGCACTTTGCCTGCCCAACTTCTCGATCTCCGTATCTCCAAGAATATTTAAGATTTGTAACAAGTGAACGCCTCCTGACGAAGGGGGAGACATCGCGCAGATTTCATAGGCACGGAAGCGCCCGCAAATGGGATTTCGCCAGATCGGGGTGTAGTTTTTCAGGTCTTCGAGGGTAATGATGCCCCCGTTGTTCGCCATATCGCGAGCGATCGACCTTGCGATATCTCCGGTATAAAAACTTGCAGGATCAGTGGCAATCCTCCGTAAAGTCCTCGCCAAATCTCGCTGCACTAAAATTTCTCCGGGCTGGTACAAAATGCCGCTGCGAGTAAAAACTTCCCGCGCTGCGGGGTTTTTATCGATCGCCTCCAAACGCCGCTCCACAGCTTTGGTAAAGCGCGCACTTACCGGAAAGCCTTTCTCAGCAAGGGCGATCGCGGGTGCTACCACCTTAGCCCAAGGCAGTTTCCCATACTCCCGATGTACCGTATAAAGCCCCGCCACAGTGCCGGGAATACCCGCAGCCAAATGTCCGTCCAGACTTGCCCGAGGGCGCACCTTGCCCTGCTTGTCGAGGTACATATCCCGCGTCGCCCGTTTGGGAGCCCGTTCGCGGAAGTCCAGCGCTTGCACGGTTCCCGTTTCGGCCCGCCGCAGCAACAAAAAACCTCCACCCCCGATACCGGCAGAAAAAGGCTCCACCACCGAAATTGCCAAAGCCGTAGCTGCCGCCGCATCGACGGCATTGCCTCCCTGCTGCAACACTGCCAAGCCCGCATCGCTGGCGAGGGGGTGAGCCGAAACTGCCATGCCCTGTTGGCTGCGCTGGCGCAAGTTTGGCTGCTGCTGGCAGCCGCACAGCCATGCAGTCAGACAAGTATAAATTAGCACTTTAACCCTTGACTTTAAAAGCATTTCCCCCCCCTCGCGAGTTGCTATGACAATAAAAATTAAATGACCTCATTCTAAAGACATAGATTTAATTTTACTTGCGCCAATTACCTTACTATAAGGATGCAAATTTACTGTTCAAATTTGTTGGCAGGCTTAGGTAGTTTAGTTAAATAAACTACACTCTAAGTCTCACTATCGAAAATCTTAAGTATTAAAAAGATTTATCACAAAAAGTGTTGCAGGAGATTGGGATAGATGCTAGTATTACCACTGAGATTGCAAAAACTTTTTTTACAATCTGTTTAAAAGTAATTTAAGAAGCATCTTTTTTTGCCAAAAGATTAAGCCCCAGCAAAAAGCTCGACTAACCTCATGAACGCAGAAAATATCAACACATTCGTCCCCAAGGTAAGCGCTAAAAAAATCACCACATCATCGCTCGGAGGCTCGATCGCAACCTCGATCGCAACCTCGATCGCAGGCACTCTCGGAGGTACGATCGTGCCAAAGTTGTTAAACCCGCAAAAAGTTAAAACAGCAACACCAGCATTTGTTACAGCAGGCATCCCTCTAGAAGCAGATCCCGCGATCGGCAAAAATTTTCACCCAGAAAAAGTCAGCATCATCATGCCTGCCTTCAACGCCAAGGACACAATTGGCGAAGCCATCACCTCCGCACTCAACGGCACTCATAAAAACATAGAAATCCTAGTAACTGACGACGGTTCTACCGACGGCACAGAAAAAATAGTCACCGATATGGCGCGGACAGATGCGCGAATTAAATATTACAAAAACTCGAAAAATTTAGGAGCTTACAAATCTAGAAATGTAATGCTCGAAGCAGCTACCGGGAAATATATCGCATTTTTAGACAGCGACGATACCTGGGAACCAAACAAACTAGAAGAATGTTTGAACCTCCTCAAACAGCACCCGGAAGTGAAATCTGTAGGTCACGCCCTGCGCTATCTAGACAAGCGAGGCAACAAAGTCAGCTACATCCCCACATATCCCACAAATCAAACAGAATTGCAGGATGTTCAAGAAAACGGCGCGCTGCCCTGGGTGTTTCCCACAGCTTTAGTAGCAGAACGAGAAGCTATCCTAGACATTGGAGGATTTTTAGATTGGAAAGTAGCAGCAGATACTGAATTTATGGCAAGACTAGCTCAAAGGCACGGGATGCTAGGTACAAAAGCCCCCTTAGGAAACTACCGAGTTTTGGGCAACTCTTTAACTGATAAATATTGGTTGGACAAGCGTCTGGCCATCGACTGCGTTAAAGAAAACCTGCAGCGCCAGATTCGCGGTCAATCGGAGTTAACCTTAAGCGAATACCGAGAAATCTTTTTCCAAAATCTGCCTCCGTTGAAAAAACTCAATAAGTTAAGAGAGATTGCGGCCACTAGCTTTATGAGAAAAGCCGGACAAAGCTGGTTAAATCGGGAGATTGTGCCGACTCTAGTTTACGGAATTGCTACCACAGCGCTGAACCCTCAAGCCACCGTACACAAAATTCAGTGGATGAAGTATCAGAAGCGATTGAATCGAGAATTTAGCTGATTGGCTGGTGAAGGGATACTGCTGTTGGCTGGCGGTAGCTAAAAATTTTGGGGATTGCGTATCGGTTTTTGGACAACCGGTGCGCAATCCTTAATTGTAAAAATTGTGTAAAAATCGGTTCTTTGCACAAGTCCTAGAAAATTCGATCGCCCCGGCAAAAGCCCTCAAAACCTTCACCAGAGGGCAATCTGCCATAAAAACCAGTCTTAAAAATCGATCGCGATCCCTGTCATGATGGTTCTCTCCCCTCAGGGTCGATCGCACTCATGCCTAAAACCTGTTATATTAATTTTACGTAGGTAAGTCCTAGTACAATGTGTAAACAAGGAGCCAGACAAGTAGTGGAAAACACGGAAGCAACCCCTATTCTCCCGCTTTCCCTACCCTTAATTTAGTGCTTTTTTTCTTTACCCTAGGGTTAAATAAAAGTTACACAGACAGGACTTACGCAAAACCCCTGCAGGCAGCATAGCTGAGAGGAATTACGCAAAACCTCATGTACGTTTCCGCACAAAAGGCACCTTACCGCTCAAAGTAGCGTGTCAAAAGCGGGTCAAAATGATTTTTGCGTAAGTTACGATCGAGACCGCTACCCTAATTCAAAATATTGAAGTTACAGGTAGAAAGCAATAAAGCTTTCACTGCAAATGTCAGGGTGTGAATATGTGTAACTCAATTTTAGGGAAATGGTATTTCTCATTTTAGCGTCTGATTTTAGCTGGGAACGGCCCGGAATATACGCACTAGGAAGTGAAGCTATCATAATGTTTGCTTACTCGCTCCCGGCAACCGTAACATACCCCAAACCCAGTTCGGGGCCAGCCAGTTGCGATCGACCAGAGGAAAAAACTAGCAACGCCCAAAACAGAACTTTGACCCATTTCGTTTGGCATCAAGCTAGCAGCCCCCACAAAAAACATGGAGGCTGGAAACCGAAAAACTTACCACCTTTTTAATTTACGAATAAAAAGGTGTCTGGCTTGGAACCTAACAGCTCAAAATTAGCCGGCGAAATCGCATTCGATCGCAGTTAGTGCGTTTGAAAGCCTGCAATTTTCAGTTTTAGCGGAAAACCGTGACTTTCTCAGTATTTTCATGCAGGGGCCATATGTGGCGAAGATCGTACTTCGGCAAACAACTACCAACGCACACCCAACTCAAGTTATGAACAGCGAAAAAGTCAGCGTCATCATTCCTGCCTTCAATGCAGCCGACACTCTGGCTGAGGCAGTCGCCTCCGCAGTCAACGGTACTCACAAGAATTTAGAAATTTTAATTGTTGACGACAGCTCTGGTGACAATACCGCTACAATTGCTGCCAGACTGGCAAGCGCCAACCCCCAAATTCAATACCGCAGAAATCCCAAAACTTACGGGGTTTCTAAATCGAGAAATTTAATGATCCAGCAAGCAACAGGCAAATACGTAGCATTTCTCGACAGCGACGACACATGGGAACCGAACAAACTGGAAGTTTGCTTGCAAATGCTGAAGGAAAATCCCGAAGTTAAAGCAGTTGCTCACGCTTTGCGCTATTTGGACAAATACGGCAACAAGTTAAGCTACGTTCCCACATATCCGACTACCAAGGCCGAAATGGAGGCGATTAAAAAAACAGGCGATATTCCTTGGGTTTTCCCGTCTTCGGTGGTAGTTGAAAGAGAAGTTCTGCTGCAAGAAGGCGGTTTTGCAGAAGATTGGCAGGTAGGGGAAGATACCGAATTATTTACCAAAATCGCGCAAAAATACGGCTTGTTGGCGGCAACCGAACCCCTAGGAAATTATCGGATTCAAGGTAATTCTCTCACCGACAAACACTGGCTGAAAAAACGCATCGCTTCTGACTGCGTAAGAGAAAATCAACTGCGCAGGTTGCGGGGAGAAAAGGAGTTATCGCTTGACGAGTACGAACAGCTATGCTTTAAGAGTTTGCCTTTTTGGAAAAGAATCAACAAATTTAGAGAAGTTTTGGCACTCCACTACATGAGAAAGGCCGGACAAAGTTGGCTGAATCGCGAAGTTTTGGGAACTCTTGTTTACGGTATCGGCACTGCACTCCTCAACCCGCAAGCAACTGTGAACAAGTTTAAATGGATGAAGCATCACGAACGAGTAGTTGAGAGTTGAGAGTTGTTCGAGAGTTTTGAGTTTTGAGTTTTGAGTTTTGAGTTGAGAGCGGGTAGCGCAGTGTGCTATTTACAGCCAAAACAGTTAAACTAAAGAAAGTGCAAGTAAAAAGCAAATTTTTGCTGGCGTTAATCTTTTTACTGTATGGACTGGCAAGAAGTTTCTGGCAACTGGGTATTGATTCCTCCCAAACCAACCGCGATCGTGCATTTTCTCGGCGGTGCATTCGTGGCCGCAGCACCGCAACTTACCTATCGCTGGCTGTTGGAAGCTTTGGCCTCGCGGGGGTATGCGGTAGTAGCGACGCCGTTTGTCAATACTTTAGATCACATCGCGATCGCCCGCGAAGTTTTGAATAAATTTGAAAATGCCACCTGTCGCTTGCAGGCTAATAAAAAGCTGCCCCAACGGTATCTCCCCATCTACGGCATGGGACACAGCATGGGGTGCAAATTACACCTGCTCATCGGTGCGGTATTTGACGTAGAAAGGGCGGGCAATATATTGATTTCTTTCAACAATTATGCGGCTTCGGAAGCTATCCCGATCGTCGAACAAATTTCGCCGGTGTTTAACGTAGAGTTTACTCCTTCTCCTCAGGATACCAACCGCTTAGTTTTAGAAAGCTATCGCATTCCGCGCAATCTTTTAGTTAAATTTAGCGGCGACAATATCGACCAAACTTTGCTGTTAACCAAACTGTTAAAACAGCGATTTCCCGATATGATAACTGTTCAGACTCTCGCAGGCAACCATCAAACACCTTTAGGTCAAGATGTTAGCTGGCCTGTCGGTCAAATTTTTACGCCTTTCGACGCGATCGGGCAGTGGGTTAAACAAGAAGTATATCGAGAATTAAATCAGTTAAAACGCACAATTCTGCTGTGGCTGAATCCCTTATTGCGAGTTTGAGAAAAAGGCAACAGGCAACAGGCAACAGACAACAGGGAAGAGCAATATATGTAGGGTGCGCAGTGCGCACCTTACCGCTAATGAAAAATTTCAAAAGGACACAAAGCCTGCTTGTGTCCCTACAAAGAGAATTTTTGACAATTGATAATTGACGCTTGACAACTATCAACTGTCAACTGTCAACTGTCAACTGTCAACTGTTAAACTGGTTCTAATTCGGCAATTACCTTTTCCATATGGGCGGCAATTTTACTTTCTTTTTCCACGGAATTGGTTTCCAGGTAAACGCGCATCAAAGGTTCAGTTCCCGACGGCCTTAAAAGTATCCAGCCTCCGTCTTCTAAATAAAGTTTAATCCCATCTTTGCGACCGATTTCTTTAACCCCAATCCCCGCTACCTCTTGAGGCGGATTGTTTGTAAAGGCGGCTAAAACTGCTGCTTTGTGGGCGTCTTCTAAGTGCAAGTCCAAGCGTTTGTTGTACAGGGGGCCGTCGGCTTCTTTGATGGCTTCTTCGACTAGCTGAGACAGCGGTTTGCCTTCATAGGCGATCGCCTCTGCTACTAGCATATCAGCCAACACTCCATCCTTTTCGGGAATGTGACCCAAAACGCTCAAACCTCCGGATTCTTCGCCTCCAATTAACACCGCTGTTTCCCGCATTTTTTCGCCAATGTATTTAAAACCGACAGCGGTTTCGTAGATGGTTAAACCGTATTTGGCGGCCATATTATCCAGCAAATGAGTAGTGGCAACTGTACGGACGATCGCCCCTGTTAAGCCTTTATTTTTAACTAAGTGGCGCGCCAGGAGCAACAGTACAGTATTCGGAGTCAAAACATTTCCCAACTCGTCAACAATACCAAATCGATCGCTGTCACCATCGGTAGCTAAACCTAAATCCGCCGCATCTTTTTTTACAGCTTCCACCAACTCAACTAACTGTTCGCCCTTGGGTTCTGGCATTCCACCGCCAAACAGTACGTCGCGGTAAGTGTGAAAGCTTTCCAAATCGCAGCCGCAGTGTTCCAAAACTGTGTCGAGATAGCCGCGAGAAGTCGAATAGAGAGCGTCGTACTTTACCTTCAACTTAGCAGAGCGAATCCGCTCCACATCTATCAAAGTATAAAGAAACTTCAGATATTCCGGTTTCGGGTCAAAAGTAGAAATTTTATCGTTGTGGTTGCCTTTTGCCGGGGCGTCAGAAGCACCGGGAATATTTGCCACAATTGTATCCGTAATTTCCGGGGTAGCCGGACCTGCGTAGTCGGGGATGTATTTGATGCCGCAGTAAGGTGCGGGATTGTGCGATGCCGTGAACATCAGGGCTCCTGCCGAGTTTAAATGCTTGGCACTGTAGGCGATGACTGGCGTCGGGCAATCTCGATCGACCACTTTTACCGTCCATCCCAAATCTGCCAGTACCTCCGCTGCCGTCCGGGCAAATTGGTCTGCCAGAAAGCGGGTATCGTATGATACTAGAACCGCACGGTCTTTTGTGTAAGCAGTTTCGAGGTAACTGGCGATCGCCCGCGTTACTTTCCGCACGTTAGCAAAAGTAAAGTCATTGGCAATCAGTCCCCGCCACCCGTCTGTTCCGAACTTGATTTCTGTTGAATTGCTGCTGCTCATTTTAGCCACTCCGTCTCATCATCTGTAATCGTACTAGAAGGCTAGGCTGTATTCTTCGCCAAGATCGAGAACGCTCTTATTCGCTACTCATAAATAAAAAATCTCTGGCACCCAGTTATTACCACAAATAGCGATCGATCGCAACTGTATGACTGGATTGTATTATATGCTAAGATTAAATTTTATACTTTCTTTAGAAAAGAGAGTCGTTAAAAATGTTAGATTCTGTTAATAAATATAATTAGCGCAATATTATCGCAATAGATCGATCTATTGACTAACGAAAGGTCGCCCGCTAATAAAATAAACCCGTTGAAATCTGGGGGTTTATTGCCCGATCGAGAGTAAAAGAAAGATAAACGCAGCGTGTATTATAGCTCGAACAAATCGCAAAAATTTAGCTAGCGAAAGAAATGCGTGCCGATCGGTACCGCCATTTGGCGGATATATTTAAGCACAATGGCGGATGACTGTAACTGGTACCAGGTAAAAAAATGTAATTAGCAACTTTGAAACGTTGGGAGAATCGAGCGAAAGCTACTGCACAAAAAAACGAGGGTGGTCATGAACAACATTTCACAAGTATTTTCTCAGCCTGCTACAACAGGCACCATTGAAAATCTCGACGTTCTAATGTCACAGGATACAAGCTTGCCGAACACAAAAAATCCTGTCGCCGCTTCCTTAAGTATCGGCACTTCTTCCTTTGCAGTTAGCTGGGCAAAAAAATACTACAATACAGTTGAGGCGCGAGACAAGCAAAAGCCGCAGCAAATTACCCAAACTCCCGAACTCACAAATTTTGAAGAAAATCGAGCTAAAATATTTGACAAATTGTCGGATAAGCTGAAAACAGCTATCGAAATAGCCTGGAACAGCGTAGAAGCCTTGCTCGGAGAACAAATAGAGCAGTACGCGATCGATCCGACATCGATCGAACCCAAAGAAATTGCAACCGATACCCGCAATTTATACAGTAAAGCAATAGACGCTTACGGCGATCGAGAACCTGTTTTTCGGTTGTCAGTGCTGGTAGGCAAAGATATTATCGAAGTGCGGCGCAAATACGCGCTAAAGAATCCGCTATTGCTGGTATTTGTAACCTTAGAATTTCACTATACAGCTAAAATATTGTTAGGATATCTTTCCGAAACAGAGCGATCGCAATTTGTACCCTATTTAAAAATAATAGACGACTACCTCCACATTCCCTACGGAGAAATCAACCTCGCCGCAGCGAATCTAGCCCCCAATTCCAAAGCACTTTCAGCAGTTCAGCACTTGCTGTCGTACACAACTCAGATTGCCGGTGCAGTGTACGAAAAAGCTATTTCCCACCATCAAGGATACCGCAGCAGCACCGGGTACTTGACCGATCCGGCCGTCAAAAACTCCGGCATCCGAGATGTCGAAATCTTTCAAAACTATTTGTGCTGGTGCGTTTTGGAAGGCAGCATCCGGCCAGTACAGCAAGAATTGTTTCCAGTTTGCTTGATGCTGTACCCCAAACTTCATGTAAGCTGGGATTTAGTGCAAGATATGCTGTTGATTTTGTTTTGGGAAATCAGCGATCGACTCCCTGCAGAAGATGTCATGATATTTTTACCTTACCTGCGCACTGTAACAGAAATGTTTTCCAGCGAGGTATTTGAAAATTAGGGAATTGGGAATTGGGAATTGGTAATTTTAAATAGTTTTGAGTTTTGAATGCGTGAGTTGTGAGTATTGACATCTCTTAATTCAAAACTCAGGGCGAGCACGGGGGCATCCCCTCCACTTCGTTCCGCCCATACATAACTCCCGAACAACTGTCAACTGTTTATTTGAAACTAAAAGCAGCAACGGCCAAACATCCCCAGCCCAAAATAAAAGCAACTCCTCCCAGCGGCGTAATTGCACCCAGCCACTTGATACCGCTTAAACTCAAAGCATACAAACTGCCCGAAAAAACAACTGTACCGACAATAAAAGCCCATCCAGCAACTGCAAAAAAAGTTTGAGCATCTGCTGCGCGACTTAAAAGCAGTGCCACCAACAACAAAGCTAAAGCGTGGTACATTTGATAACGAGCGGCGGTATCGAAAATTTCTAAAGCGCGATCGGACAATTTGTCTTTTAAAGCGTGAGATGCAAATGCGCCACCGGCCACAGATAAACCTCCGAAGACTGCTGCAGTTGCTAGGAAGATTCGAGTTAAAATTAGTGATGGCATATTTTATCGATCGATATTGATATTACGTCTTTTAAGTTATTAATTTTAACAGTCCTGGACCCACCGATCGTATATTTAGTGCGCACTGCGCACCGCAACCGCTACTAATACCTATCGTATATGTAGGGTGCGCACTGCGCACAGCAACCACTACTAATAGTGTATCAAAAAGTTCGTAGTGAGAACTTCAGTCCTAATTTTGCAGGCTGAAGTCCTCGCAACTAACAGTTAGCTTCTCAAACTGACGCCGAATTTTTCAACTAAAACATCCCGAACTTTTTGTTGGGCGGGTTCGACATCGGTCTCGCTTAAGGTGCGATCGCCCGCGCGATATACTAGCCTAAACGCTAAACTCCGCTGTCCTGCTGGCACGTTTTCCCCGCGATATTCGTCGAACAATTCTACTGAATCCAGCAAACTACCGGCGGCCTGTTTCATCGCTGTTTGCATCTCCACCACCGGAATTTCCACCGACGCGAAAAATGCAATGTCCCTGTCGGAAGCTGGGAAGCTGGAATAACTGGCAAATTTACGGCTTAAATCAGTCGATCGACCTAATTCAGCTACTAGCATTCCCAAATCTAATTGAAACACGTAAACCTGTTCGGGTAAACCCTTTTCTTGTTGCAATTGCGGGTGCAATTGTCCGAAAATTCCTAACTGTTTGCTTTCCCCCTTTGATAAGGGGATTGATAGTGCAGCCGTGCGGCCCGGATGCAAGCGCGGATTTGAGGAATCCGCCGCATATTCTACTGTTAAACCCAAAGCTTGAAACGCACTTTCTAATATACCTTTTGCCTCGAACCAAGTCAAAGGTCGATCGCGCCCTCCCTGCTGCCATTTCCACACAGTTGGATCGCCGCCAATTACCCCGGCAATTGCGTCTGCTTCCTGCATTGTTTCCCCATCTTTCCAGAAAATGCGACCGATTTCAAAACCGTTGAGCGCGCCGTTTCCCTGTTCTAAATTATACTGGAAAGCATCGATTAAGCCGGACAGCATTTCAGTGCGCAAAGCTGAATATTCGACAAACAGTGGGTTAGCTAGCACGACTTGATTTTCTCCCTCGGTTTTCACCAAAGAATAGTGCATCAACTCCGTCAAACCAGCCGCCCGAAAGGTCGATCGAATAATCCGCAGCGCCGCGTATTCTGGAGATAAATAACCTGCCGCTGTTTTGCTGGGTAAAGTTTCGCAGAAATTGTCGTAGCCGTGAAGTCTGGCTACTTCTTCAATCAAATCGATTTCTCTTTCTAAATCGCGGTAGCGGTAAGGAGGAACAGTAATCGCAAATACCCATGTTTTTTCCGCCGGCACGACTTCGCAGCCCAAAGCGGTGAGGATGTTTTTTACTTCTTCCGGTTCCAGATATTCAGAACCGCCAGTTTCTCCTCTTTTCAATTTACCCAAGACCAGATTTACTCTATCTAAGCGCAATTCGATCGATCGAGTAAAAGTCAAATTTTCCTGACCGGAACTTGCCGTTTTCTGCACCGTCGCAGTGCCTCCTGCCAACTCCAAAATGAGGGCAATAGCGCGGTTGCAGGCCGTCATTAAGGCCGCTTGATTCACCCCCCGTTCGTAGCGGATTGATGACTCGCTGCGCAAGCCTTGAGCGCGGGCAGAACGCCGGATTGTTGCCTGGTCAAAAATTGCTGCTTCCAGGACTAAATTTTGCGTTCCGTCATGAACTTCTGTATCTTCGCCGCCCATGACACCAGCCAAAGCTACGGGTTTGTCACCCGCAGTAATTAACAGATTTAGAGGTTGCAAATTGCGGTTTTGTCCGTCCAAAGTTTTGAACGATTCGCCTGTTTTGGCAAAGCGGACGCCGATGTTAATATCTTGAGTGCCGGTGAAAGCTTGCAAGCGATCGCGATCGAAAGCGTGCAGCGGTTGTCCCCATTCGAGTAAAATGTAATTCGTTACGTCAACTACATTACTAATCGGCCGCACTCCCGCCCCCTGCAACCGCTGCTGCAACCAAGCTGGAGAAGGCGCAATTTTTACTCCTTCAATTGCCGTCCCGATGTAAATCGGGCAGCCTTGCATTTCCGATATTTCTACTGTTAAATTCGGACTCTCTTTCCCTTGAATCGCCATATTTGCCACTGCGGGAATTCTCAAACTCGCCCCAGTCAGCGCCGCCACTTCCCGCGCTACGCCCACCACGCTCAAAGCGTCAGCACGATTCGCAGTTGCTGTCAAATCTAAAATTACATCATCCAAACCTAAAAGCGGGCGAATATCGCTGCCCAATGCGGGATTTTCCAACTCAAAAATATGAATTCCCGCCGACTCTTTCGCCAAGCCCAATTCCGCCAGAGAACAAATCATGCCCTCGGAAGGAACGCCCCGCAATTTAGCCGGTTTAATCTTCAGATCGATATTCGGCAAAAACGTCCCCACTACAGCGACTGGTACGTAAATATCTGCCCTAGCATTGGGCGCGCCGCAAACAATATTTAAAACCTCTGCTTGACCGACATCTACTTGACAAACTCTCAATTTGTCCGCATTCGGATGCTGTTCGCAGGCGGTGATTTTGCCCAAAACTACGCCGTCGGCCCAAGTGCGGCGGTCTTCGATATCTTCGACTTCAAAACCCGCCATTGTTAGAGTTTCGGCTAATTCTTCCGGGGCTTGAGTCACATCTACCAATTCCCGCAGCCAATTTAAAGAAATACGCATAATTCAGTCAGTTGATAGTTGATAGTTGTTCGGGAGTTTTGAGTTTTGAGTTTTGAGTTTTGAATTGAAGAAAAATTTTGAGTTGAGAGTTGTTCGGGAGTTTTGAGTTTTGAGTTTTGAGTTGAAAGAAAGTCGATCGAGAGTTTTGAGTTGAGAGTTTTAGTGCGAGCGTCGGGAACTCGCGATCGGTTGAGAGTTGAGAGTCGATCGTCGATCGTCGAGCGAAATTATCTGCGTTTATCTGCGTTCATCTGCTTTTGTCTGCGGTTAACATTTGACAGTCGATCGTCGATCGTTGATAGTATACAGTTTAAATAGGAGCAAGTGCGATCGCCCTGACTCGCGATCGGAGTTCGACCTACAATCCTGCACCTCTCATAGAAATCTCGACAGACTAACAGAACAGACTAACAGATCGACTCCATACCACATTTATTCACTATTGTCAAGGCAATTATGTAGCGCGCGATCGAAAACGATAAATTACCTTAAAATAAATTACCTTAAACAGAGATAGCGCGTGGATAGCGCGCGCGGGATGCGTAACAATCTCAAAATAGAATGAGGTATGCTAGAGACATCTAACAGCGCAAACAGCACCTAAGTTTAAAATGACTTTACACAAAAAAGGGGAACTTTAGCAAGTCTTTAAAGTATCTTCAAGGAAAATCTAGTGAAAAAACCCGCAGTCAAGAGATAATAAAATAAAAATCGAAGATATCCGCCCAAAAAACTTAGGTCAAAAACTTAGGTGCGATCGAAAGCTGCGATCGCGCGTGCGGCCCCGAGCCACTGACAGATAATTACTTCTCGCAGCAAGAAAAGGGCTTTTGTGCAGTCGAGCTGCGCTGGCTAGATGATCAAAATATAGGCACACTCGATCGACATGAGCTACTGCGTAAATCCCGGCTGTCCCCATCCTCAAAACCCTCCTGACTCTATTCTCCAGTGTCAAGCTTGCGGTGCGAAGCTGTTGCTGCGCGCTCGCTATCAAGTAATTCAACCACTGGGACAAGGAGGTTTTGGAGCGACATTTTTGGCAAAAGACATTTCATTGCCCGGTCAGCCAAGTTGCGTGGTCAAGCAACTGCGACCTAGCAGTTCGTCGCCGCGAGTTTTAGAAATGGCGCGAGAACTCTTTAGGCGAGAGGCAAAAACCCTCGGCCAACTAGGCGACCACCCGCAAGTACCGAGGCTGTTAGATTACTTTGAAGCCGAACAGCAATTTTACTTAGTTCAAGAATATGTTAAAGGCTTGACTTTGAAACAAGAAGTCAAACAATCAGGACGTTTTAACGAATCTGACGTTAAAAATTTTCTATTAGAAATTCTGCCGGTGGTTCAGTACATCCACAGTCAAGGAGTAATTCACAGAGATATCAAACCGGCAAACATTATCCGCCGCACTCAAGACAACCACTTAGTTCTGATTGACTTCGGAGCTGTCAAAGATCAAGTCAGCCAAACAATATTATTAGACCCCGCCGACCAAAGCGCCAACACCAAATTTTCCGTCGGCACCTTCAGTTTTGCCCCGCCCGAACAAATGGCTTTGCGGCCGATATTTGCCAGCGACATTTACGCCTTGGGCATGACTTGCCTGTACTTACTAACGGGAAAATCGCCCAAAGATTTAGATTTCGACGCAGTGACGGGGGAAATCCTCTGGCAGCCCCATGTTTTAGTCAGTCCGAACTTGGCGCGGGTACTCGATAAAATGCTCAAGCCCTTAGTCGGCCACCGCTTCCAATCAGCAGCAGATGTCATCAGAGCTCTCAACGGCGAATTTGAAGACCCCAAACTTTCCGCAGGCTTAGCGACTCAATTCAACGGCACAAATCGCACGGTTGAAGAACCGACCATATTTAACGATGAAGGTACGGCGTGGCTGTCGCCCAACTCCAAACCCAGTCAAAGCTCGACCAAACAAAGTTACCGTACCCGAACATCCTTCACCCAATCCGGCAATACGGGAATGGGGCCCAGAGTGGCTCGCTCTCTGGCAGAGTCCGGCAGAACTTTTGGGACGGCACTTTCCAACGGCAATTTAGCGGCGCAAAAGATGGTAAAAGCACCGCCCAAGTGGGACGGCAACAGCTTGCGAGCGGCGTATTTTAAAGGCAAGCGCGATTTTGCTGACTGCGAACTGTCGGGAGTGCAACTGCCAAAAGCGCAGTTGGCGGGAGGAAATTTTTATCAAGCAAAATTGGTGAAGGCAAATTTGCAAGCAGCAGATTTGTCCGGAGCGAATTTGGGTCATGCGAGGTTGGTTGGGGCGAATTTGCGATCGGCCAATTTAACTGAAGCTTATTGCAGTACGGCAAATTTTGAAAATGCTGATTTGCGGGGTGCGGATTTGACGGGGGCTTATTTGAGCAAAGCGAATTTGCGGGGAGCGAATTTGTGCGGCGCGAATCTGGTGGGCGCTACGGTTTCTGACGAACAATTGGCCGTGGCAAAGACGAATTGGATGACTACTAAGCCAGATGGTAAGAGAGGTTTTGGGTTGTGAGTTAGTTGATAGTTGAGAGTTGGGATTTGAGAGTTGAGAGCGGTCATTAGGCATTGTAACTAATTAGCCGGAACTTACTTTAATTGATACTCTTGATGGATTTGGAGGAAGTACATTTAATCCTCAGCTTGCGATCGAAGCTGTAAATTATCTTTATACTATGGGGTATGAGAAATCAATTCAAGTATTGCAACTATACTGCGAGCTAATCGATCGGATAGAAATCGAACAGATCGATCTAAAATGTCCTAACCGTTTTGGCGGTTGCTATATCAATAAAAATAGCAAAAAAACCCCAACTAGGGGTTTTTCTACTGAGCTAAATGCTCACTTAAAAAAGAGTTAGAATGTAGATCAGCGTGAACAAAACAATCCAGATAATGTCTACGAAGTGCCAGTAAATTTCTGCCATTTCGATGCCAGTGTGCTTGATATTTGAATAGTGACCTTGACGGCGACTCCGCCACAGCACGCCCAAAATCAGCAATAAGCCCACGAAAACGTGCAAACCGTGGAATCCTGTCAGCAAGTAGAAACAGTTAGAAAAAGTATTGGTGGTCAAACCGTATCCGAGACTCAGGTACTCGTAAACTTGACCCCCTAAGAAAATCGCCCCCATCAAAGCAGTCACGGCATACCAAAGCCGCATTCCTTTGACATCATTCTTTTTGACTGCAGTATCGCCCATGTGAATGACAAAGCTGCTGGAAACCAGAATGATGGTGTTAATCGCAGGCAATAGTAACTCCACCTCCGTCCCTTCAGGAGGCCAAGCTTCAGCACCGCCCCGCAGCAGCAAATAGGTGGCAAAAAATCCACCAAACATCAGGGATTCAGAAATTAAGAACGTCATGAGTCCGAAAACCCGAAAATCCTGATGTTCTTCGTGGTGCTCGGCAGCAGTCGCTGTCACTGCAGGCGGGACAGACGAGTTGAGTACAGTATCTGATGCGTCAATTGTTGAACCTTGCATAAATTACCCGTTAAAAAAGGCTGGTGGTTAGTCAAAGCGCGACTTTCGATCGCCATCCCGAACGCATAATTAATACCAAAGAAACCGGGTCTTTCGGAGAATTAAAGGCTGCATCGCTGTTTTTTCGCGATCGAACCCGGTTTCTGACTGTCGAATGCGTCCCGAACTAGATGAGTCATGAATCATCAATCTTTAGTTTCTTACTAATCACTGATGACTCTGGACCCATAACTCATTAGTTGCCATTATTACCCGAACCTTCTTGACTTTCAGTAGGGCCAGTCACATCTGTCTGTGAGGCAGAAGTTGAACTGCTAAAAAAGGTCGAGGATGTAGCATCGGAAACGGGAACGCCTGTTTTTATGGCTGCTTGTGCTGCCATTCCCAAACGTTCTCTAATGGCAAGAGATTTTTTGGTGCCGTAGTCGTAGGGGCCGTGGGTTAACACTGGCAATACTTCCCAATTTTCGATCGCGGGCGGCGAACTTGTAGTCCATTCCAAAGTTAGAGCGTTCCAAGGATTGTCGCTGGCTTTTGGCCCGGACATCCAACTCCAAATCATGTTGATGAAGAACGGAATCACAGACAGTCCCAACAGAATCGAACCGTAGGTACAAATCTTGTTGAGAGACTCGAATTGCGGATCGTACATCGCAATCCGGCGGGGCATTCCTTGCAAGCCCAATTCGTGCATCGGCAAGAAGGTCAAATTGGTGCCGATAAATGTCATAACAAAGTGAATTTTGCCCAAGGTTTCGTTATACATCCGCCCGGTGATTTTGGGGAACCAGTGATACATACCGGCATACAAGCCAAATACTGACCCGCCAAATAAAACGTAGTGGAAGTGGGCGACAACGTAGTAGCTGTCGTGTACGTGAGCGTCAAAGGCTGCTGTTCCCAAAGTAACGCCGCTGAGTCCGCCCAAAACAAACATTGCCAGCAAGCCGATCGCAAATAGCATGGCACTGGTAAAGCGGATTTTGCCACCCCACAGAGTAGCTACCCAACCGAAAATCTTGACGCCCGTAGGCACGGCAACGATCAGGGTGGAGACAGTGAAGAACAGGCGCATCCAGGGAGGAGTGCCGCTGGTGAACATATGGTGCACCCAAACAAACAATCCGACAAAGCAGATTGCCAAACTAGAATAGGCGATCGCTTTGTATCCGAAAATTGGTTTGCGGGCGTGAACTGGAATCACTTCGGACATGATGCCGAAGATGGGCAGAATCATCAGATAAACTGCCGGGTGAGAATAAAACCAGAATAAGTGTTGGTAGATAATGACATTACCGCCAGCATCTGGCTTGAAGAAGGAAGTGCCGAAGTTGATGTCAAACAGCAGCAAAACCAATCCTGCGGCTAACACGGGGGTTGACAAAAGTGCCAGCACCGATGTTGCCATAATTGCCCAGCAGAACAAAGGCACTTGATCCCATTTCATGCTGGGGATTTTCATCTTGAGGATGGTGACAACAAAGTTCACCGAACCCAAAATTGAAGAAGTTCCCACAAGTACGATCGCGCCGATCCACATCGATTGGGCGATCGGAGCGGTTATGATGCTCAGGGGCGGGTAGGAAGTCCAGCCGGCTTGAGCTCCTCCGAAATAGAAACTGCCCAAAATTAACAGTCCGGCGGGAGGGTTCACCCAAAAGGCAGCCGCGTTGAGTTTGGGAAATGCCATATCTCTAGCACCCACCATCAGCGGCACCAAAAAGTTGCCGAAACCCCCGATCGCGGCGGGTACGATCCACAGGAAGATCATGATCGTCCCGTGATTCGTCAGGAAAGCGTTGTACAAGTTGGGATCGAGAACGTCGGGATCGGGAGTGTAAAGTTCTGCCCGCATCGCCATCGCCATCAAACCGCCGATTAAGTAGAAGATAAAAGCTAATACCAGATATTGGATGCCGATTACCTTGTGATCGACGTTGAAAGTAAAGTAGTCATACCATTTCCACGCCGTCGGGTGCGGGGAGTGAGGGGGAGTACCTTGACTTTGAGGTTGGGTAAGTGGAATTTGTGCTTGTGCCATAAATATTGCGAAGACGATTGCGTAGAAGGAAATTAGCCAACGAGCAATGTACGGGATGATTTAAAGGATGCGGGATGCGATCGTGCGATGCTCGATCGCATCCTGTCAATATTTAGAACCTGCTTTTCACCTATTGGCCTGTTGCCTTGAACTAGGGCTATTTAATGGCTCGGTTGGAGTTGAGCGACGGTTTCTGCGTTAACCCCCATCCTGTCGGCGTAGGGAGCCAGAAACTCCGATGCCGGCAACTCGGCGGGATTAATTGCTACAGCTTCGTTTAAACCTTGCTGTTGAGCCACCATATTTTCTTGCAGCCAGCTATCGTAATCTTCCTGGGTGTGGACGATTACCCGAGTTCTCATCGAGCCGTGGTAGCCGCCGCACAATTCAGCACAAAATACCGGGTAATCCCCCGGCTTGGTAGCGACAAACCGCAATTCTGTCGGGATTCCCGGAATTGCATCTTGTTTGAGGCGGAACTGAGGCATCCAGAATGAGTGAATTACATCTTGGGCTGAGAGATTGAGCTGCACGTCTTTGCCTACCGGTACGTGCAATTCGCCAGAGCTAACGCCGCTTGCGGGATAGGTAAAGATCCAGGCATATTGCAACCCGAGGACGTTCACCTCTAAGTCTGGTGCTTTTGCTCCTTCTGTTGGAGTCGCTCCAAAGCCGTATTTTGCTTTGTTGGGTGCCTCTGCCATTTCAGGTGCCGCCTCTTCTGAGTCGGCAATCAGGGGAGCCGCGATCGCGCTACCTTTGGGCATATGCGCCATTTTGGAGGAGGAATGAACGTGAGCCATTACCTCAGGGCTGCCGGGGTCAAAGCCTCCCATATCCCTAAAAACTTCAACGCTGTAAATTCCCAAGCCGATGACGAGGATTGCGGGTACTGCAGTCCAGAAAATTTCTAAGGGAAAATTTTCGCTGACAGGCACGCCGTCACCTTCATCTCCGGGGCGGTAACGGTATTTCACTGCAAAAAAGACGATCGCTCCTTCAACGACAATAAATAGAGCTGTAGCGATCGTCACCATCACGTTAAAAAGTCCGTCTACCAGAGGAGCTTGTTCTGATGCTTGCTCTGGCAGCAGGTGGTTGTTTTGACCGTACCAGAAGCTGACAACTGTAATGACTATGCCAGCAACTAAGGTCAATATTGAAGCGGGTACTTTTTCTTTTTCTTTTTCCATGCTCTGCCTCCTGCTCCTGGCTGCGACGCCTGGGTTTAGGAGTCGCTGGCTTCAAGCTTGCTTGTTTGTTTTCTGCCTTTTGACAGGCAGTCATAATACTTAGGGTAGAGCAGTTATCGGGTTCGAGTTTGTTATTGGTGCTAATTTTTATGTTTTTTTTATGCTTGGTGTCGATCGCAATAATTTTTTGTATCTCATACAGTAAATAAGCAATAAAAAGCTAATTTTTTAGATTAATTTTAGAATTGTCTGAGTTCGATCGCCCGGTAGTCGCTTCTGGTAATTGACATAATATCTCGTTAATCACTACGCGGTACAACCGAAGATTGTTATACTTACAATATAAGGGAAAAAAGATTAAGATTATTGGAAATCAAAAAGTTGTTAGCTGGATCGATCGCAGCGAAATCGCTCTTTTGTCTGTTGCGGGTTCGATCGAAACTTTCTCACAGATTGCTGTTTAATTATTAGATCTAGCTCCCCCCTAGCCAGGGTGGGCACGGGAACCGCTTTCGACCTCAAACTCGAATAACGAGCGTAGCATATTCGAGTTTGAGGTCGAACCCTACAGAAGGGAAGGACCGGAAGTGTTTAAAGCCTCCTTGTTCAGGAGATAAAGTGAGTTAGGCGCTGTTTAATATCGCTCGATTTAACGACAGATACCCAATCTGAGCGCTGTTTGCTTTGTTGTTTCTAGCGAGGTTTGAATTAACTTTTCTCCAAATTTCTGCACTCGATCGACTAAAATTTCTCCGGCAGTTTCGGGAGAACCAGCATTAAAAGGCGGTGCGGGATTGTACTCTAAAAGTAACTGAATCATTTTAGCAGTTTCCTCGCCGCACAACTTGCCAGCAAGCACCAATCCGAAATCGATACCAGCAGTTACACCGCCTCCCGTAATGCGATCGCGATCGACAACTACTCTCTCGCAGCCGACTTCAACACCCAACATTTCTAACTGATTGCGAAACGCCCAATGACAAGCAGCGCGATATCCTTGCAGCAATCCGGCAGCAGCTAAAATTAAAGAACCAGTACAAACAGAAGTAATATATTTTGCTGTTTTTCCCTGTTGTTTCAGAAATTCCAATACTTCCATATCTTGCATCATTTCCACTTGTCCGATCGAACCTCCGGGAACGCACAAAACATCTAAAGGCGGACAATCTTTAAAAGTAGCAGTTGGCAAAATTGTCATTCCCTCGCTACTTGTCACAGGTTCGAGAGTTTTCCACAACAAAAGAACGCGAGTATCTGGCATCAGTGAAAATACTTGATGAGGTCCAGTGATATCGAGTTGAGTCATGCCTGGATAAATCAGCAAGCCAATTTGATGTTTGATTTGAGTTGTCATTTTCAAGTTCTCCGAATGTTTTTGATGTGAAAATTACGCATTAAAGCTCAATAAATCTGGTTTGTTACATGATTTTTTGAGTGCGAAAGATTTTCGTAAAAACCCGGTTTCTGACTGTCGTTGAAGCGCTAAATTTAGATCCCCCCCAGCCCCCCTTCTTAAGGGGGGAGCAAGAGTGTCAAAGTCCTCCTTTTTAAGGGGGATTTAGGGGGATCTGGACTCGGGTACAAACGAGATTTCTGGCGGATTTCAATCTTAAGTTGACACTAATGATTCGCCTGAATCTCCAACAAAAATCGAAAATTCCATAAACCCGATCGATCGAGATATAACAATCGATCGACCGAACTAGATCTCAGTCTCGATCGATTATGATAAGAAGTAATAAAAAATTGCATAGTACCCAAATGGGTACACTTGAAAAAGATCGATGGTAAATTCACTTTATAGCTTATTTGATGCGATCGCCCGCGCTAGGGACGATCGAGAAATCCGACTGCGGTTGATGGATGCTGTTGGCGAACATTTTGGAGTGCAGCGCTGGGGAATCTATTTGTTTGGCAAACAGGGGGAAATTCCCCAAATGGACATTCGCGGCGTACCCAATGTTAATGCTTTTGTAGATTGCTACGAAACAGTCGGTAGGGAAGTCGATCCGGTGTTGCGCTACGTATTAGAATTCCACGCACCGGCTCACGAAGCAATGGTTTTGTCACCGGGAGGTTGGAAGCAGTGCGAACTTTACAAACGCTGTTGCGCCTCTTACGAACACGAACATATCATTACAGGTCCGATCGTGGGTGCGGCCGCCTTATCGGTACAATTAATTTGGCTCGCGTGGGCGATAATCCTGCATTTGGGGCGGCAGAAGTTGCTAATTTGAGTGCTTTGTGCCTGCATTTATCGGCAAGTTTGGCAGCGTTAGGAGGAAGGGCGATCGAATTTAATTCTGCTTTGGCTAAGCGCTTGACACCGCGAGAATTGCAAATAGCCCAATTGGTAGCGCGGGGATTGACAAATGCCGAAATTGGTGCGGAACTTTGGATCGCGCAAAATTCTGTAAAACAAGCTCTCAAACGAATGTTTCGCAAGTTAAATGTTGGTTCGCGCGTGGAGATGGTAGCGCAACTTCAAGGGATTTTTGAGGTTGGATTGCCTAAAAATGTTGACGTTTCCTAATTTAGAGTGTATGGATTGCCCGTACATAAAACTAAACAACTCTACTCGCGAAGATTATCCACGATCGATCGCGATAATTACCGGAATTTAAGTATTGCCAGTGTAGCTCAACTGTGAGAGAATTTATACAAGACCTACGCACGCACTTGATAAGTAGGGCGCGCAGCGCGCACTTTACGGCTATGAATAGTGTTTCCAGCCAATATTTGTGTGAGTCAGGTTATAAAAGTTATCGAGTCAATAAATTCAAAGCTAATCGCTTTTTGAGATTGTCACAATATGGGCATTAATATCAAGTCCAAAATCTCGATCGGACTGGTGACAGGTTTAGTTATTTCCCTCAGCACAAATGCTATCCTCAGTCAACCAATAAATGCAGTAAGCAATAGATTTTTTTGCGGGATTCTCAACAAAGAGCCAGTTACTTTTGCTCGCACTGCACGGGGCAATGTCCCGGTAATTCGCTGGAGTTCTAACACCTATTTTCCGCCACCCTGGACTGCACAAAGACGCTGCCAAGAAGTAGCTAAAAGATTTCAGCGCAACTACGATAACGGTACTCTCAGATATATCAACAGTGGAACTTTGAACGGCGAATCTGTAGTCTGTGCTGCTGTGAGAAAAGATGATGCTTGTACGGATAAGACGTTGTTATTTACTCTCAAGCGCGGAACTGATGCTGATGCTACCTTGCAAAGATTGATGGATCGCCGGGGTTTGGCATCGGGATATATTTTATCGGAAACAGGTCCCGGTGCTGTAAATGTGGAGAGATATTTAGATGAAGCGCCTGTTGAGGAGAATGTTTCGCCTGTTTCTCCATAGTCGATCGATCGAACCCTGTTTTGTTATTTGTGGCAGAGGGTACGATCGAACTTATTTCTCTTATGAATTCTGTTTTTTGTACCAGCATCAGGCAGAAGATATCGTCTATTTATCGCTAAAACACTGATAGTAGAGTAACGGGCGATCGGCAAAAAAACTTGATTTTTTCCAGAGTAACAAAAGAGGTAGCGATGAATTTTTCTAACAAAATTCCCGCAGCATTAATCGGCGCAGTAGCAACTATTGTTATCGCCCAACCGCTAACACTTGCAGCCATTTCTGCCGATGAAGTCGGCAAAATAGCCAAATCAATCACAGTATTAATTGACAGTAAAAATCCCGGTTCTGGAGTAATTATCAAACGGGATGGCAACACTTATACAGTGCTGAGCGCCCGCCACGTTTTCCAAGATCCGCAAGCAAAATACGAGATTGTCACCCCAGATGACAAACGCCATGCAGTCAATTACAACAGCGTGAAAAAACTGCCAAACATGGATTTAGCAGTTGTCGAATTTACCAGCATTGAAACTTATAGTATTGCTAAAATTGGTAACTCGGATTTGGCAACAGAAGGGAAAGCGGCTTATGTGGCAGGTTTTCCCAAAACTTCAGCAGCAATGAGTCGATCGATTTACCAATTCACAGATGGGCGAATTACTGCTAATGCTTCTCAGGCTTTAGAAGATGGTTATAGTTTAGTTTACAGCAACAATACATTGCCGGGAATGAGCGGCGGGCCGGTATTGAATGAGAATGGGGAATTAGTGGGAATTCACGGCAGGGCCGATACGAGGGCTGTGGAATCTAGCAATATTAATCAAAATATTCAAATTGCTAAGACAGGTTTTAATCTGGGGATGCCGATTAATCCGAGTTTGAGATCGTTGGATGCAGCAAGAGTAGATATAGGAGTTAAGGTGCCTAGCGCGCAAGTGGCGACAGGGTTGAAAGCTGATGATTTCTACCTTCAAGGTGGAGATAAGTATCGCAAAGGAGATTATCGGGGTGCTATAGCAGATTTCGATCGAGCAATTGCACTGAATCCTAATTATTTTGAAGCCTACAACGATCGGGGTTGGGCCCGCTATGAATTAGGAGACAAACAGGGAGCGATCGCTGATTACGATCGAACTCTTAAAATTAATCCTAACTTTGCTTTAGCCTACAACAATCGAGGTATAGCTCGCTCCGACTTGGGAGACAAACAAGGTGCGATCGCCGATTACGAACAAGCTCTAAAAATTAACCCTAACTATGCCGATGCCTACAACAATCGAGGTTGGGCTCGCTATGAATTAGGAGACAAACAAGGAGCGATCGCTGATTACGATCGAGCTCTGAAAATTAATCCTAACTTTGCTTTAGCCTACTACAACCGGGGAAATATCCGCTATGAATTAGGAGATAAACAAGGTGCGATCGCCGACTTCCAAAAAGCAGCAGACTTATTTCAGCAACAAGGAAATAAAAATAGTTACCAAGATGCTATTAATAAAATTCGAGAGCTTGAAAAGAATGCACCGACTCGATCGACACCTAATTAGCAAATAAAAATCAATGAATATTTCTAACAGAATCCCCGCAGTATTCATCGGCACCGTAGCAACTATTATCATCGCCCAACCGCTAACATTTGCAGCCATGTCTGTAGATGAAGTCGGCAAAATAGCCAAATCAATCACTGTATTAATTGACAGCAAAAATCCAGGTTCAGGAGTAATTATCAAACGAGATGGCAACACTTATACAGTGCTGAGCGCCCGTCACGTTTTCCAAGATCCGCAAGCAAAATACGAGATTGTCACCCCAGATGACAAACGCTACGCAGTCAATTACGGCAGCGTCAAAAAACTGCCAAATATGGATTTAGCAGTTGTCGAGTTTACCAGCACTGAAACTTACAGCGTTGCTAAAATTGGCAACTCGGATTTGGTAACAGAAGGGAAAGCGGCTTATGTGGCAGGTTTTCCCAAAACTTCAGCAGCAATTAGTCGATCGATTTACCAATTTACAAAAGGGCAAATTACCGCTAATGCTTCTCGAACTTCAGAAGATGGTTATGCGTTGGTTTATAGTAACAACACATTGCCGGGAATGAGCGGAGGGCCGATATTGAACGAGAATGGCGAGTTAGTAGGAATTCACGGCAGGGCAGATACAAGAGCGCTAGAAACTAGCAGTATCAATCGAGATATTCAAATTGCTAAAATAGGTTTTAACCAGGGGATTCCGATTAATACAAGTTTGAGATTGTTGGACTCAGTGAACGTAGATGTAGGAGTGAAGGTGTCGAGTGCGCCAGTGGTGACTGGGTTGAAAGCTGATGATTTCTATATTGAGGGTTGGGATAAGTATAATAAAGGAGATTATCAAGGCGCTATAGCAGCTTACACTCAAGCTATCAAGCTCGATCCTAATTATGCTTTTGCCTACAATAGCCGAGGGATTGCCCGTACTGAATTAGGAGATAATCAAGGTGCAATAGCCGACTTCAACGAAGTTTTGCGAATCGATCCTAATGATGTCTATACCTACTACAACCGGGGGATTGCCCGCCGTAAATTAGGAGACAATCAAGGCGCGATCGCCGATTACAATGCAGCTTTACGAATCGATCCTAACTATGCTAATGCCTACATCAGTCGGGGGAATGCTCGTAGCGAGTTAGGAGACAAGCAAGGTGCGCTTGCCGATTTCAACGAAGCTTTACGAATTAATCCTAATTATGCTCTTGCCTACTACAACCGGGGGATTGTCCGCCGTCAATTAGGAGATCGACAAGGTGCGATCGCCGATTACGATCGAGCTTTGCAAATTAATCCTAACTATGCTAATGCCTACTACAACCGGGCGATTGCCCGTTATAAATTAGGAGATATGCAAGGTGCGATCGCCGATTACAATGAAGCTTTGCGAATTAATCCTAATGATGCCCTTACCTACATCAATCGGGGGATTGCCCGTCATAAATTAGGAGATATGCAAGGTGAACTCGCCGATTACGATCGAGCTTTGCAAATTAATCCTAACTATGTTGATGCCTATATCAATAGAGGTATTGCTCGCTATGATTTAGGAGACAAGCAAAGTGCGATCGCCGATTACAACGCAGCTTTGCGAATTAATCCTAACGTTGCTAATGCCTACTACAACCGGGGGCTTGCCCGTGCTAAATCGGAGGATAAGCAAGGTGCAATTGCTGACTTTCAGAAAGCAGCAGACTTATATCAGCAGCAAGGAAATAGAAACTATTATCAATCTGCTATCAATAAAATTAGAGAGATTGAAAGTAATACACCGACTCGATCGACACCTAATTAGCAAATGAAAATCAATGAATTTCTCTAACAACATTCCAGCAGCATTAATCGGTGCAATGGCAACTCTTGCGATCGCCCAACCAACGGCTGTTTTTGCTATAAAATCTCATGAGGAAGTTGCCAAAATAGCCAAATCGATCGCCGTACTGATTGACAGTAAAAATCCCGGTTCTGGTGTAATTATCAAGCGCGATCGCAACACTTATACAGTTCTCACCGCCCGTCACGTTTTCAGAGAGGCGCAAGATAAATACGAGATTGTCACACCTGACGAAAAACGCTATGCCATCAATTACAGCAGCGTGAAAAAATTGCCTGCTGTTGACTTAGCAGTTGTCGAATTTACCAGCACTGAAACTTACGACTTTGCCAAGATTGGCAATTCAGATTTAGTGACAGAAGGGAACTTAGTTTACGTGGCAGGATTTCCCAAAACTTCAGCAGCAATGAGCCGATCGATTTACCAATTCACTGACGGGCGAATTACTGCGAATGCTTCTCAACCTTTAGAAGATGGTTATAGTTTGGTTTACAGTAACAATACCTTGCCGGGAATGAGTGGCGGGCCGGTATTGAATGAGAATGGCGAATTAATAGGAATTCACGGCAGGGCAGATACTAGGGTGGCTGAACCTAGCAGTATCAATCAGAATATTTCAATTGCTAAAACAGGCTTTAATCTGGGGATTCCGATTAATACAAGTTTGAGATTTTTGGCTGCCGCGAAGGTAGATGTGGGAGTGCAGGTGCCGAGTGAGTTAGTGGCGGCTGGATTGAAAGCTGATGATTTTTATATTCAGGGTATGGATCTGGCGGAAAAAGGTGATTATCGCGGTGCTATAGCAGCTTACGATCGAGCTTTGCGTATCGATCCTAATTATGCTCTTGCCTACAACAACCGGGGGAATGCCCGCAGTGATTTAGGAGACAAACAAGGCGCGATCGAAGATTTCGATCGAGCTTTGCGAATCGATCCTAATTTATCTCATGCTTACTACAACCGAGGATTAATTCGTAAAGCATTAGGAGACAAGCAAGGCGCAATCCAAGACTTTCAGAAAGCAGCGAACTTATATCAGTGGCAGCGAGAGGAATTTTATTATCAAAAAGCTCTCGATCGAATTAGAGAGATTGAAAGGAATGTACTGTAATTTTGATACCTTCCTCTAGTTCAATCAATTTATCTGGTGTCTTGAATTTCGATCGACTTAATTGCCTTCTCAACAACAGGCAAAAACTTTTCATAATTCCCAGATTCAGCCTCATAAGTAATCAAATAAGCCTTGTCATTTTTCAAAGTCAAAGCCTCCAACTTCTTTAACTCTCGATCGCCCATTTTTGTGGTATAAACAATTCTATACCCGCTTTTGCGCGCGATAGTAAAAGCTCCCTCTTTAGTTATTTTAGCATTTAGATCTAACTTCAATATCTCTTGTTTGGATAACTTTGCGTAATCTTCAAGAGTTCGATCGCCACTGGGTTCAACTGTAACGATCAGCCGTTCTTGAAAGCTATCCGCGTTGCTTTCTAAAGGCGAAATAAATTGCACAACCTCTTTACTAATTGGATTGGACTCTTCTTGCTTGTCCCAATTATCGGGATAACTAATTTTGAATCGATTTTCCAAGTTTTCATAACTGGCAAAATTGCCATCATTTTTCGATTCGATCGTTTTTATAATCCCCGGTACAAAGAAACCTGCCGCACCAAATACAACAGCAAAAACCAGACCGATCGCCATAAATATATGCTTTCGCGTTCGGGTAGGATTTAATGTGAATAACTTAGAAGATGGTGAGACTGTCGTTGGAGCAGAAAATGCAGAAGATGGTGAGACTGTTGTTGGAGCAGAAAATGAATTTGTCAACTCTTGAAGAACTTGCAAAACTTCTACTGCTGACTGATAGCGATCGCGGAAATGATAGCGCACCATTTTATCTAAAACATTCGCAAAACTATCGCTAACTTGCGCTCGATCGCGCCACACAATTTCACAATCAGCATCTGTTGGCAACTGATTCGGAGATATGCCAGTAAGGCATTCAATGCCGATTATACCAGCAGAATATATATCGCTGCAAAAGTTAGGAAGTCCGTTCTTTTGTTCCGGCGACGCATAGCCTTGTGTTGCGATCGGCACAGTTCGCTGTATTTGCCCCTGAGAATTAACTGATTGAGTAGTAATTTGTTTGACAGCACCAAAATCAATTAAAAATATTTTTCCGTCAGCATCGCGCCTCATTAAATTAGAAGGTTTAATATCTCGATGGATGACTTTATGCTGCTGAACAAATACTAATATTTCTAGGAGCTCCTGCAAAATAGCAATAACTTCCGCCTCGCTAAATTTCTTGCCTGGAGTGATTTCTTTACTTAAATCTTTGCCCTCAATAAATTCCTGAACTAAATAAAATTCTCCATTTTCTTCAAAACTATCCAAAAGTTCGGGAATTTGAGGATAAGTCCCTAGCTTGTGCAGAGTGTCTGTTTCCGTTTTAAACAAACGTGTAGCTATCTGTAGAGTCTCCGGATCTTTATATTGCGGCTTGAGTTGTTTGACGACGCAGCGAGGATTGCCCGATCGTTTGGCATCTTCAGCCAAGAATGTCTGACCGAAGCCACCTCTTCCTAAGTGTTTTATAATGCAATAACGTCCTGCGAGTGTTTGTCCCTGCATGAGATTTATGTTAGTAGCCGTAGTTTGCGGGTTGAGCTTGTTACGATCTTAGTGCAGGTTGCGGGCGCTCGCTACTAATAAATACTATTTTTCCCAACAATTTCGCTATTTCTATTTATAAACTAGAGCGATCGAAAGTGCGATCGAGGATTTTTAACTTAGAGACAGAAGCAACTGCCGATGCCTCAGAAGCAAGCATTCAACAAATTAAAAGGAGTTGGAATCTGCCATGACTCAACAACCGAGAATTCCCGATTTAGAAACAAGACAGCGAAATGTTGCCAGGATACGTGAAGTTTGCCGACAGCTCGATGTTGTCACTTTAAAATTAGATGAAGTGCTGGCAATGTTAGAAGCCGATAATCGCCGCCAGCGACAGGAACGTTTAGACGGTAAATATCGCCGATCGCCCGAAAAAATATTAGAATAAACGCGAGCGATCGATATGACTAATAGAAGGAAGAAGATGTTAGGTGTTAGGTGGTAGGTATTGGGTAGTAGGTATTATAAAAAACCTCAAATTCAATCGCTAAATTTCTTTCACTGCTGCCAAATAGTCGATCGCCGCCTCTACCCGACAATCATACTTATAAGCAAATCGATCGAACCAAAATCCCTCATCCGAATTCTTATCTAACTTTTTCAGCCAAACCTGAGCTTGTCTTACTTTCTCCCGCCGCGTCTTTACCTGCAATTCCTGCTGTGCGATTTGTCCCGCTTGCTGTTGTTCCTGTTTTGCAACTTCTGTATTTCTATCTCGCTCTTCATACTCAGCTTTAATTCTAGCTAAATCGCTCTCAGCAACAGCACCATACAAGTTATTTTCCGCAACTTGAATTACCGGAGTTGCAAACATCGAGCTTGCTTGACTCTCGGGTGCTACTTTCACGGCAGAAACAGTTAGTTTTCCCCGTTCGTAATCAACCTTAATTTGAGCTAAATCTCTGTCAATAATACCAGAATGCAAGTTTTTTTCCGAAGCTTGAACAGCCGGAGTTGAAATTGCCGCTGCTGCTGGCCAATCTGATTCTGCTTTCACCGCAGCAACAGTTTCCTCTTGCTGTTCGCACTCAGCCTTAACCAGAGCCAAATCCCTTGCAATAACATCAGTTTGATTTGTCGGATTTGAAAGTACCGACGCTGCGGGCAAATCTGGTTCTAATTTGACAGATTCTTGATAATCAGCCTTCAATTCAGACAACCACAAGTCGATCGGTTCCATCGCTTCCATTGCTTCAACCCCCTAAAAATCCTACCTCAATCCGTTATCGCATTCAATAAAACTTCCGTCAGCGTCATCCCTTCCATATCGTCCATCGTTACAGTATCGACGATATCGAATTTAGCTCCCGCACTTTGCAATTCATCATCCAATATCTTGAGAAACTTAGTAGCTTCCGGGGCATTACCAACTTGAATAAAAGAAATTGCTAACTCTTCATCCCGATCGATCTTGCGAGAAGCTTCAATAATTACCTTCATCACATCCTTGCGATCGTCCGGTTCTCCATCCGTCACCACTAATATTGTTTCACCATTCGCCTTAGTTTTACCGGAAGCTTTGCGCCGAAAATAATCGTTCAAAGCATCTTGCAAAACCACAGCCATATTCGTCGCACCTGAAGGCTCGTTTTCTTGGAAAATTTGCACGACTTTCGCCGCCGTCACGTTATCATAGCGCTTGAAGCGACCGGAAAATAGATAAACAGTCATACCATCCGGGTCGAGTTCTTCGCATTTATTTGCCAGGGCGATCGTCGATTCTTGCATCAGAAACCAACGACTTTTACCTCCCATCTGGTCTTTCGTGTACATACTGCCACTCTTGTCAATAATTATGGTATAGTCTCGGTTTTGCAGCATATTTTTTTCCTTTTAATTTAAATTTTGTGATAATTTATAGTTGATAGTTGATAATTACTTACGCGACTTCCATATATTTAGGGTGCGCAGTGCGCACGTTACAACTATTAATTATGTAGGGTGCGCAGTGCGCACCTTACCGATATTAGTAGCCTGTCAAACTTTGGTTTGCGTAAGTCCTGTTCGACCGTCGATCGTCGATCGTTATCAATTATCCATTTCTTCTACAAAGATCGTTTAGTTGACACTCCCCGGCGTGAACGCACGGGGATTCTTGGTTCAACCAGTCAACTTGCCCGGTAAACTGTTAGCGATCGACTGTTATGGGTTTACAAAACCTCACTGTCAACTGTCAACTGTCAACTATTTACAAAGTATCCTTCAGCGGCTTCCAAGTAAAAGCCCGATCGCCCCCCATCTCTACTACAATTTTAACTCGCGGTTCCAGGGTCGGCAAAACAGTCAAATATTCAATCTCCTGTTTCGACAGCATTTGCCCTTCAATAATCCACAACACCAAGCCCTTCGATTTCGGAGGCAAATTGTCTAACTGAGTCCCCAACATCGGCGGCACGAAATAGGTGTAACCCACAGCAGCCTCATTACCGGTCGTTTTCTTGCCCAAATGCGGCGGCCGCACCCCGTGCACTCCCATCAAATACATCGCCAAATCCCCCAAACCGCGCGCTGTAATTGTATAAGCACCGTAACCCGCAGCCCTCAACCGCCGCAGGTAGCGCCCCTCAAATCCTCCTTCCAAAGGAACGTAGGCAGCCAGCGAACCCGAATTTTCCAAGCCTTTCATCATGTCCGCACCGGTTGTAATCAGTTGCATCAGTCCCATAAATTTCCCTTGTCTGCTGTATTAAATTTTGGTCGATCGCGAGCCTGCGAACTTCAAGTATTTTGACACTCCTCGGCATTGCTATGCACGGGCATTCTCCAGCACAAGATTTTCGGCAGCGAAACCCAAAAATATCGATCCTTAAGACTTGACAAAGTGCATATCCTTCATCTAACATAGTGAATTGTCGCCAACAAGGATACTGAGTAGCTTGCCGCTCAAGTCCCGGCGCAAAAAAAGCAAGACTAAAAAACCTCGGTAAAAGCAGAGGTAAAAGCAGAGACCGGACGGCAAAAGCGCTGTCACTCTCACATCTTGTCAGACTTCCACAAGCTCCCCAAATTTAAAATTCAGATTTTAGCTGTTGTTTTAAACTCCGAGGAAAGCTGTTGGTAGATAACAGTAAATTGCAGAAGCATTAAAAAATGTTCTCTGCACAAGAGCAAGCGGATTGACGCCAAGTTTGCAATCCGAAACCTCTTGCGCGCATAAAAGGAAAAAAAACCGTGTCTGTCGGAATTCTCGGCACAAAACTAGGCATGACTCAAGTGTTTGACGAAGTGGGAAGAGCAATCCCCGTCACCGTCATTCAAGCTGGTCCTTGCACAGTAACGCAAATCAAAACCAAACAAACCGATGGCTACGCAGCCGTCCAAGTCGGATACGGCGATGTCAAGCCAAAAGCGCTGAACAAGCCAGAATTGGGACATCTCGCCAAATCGGGGGCGACGCCAAGCCGCCACCTCCACGAATACCGTTTAGCAGATACCAGCTCCTTTGAATTGGGGCAACAAATCAAAGCAGATTTGTTTGCACCCGGACAAATAGTAGATGTGATCGGCACCAGCATCGGTAAAGGCTTTGCAGGCTTTCAAAAGCGGCACAACTTCAAACGCGGTCCGATGGCCCACGGTTCTAAAAACCACAGACAGCCCGGATCGATCGGACCTGGAACCACACCCGGCCGCGTCTATCCCGGCAAAAGAATGGCAGGAAGGATGGGCAACGTTCAAGTCACCGTCCGCAAACTGACTGTTGTTCGCGTGGATGTAGAGCGGAACCTGCTATTAATCAAAGGAGCAGTTCCCGGAAAAGCCGGTGCCTTAGTCAATGTTGTGCCAGAGAAAAAAGTTGGCAGGTAGTAATTAGTCAGCAGTCAGCAGTCATTAGTCAGCAGTCAGCAGTGCTTAGTTAGAGAGTTAGCGTTTCTAACAAGAATAACTCCAGACCAGAAGCTGAAAACTGATAACTGAAAACTACAAACTGAGAAAGAAACTAAAGACTAACAACCAACAACAACATCAGACAAAGGACAAAAGAAATGGTTAACTGTGTAGTTAAAAACTGGCAAGGGGAAGAAGTTGGAGAAACAACTTTAGAACTGCGCGTAGCTAAAGAACAAAATGCCGCTCACATCGTTCACAGAGCATTGAGACGGCAAATGGTAAACGCCCGTCAAGGAAACGCCTGTACCAAAACTCGATCGGAAGTTAGAGGCGGCGGCCGCAAACCCTGGCGGCAAAAAGGCACCGGTCGAGCCAGAGCCGGTTCGATCCGTTCTCCACTGTGGCGGGGAGGCGGCGTCATCTTCGGCCCCAAACCGAGAGACTTTGAAATCAAAATGAACAAAAAGGAACGCCGTCTCGCTTTGCGGACAGCCTTCCAAAGCCGCACCGAAGACATGATTGTGGTTGAAGAATTTGCAGAGCAATTTCCCAGACCGAAAACTAAAGAATTGCTGAGCGCGATCGCCCGTTGGGGCATCGAGCCCGATACCAAAGTTCTATTAATTTTGCCAGAACCGCAACCCAACGTTTATTTGTCAGGAAGAAACGTAGAATTGATGAACGTCATCTTGGCAACATCCCTGAACGTTTACGACATTCTCGCGGCGGACAAAATTATCATCACCTCTACAGCCATAGCTAAAATTCAGGAGATTTACGGTGAGTAAAATCAATCCCCGCGACTATGCAGATTTGGTGCAGCGTCCCATTCTCACCGAGAAAGCTACCCGAATGATGGAATTAAATCAATTCACCTTCGACGTAGCTCCCAAAGCCACCAAACCTCAAATCAAAGCAGCGATCGAAGAACTATTTCAGGTGAAAGTTGTCGGCGTCAACACCCAAAACCCGCCGCGCAAAAAACGCCGAGTCGGCAAATTCGCCGGATTCAAACCAGTTTACAAACGCGCAGTAGTAACCTTGGCTGACGGAGACCCGATCCGCAAAATCTTATTCCCAGAAGTTTAAAATTAGGTAATGGGTAATCGGCAATCGGTAATCGGTAATAAAAAGAATGAAAGATGAATTCGGAGTTCACAAGTTCTAATTACTAATTACTAACCACCAATTACCAATTACCAGTTACCAATTACCAATTACCAATTACCAAATTATGGGCATCCGTTCTTACCGACCTTATACCTCAAGCACCCGCGCGCACAGCGTCTCGGACTTTGCTGAAATTACCAGTTCAGAACCCGAAAAGTCCCTGACAAGCAACAAGCACACCAAACAAGGCCGCAACAACCGAGGCGTCATCACCTGCCGCCACCGGGGAGGCGGCCACAAACGCCTGTACAGAGAAATCGACTTCCGCCGCGACAAACACGGCGTTGTCGCTACCGTCAAATCGATCGAATACGACCCCAACCGCAACGCCCGCATCGCCCTGCTGTTCTACAAAGACGGCGAAAAACGCTACATCCTGCACCCAGTCGGCTTAACCGTCGGTACAGAAATTGTCTCCGGACCCGATGCGCCGATCGAAATCGGCAACGCCTTGCCCCTGAGCAACATCCCCCTGGGTACAAACATCCACAACGTCGAGCTCGTACCCGGTAAAGGCGGACAAATCGTTCGTTCCGCCGGTGCCAGCGCCCAGCTAATGGCAAAAGAAGGCAGCTACGTCACCCTGAAACTGCCCTCCGGCGAACAGCGCAAAATCCGGGCCAACTGCTACGCCACCATCGGTCAAGTCGGCAACACCGACGCCAGAAACATCAGCATCGGTAAAGCAGGCCGCACCCGCTGGAAAGGCCGCCGACCCACCGTCCGGGGTAGCGTGATGAACCCCGTAGACCACCCGCACGGCGGCGGCGAAGGCAGAGCACCCATCGGGCGGCCGGGTCCTGTTACCCCTTGGGGCAAACCAGCCTTGGGTGCCAAAACTCGCAAGAAAAACAAGCGCAGCAACGATTTAATCGTCCGCCGCCGCCGCAAAGCTTCCAAGCGCGGCAAAGGTGGCAGACAAAGTTAATCGAAGGAAGAAGGAAGAAGGAAGAAGGAAGAAGGAAGAGAGAAGAAGGAAGAGGGAAGAAAGAAGAAGGAAGAAGGAAGAAAGACGATTTTTCCCATCCCTCACTACTCTCCAAGCTCTCCCTCTCCTCACACTCTCCCTCTCTCCCCTCTCACCCTCTTTCCCTTTTACCAACTACCAATTACCAAAATCATGTCTAGATCTCTAAAAAAAGGCCCTTTTGTCGCAGACCACCTGATGACAAAAATTGAAAAACTCAACGCCGCCAACCAAAAACAACTGATTAAAACTTGGTCGCGAGCTTCCACAATCTTGCCGCAATGGTAGGACATACTATTGCAGTTCACAACGGCAAACAGCACGTTCCCGTATACGTTACCGACCAATGGTAGGTCACAAACTTGGAGAATTTGCCCCCACCCGCACCTTTAGAGGTCACGCGAAAAAAGACGGCAAAGCAAAAAGATAGAGCGATAGTTGATAGTTGACAGTTGAGAAAAGTTTTGAGTCTTAAGCCGATTGAGGTAAGTATGTTTTGAATTAAAAACTGTCTTTAACTCACAACTCAAAATTCAAAACTCCTTACCAATTACCAATTACCAGTTACCAATTACCAATTACCAAAAGTGAAATGGCTGTAGTAGATACCACATCTGAAATAAAGGCGATCGCCCGTTACATCAGAACTTCCCCATTTAAGGTACGGCGAGTTCTCGATCAAATTCGTGGCAAAAGCTATCAAGAAGCGCTGATTCTTCTCGAATTCATGCCTTACCGCGCCTGCGAACCTATCGTTAAAGTTTTGCGATCGGCCGTAGCCAACGCCGAACACAACGCAGGACTTGATAAAACTAAACTCGTAGTTTCTCAAGCTTACGCAGACCAAGGACCAGTCCTCAAACGCTTTAGACCTAGAGCTCAAGGTCGCGCCTACCAAATTCGCAAACCCACCTGCCACATCACCGTAGCAGTAGCTCCGCTCCTCGAAGACTAAACAAACAGTTGATAGTTGATAGTTGATAGTTGATAGTTGATAGTTGATAGTTGGAAATTTTAGCTATTGCAATTCAGCACTTAACCTAACAGCTAACACCTAAAGCCTAACAGCTAACACCTAACACCTAATTTTTCTTATGGGACAAAAAATACATCCAATTGGTTTCCGCCTCGGCATCACCCAAGAGCACAGATCTCGTTGGTTTGCTGACGCCAAAAACTATCCCGAACTCTTGCAAGAAGACTATAAAATCCGCCAGTACGTCCAAAAAAACCTCAATAATGCCGGCATCTCCGCTGTCAAAATCGAGCGCAAAGCAGACCAAATCGACCTAGAAGTGCAAACCGCCAGACCGGGCGTAGTTGTAGGTCGCGGCGGCGCTGGTATCGAAACTTTGCGCGTCGGCTTGCAAAAGGATCTCGGCAGCAACCGCCAAATCCGCATCAACGTTGTTGAAGTCCAACGGGTAGACGCCGACGCCACCCTGATCGCGGAATACATCGCCCAGCAACTAGAACGGCGCGTATCCTTCCGCCGAGTAGTCCGCCAAGCTATCACCCGCGCTCAAAAAGCAGGCATTCAAGGCATCAAAATTCAAGTCAGCGGACGCCTCAACGGTGCTGAAATCGCTCGTACTGAATGGACGCGCGAAGGTAGAGTTCCCCTGCATACCCTGCGGGCAGACATCGACTACTCCTACTGCACCGCCCAAACTATCTACGGAATTTTGGGCATTAAAGTGTGGGTTTTCAAAGGTGAAATCATTCCCGGACAGGAAGAAATACCCGCCCCGAATGCAGCCCCACCCCGCGCCAAACAAAAACGCCGCCGCCAGAACTTTGAAGATCGATCGAACGAAGGCTAGTCAGTTGACAGTTGACAGTTGACAGTTGTTCGGGAGTTGTGAGTTGTGAATTAAGACCTGTCTTTAACTCAAAACTCAAAATTCAAAACTCAAAACTCCTTACAATTACCAATTACCAAATCCCCCAGCCATGTTAAGCCCTAAAAGAACAAAATTCCGCAAACAGCAGCGCGGGCGAATGAACGGTATTGCCACCCGCGGCAACGTCGTTAGCTTTGGCGATTTCGCACTGCAAGCCATCGAACCCGCCTGGATTACTTCCCGCCAAATAGAAGCCGGACGGCGCGCCATGACCCGCTATATCCGCCGGGGCGGCAAAATCTGGATTCGCATTTTCCCCGACAAACCAGTTACCCAGCGCGCAGCAGAAACCCGGATGGGTTCCGGTAAAGGCGCGCCCGAATTTTGGGTTGCCGTTGTCAAACCGGGTCGGATCATGTTTGAAATTGGCGGCGTTGCCGAAGAAACAGCACGCGAAGCAATGCGTTTGGCATCCTTCAAATTGCCGATTAAAACCAAGTTTATCACCCGCGAAGAAGGCCAATCCTAGGGACGATCGAAGGTAAAATTAAGCCGGCAGAAGGTAGAACTTTAAACCAAAAAAAGCAATCTAAATTCTGGCATTCATCAGTTTTATTTCCTTCGACTTTCAGCATCAAATAGCCTTTTGCCTTCAAAAGATTGCAGAAAAGATTGAGTACACGATTATGTCTTTGTCCAAGATTAAAGAAGCTAGAGAATTGAGCGATGCTGAAGTAGCAGAGCAAATTTTAGCTATCAAGCGCCAACTAATGGAATTGCGACTCCAGCAAGCTACCGGCCGCCTGGAGAAGCCGCATCAGTTCAAGCACGCTAAACACCGACTATCTCAATTAATGACAGTCGAACGCGAGCGACAAATTGCTGCTGATGCGGTCGTTGTTGCAAAAGCTCCCAAATCAGAAGAACCAGCAGCAACTGCTGCCGAATAGACGACCCCAAATCGAGAAACCAGCGAGTTAGAAATAACAGGTTCGATCGCGCAAATCTCATAAAAAGTTGCACGGAAAAAATAGGTAATTATGGCAGTCAAAGAACGAGTTGGCGTAGTAGTCAGCGACAAAATGAACAAAACAGTTGTGGTAGCAGTAGAAAACCGCTCCTCCCACATCAAATACGGCAAAACTGTAGTCCGCACCGAACGGTACAAAGCTCACGACGAAGAAAATAAGTGCAAAACGGGCGATCGAGTCCGCATCACTGAAACCCGCCCCTTGAGCAAAACCAAACGCTGGACTGTGGCTGAAATTTTCGGTGCAAAAAATGGCTAATAGTTGAGAGTTGACAGTTGACAGTTGACAGTTGACAGTTGTTCGGGAGTTCTGAATTGTGAATTAAGAACAGTTTTTAACTCAAAACTCAAAATTCAAAACTCAAAACTCCTTACCAATTACCAATTACCAATTACCAATTACCGATCGCCATGATTCAACCCCAAACATACCTCAACGTTGCCGACAATAGCGGAGCGCGCAAACTGATGTGCATCCGCGTATTGGGAGGCGGCAACCGCCGCTACGGCGGAGTCGGCGATGTCATCATTGCCGTAGTTAAAGATGCCATCCCCAATATGGCAGTTAAAAAATCCGATGTTGTCAGGGCCGTCATTGTCAGAACCCGCAAAGGCTTGCGCCGCGACAGCGGCATGAGCATTCGTTTTGACGACAACGCCGCCGTGATCATCAACCCCGAAGGCAACCCCAAAGGCACTCGCGTTTTTGGGCCAGTCGCCCGCGAACTTCGCGACAAAAACTTTACGAAAATCGTTTCCCTAGCGCCGGAGGTACTTTAAAATGTTCGGAAAAAAGGGCAAAGCAACTAGCGAACCGCAACGCTATAGAATGCACGTCAAAAAAGGCGACACCGTTCAAATAATTACTGGCAAAGAAAAAGGTAAAGTCGGAGAAATCTTACAGACATATCCTAAAGTCAGCAAGGTAGTTGTTAAAGGTGTTAACGTCAGAACCAAGCACGTTAAACCCCAACAGGAAGGTGAATCTGGAAAAATCGTCAGCTTTGAGGCTCCGATTCACAGTTCCAACGTCATGCACTACTCGGAAAAAGAGAAAGTAGCCAGCCGCGTTTGCTACACCTTTAGCGAAGACGGCCGCAAACTGCGACAGCTCAAAAAAACTGGGGAAATTATCGATAAATAGTTGTCAGTTATCAGTCATTAGTCATTAGTCATTAGTCATTAGTTAGATAGTGTCGGATTAATTCAATAGATATAATTCCTGTAGGGGCGGGTTCGCGACTGTCTGTAACGCAAGCGCGAAATCTCATAAACCCGCCCACCCCCAACGATATCCGAATCGGCAATCTACCGGAATTGATATCATCAGTCATTACCTGACAACTCACAACTACAACTGACAACTTACCAAAGAACAATTCCCTGACAAAGCCCAGGGACAGTCTAAGGAAATCCAAAAACCATGCCAGACAAACTCAAAGTTCTTTATCAAGACAAGATAGTACCGAAACTGATGGAGCAGTTTAAGTACACCAATATCCATCAGGTTCCCAAACTCGTTAAAGTTACCGTCAACCGCGGTTTGGGAGAAGCATCTCAAAATGCTAAGGCACTAGATTCATCCATCAACGAAATTGGCATCATTACCGGACAAAAACCGGTAGTAACGCGGGCGAAAAAAGCGATCGCGGGCTTCAAAATCCGTAAAGGAGTACCCGTCGGCGTTATGGTAACATTGCGGTCCGATCGAATGTACGATTTTCTCGATCGGCTGATCAACCTATCGCTGCCCAGAATCCGCGACTTTCGCGGCATCAGTCCCAAAAGCTTCGACGGGCGCGGCAACTACAGCTTGGGATTGAGAGAACAGCTAATTTTCCCCGAAATAGAATATGACAGCATCGATCAAATTCGAGGCATGGACATTTCAATTATCACCACAGCAAATACCGACGAAGAAGGGCGCGCCTTGCTTAAAGAAATGGGAATGCCGTTCCGGGACAACTAAGCAGTAGAGAAAAAAGCAAAAGATGGCAGCTAACGATACCATAGCAGATATGTTGACGCGCATTCGCAATTCTTGCATGGCGCGCCACCAAACAACGCAAATTCCAGCTACAAAAATGACCCGCAGCATCGCTCAAGTCCTCAAAAATGAAGGCTTTATCGGTGAATTTGAAGAAGCAGAAGAAGGGATTAAGCGATATTTAGTGCTTTCTCTAAAGTACAAAGGCAAAACTCGCAAGCCCATTATCACCGCACTCAAGCGAGTCAGCAAACCAGGACTGCGCGTTTACTCGAACCGTAAAGAATTGCCCAGAGTTTTAGGCGGAATTGGCATTGCCATTATTTCCACCTCCAGCGGCATTATGACCGATCGAGAAGCAAGACGCCAAGGTTTGGGTGGTGAAGTTCTTTGTTATGTTTGGTAAGGGCGATCGGTAATCGGTAATCGAACTGAAGAATTTAAAACTGTAAATTCATAATTGTCTCAATTCTTCTGAATGCAGATTTTTGCAACTTTGCAACACCAATTACCAATTACCAATTACCAATTACCAATTACCAATCACCAACTGACAAAAAATTAAAAACTATGTCGCGAATTGGCAAGCGCCCGATTAGCATTCCCAACAAAGTCACCATCACCCTAGACGGTCAAAAAGTAGCCGTCAAAGGCCCTAAAGGTGAACTTTCCCGAACGATACCATCCGAAATCGTCCTCGGACTCGAAGGCGAGACTTTACTCGTGACGCGCCGGGACGAATCCCGTACCGCCCGCCAACTGCACGGCTTGTGTCGCACCCTAGTTGCCAACATGGTTGAAGGTGTATCTAACGGTTTTCAGCGCCGGTTGGAAATCATCGGTACAGGTTATCGGGCCCAGGTTCAAGGACGAAACCTAATTTTAAACGTCGGTTACAGCAAACCGGTGGAAATGCCCCCTCCAGAAGGCATCACGATGGCGGTTGAAGGCAACACTAACGTCATAGTCTCCGGTATCGACAAAGAACTCGTAGGCAACACAGCAGCCCGCATCCGCGCGGTACGTCCGCCTGAAGTCTACAAGGGCAAAGGCATTCGCTACAGTGGCGAAGTTGTCCGGCGCAAAGCTGGTAAAACAGGCAAAACAGGTAAGAAATAGCCATGAAGCTTACTCGCAAAGAATCAGTCCACCGCAGGCACCGCCGCGTGCGGCGCAAGGTATTCGGAACTGCCGAACGTCCGAGGCTAGCGGTATTTCGATCGGCCCAGCACATCTACGTCCAAGTCATCGACGACACCAAACAGCACACTTTGGCCGCCGCGTCAACCCTCGACCCGGAATTAAAAGCAAATCTCAGTTCTGGAGCCAACTGCGAAGCCAGCGTCAAAGTCGGTCAGTCGATCGCCCAACGCTGCGCCAGCGCCGGTATCACCAAAGTTGTGTTCGATCGCGGAGGCAACCTCTACCACGGTCGCGTTAAAGCCCTCGCCGATGCAGCTCGCGAAGCCGGCTTAGACTTTTAGGAAGGCAGAAGGAAGAAGGCAGAGGGAAGAAGGCAGAGGAAAGAAGGCAGAAGGAAGAAAGAATCTACAACAAAGTTCTTAATTTCTCATCGTTAACTCCCTTTGCGAGCTACCACTTACTAGCCCTTAATTTCTCAAAAACACAACTCAGGAAGCAGGAAGAAAGAATCTACAGCAAAATTCTTAATTCCTAATTATTAATTTTCTGACGCCAGCTAACAGTTACTAATCCTCAATTCCCCAAGGACAAAACTATGGCAGAACAAAAAGAACAGCGCAATAAGAAAAAAGGCAACAGAGACAAAACCCGCGAAAAAGAATCTGAATGGCAAGAACGGGTC
The DNA here is from genome assembly GCA_012034575.1 of Richelia sp. CSU_2_1. Lineage (GTDB taxonomy): Bacteria > Cyanobacteriota > Cyanobacteriia > Cyanobacteriales > Microcoleaceae > Microcoleus. The sequence continues at coordinate 10,874 of JAAUPF010000020.1, read as the reverse complement.
GTTCAAATCCGGCGCGTTACCAAAGTAGTTAAAGGCGGTAAAAAACTCAGCTTCCGCGCCATAGTCATTATCGGCAACGAACGCGGTCAAGTAGGAGTCGGAGTCGGTAAAGCTAGCGATGTCATCGGTGCCGTTAAAAAAGGCGTCGCCGACGGCAAAAAGCACTTAATCGAAGTCCCCCTTACCAAATCTAACTCCATTCCTCACCCCATCAACGGTGACGGTGGCGGCGCTAAAGTCATGATGCGGCCGGCAGCCCCCGGTACGGGCGTAATTGCTGGGGGAGCAGTGCGAACTGTGCTCGAACTAGCAGGAGTCCGCAACATCTTAGCCAAACAGCTAGGTTCGGGCAATCCTTTAAACAACGCCAGAGCCGCAGTCAACGCTCTTTCTACTCTCCGCACTTTGTCCGATGTCGCAGCAGAGCGGGGAATTCCAGTAGAAAACCTCTACGGTTAGAACATCGGCAGAAACAGCTAGTCGATTTTGGATTTTAGATTTTGGATTTTAGATTGACTCCATCCGCTCATTTTTGAGTGTTAAGTATTGAACCCTCAGGCTAAAATTCCGCAACTCAAAACCGACAAATCAAAACTACTGCCCGTTTGCTTCCCAACTACCAATTACCAATTACCAATTACCTAAACTATGAGATTGCAAGACGCCAGACCAAAAGCTGGCTCCCAAAAGCGACCCCGGCGCTTGGGCAGAGGAATTTCTGCCGGTCAAGGCGCGAGTTCCGGTAAAGGGATGCGCGGTCAAAAATCTAGAGCCGGCAGTGGCACCAGACCCGGTTTTGAAGGCGGTCAAAATCCCCTCTACCGCCGCCTGCCCAAGCTCAAAAGCTTCCCTTTAGTGAACCGCAAGGAGTACACTACCATTAATGTAAGCAAACTAGCCTCGCTCTCCGCCAACACAGAAGTTACTCTATCGTCTTTGATGGCAGCAAAAATTGTTAATGCTGACAACGGTCCGCTGAAAATCTTAGGAGATGGCGAACTGAACGTGCCACTGCAAGTACGCGCTGCTGCTTTTACCGCAGGTGCTCGTACCAAAATTGAAGCAGCAGGCGGAAGTTGCGAAATAGTTTCTTGAAGATTTGAGGTTTGAGAAATAGTCCAAATCTCAAATCCTCAAACTTGCTATCAAAAAATGATTTAGCTCAAAATCCCAAATCTAAAATCCCAAATCGTAACTATGGACGTTAGTAGAGAAAAAGCGCCAACTGCACAAGAGACTTTCTTGCAGATGGCCCAAGCTGCGGGTTTGCGGGGCCGCATCCTCGCAACCATCGGTTTACTGATTTTAGTGCGCCTGGGCGTCCACTTGCCAGTCCCCGGCATCGATCGCGTCGCCTTTTCCCAAAACGTTCAAAATAGCCCTTTAGTCGGCTTTTTGGATCTGTTTTCCGGAGGCGGGCTTTCAGCATTGGGGATTTTTGCCCTCGGGATTATACCCTACATTAATGCTTCAATTATCGTCCAACTTTTAACGGCGGCTTTGCCTAGTTTGGAAGATTTGCAGAAGAATGAAGGAGAAGCGGGAAGGCGGAAGATTTCTCAGATTACTCGCTACGTTTCTTTGGGCTGGGCGATCTTGAACAGTATCGGCATCGCAATTTGGGTCAGCCCTTTTGCTCAAATTCCGACGCCTTTATTTATAGCAGAAACGGCTCTGGCTTTGACGGCAGGGTCGATGTTTGTCATGTGGGTGTCGGAATTGGTAACGGAACGGGGCATCGGCAATGGCGCTTCGCTGCTGATTTTTATCAACATTGTGGCCGTGCTGCCGCGCTCTTTGGGACAAACTTTTGAATTGGCTCAAAGCGGGGACAGGGCGATCGTCGGTCGGGTGGTTGTTTTGCTGCTAGTCTTTTTGATCACGATCGTGGGTATCGTTTTCGTTCAGGAAGGTACTCGCCGCATCCCGATCATTTCGGCCCGCCGTCAAGTCGGTCGCAAGATTTACCGGGAAAGCCGCAGTTATTTGCCGTTGCGGTTGAATCAAGGCGGGGTGATGCCGATTATTTTTGCTTCGGCTGTGTTAATTGTGCCGGCTTCTCTGGCTCAGTTTACTAACAACCCGATTTTGGGTCAAGTAGCTAATATTTTGAACCCGAACGGATCGGTGCCTTGGGCCTACGCGCTGTTTTATCTGGTGTTGATTTTGTTCTTTAGCTATTTCTACTCGTCGTTGATTATCAACCCTGTAGATATGTCTCAGAATTTGAAGAAAATGGGCGCTAGCATTCCGGGGATTCGTCCGGGTCAAAAAACCAGCGATTATGTAGAGCGGGTTTTGAACAGGTTGACTTTCTTGGGAGCGATATTTCTCGGTTTGGTGGCAATTGTGCCGACGGCCGTGGAAAGCGCGATTGGAGTGCAAACTTTTAGAGGATTTGGCGCAACTTCGCTATTAATTTTAGTGGGTGTCGCGATCGAAACTGCCAAGCAAATTCAAACTTATGTCATCTCCCAGCGATATGAAGGAATGGTGAAGTAATCGAATGCAATTTATTTTCATGGGGCCTCCAGGGGCGGGCAAAGGAACTCAGGCTCAAATTTTGGCCGCTTTGTGGAAAATTCCCCACATTTCGACGGGTGACATCCTGCGCGCCTGCGTGGTGGCGCAAACTGCCTTGGGCCAAAAGGCACAAGCCTATATGGACAAGGGAGAGTTAGTACCTGACGAGTTGCTGATGGATATTGTGGCGGAACGCCTCAAGGAACCCGATGCTGCGGCGGGCTGGATTCTGGACGGTTTTCCCCGCACTGTCCCCCAGGCAACTTTTTTGGACAAACTGCTGCACGAACTCAGCGGTGCTGGGGCTGCTAATACTGGTCTGAAGGCTGTCAATTTGGACGTGCCCGATGACATTTTAGTAACTCGCCTGCTGTCTCGGGGGCGCAAGGATGACAATGAGGAGACGATTCGCAGGCGGTTGCAAGTTTACCGCGAGCAAACTGAGCCTTTGATTGCATTTTACGGATCTCGCCATGAATTAGTAGCGGTTGATGGCGATCGATCGATGGCAGAAGTTACGGCGCAACTGCAGCAAGAATTGGCGGTCAGCCAAGTTTGAGATGCTAACTTTCCCGAGTGATGAGTATCGAGCAAAAATGTCAGATTTTCCAGCCGAAAAAATTCTTCATTAAGTTTAAATTCTGACAAATGCCTTTTACATTCTGCCTTTGGGAGAGCCTGTGAGCGCAATAAATTTTGCTAAGATATGTTAACTAGGAGCTTTTTGTGCTATTAGATTTTGTCAGGGTGGCTGCTGTCCGGATTGAGGTCAAGACTAATTGCCACAAATTTACTGGATTCAAGCTAAATTTAGCGCTTGGTTGAGTCTTTAAGTCGATCGAGATCGGTAGGAAAGCCCAGTGATAGTTTGACCTGTGTCGATCGAGCGGTACTCCTAGTTAATCAAATGTAGAGTTGAGGTAAATACCAAATTGTCTAAGCAAGATTTAATTGAAATGGAAGGGACAGTGACGGAATCCCTGCCCAATGCGATGTTTCGCGTTGACCTCGATAACGGGTTCAACGTCCTGGCTCACATCTCTGGCAAGATCCGCCGCAACTACATCAAAATCCTACCGGGCGATCGGGTCAAAGTCGAATTAACCCCCTACGACTTGACCAAAGGTAGGATTACATATCGCCTTCGGAAAAAATAGGCTTAGATAAAAATTTCTCAAAACTAATTCTAAGTTTAATTAGAGAGAATTTGGTAAAATGCGTCTAATTTATGCTATAATGCTACGTTTGTAGTGTTGCCTTCAAGGGTTCCGATCGCCCACTGACGTAGGAAGTCAAGCGTAGGAAGTCAAGCCGGCGCTCATCCGTGAAAGTACCAACAGCTAAAACATTGAAAGCAGGCGAACTTTCCCCAGCAAAGTCAGTGAGTGCAAACAGATTCCTTGAGGAAAAAAACCGCAATTCATACAGTTCGATCGAGGAAAGGCCCACACCCTGCCCAGCCTTTCCTCCCACCGCCAGCCTGCGGTATGGCGGGGTTCTCCAGGCAGGAATCACGATGAAAGTTAGAGCATCTGTCAAAAAAATTTGCGAGAAATGTCGCGTCATCCGCCGTCGAGGTCGAGTGATGGTGATATGCACTAACCCCAAACACAAACAGCGCCAGGGTTAGAAAACCGGAAAATTGGGTATTGCCGCACAAAGAGCAATGCTTAATTGAACATTGTAGCCAAACAGGAAAACTAGGGAGACAAAAAGTGTGGCACGGATTGCCGGGGTAGACCTTCCACGCGACAAGCGCGTCGAAATAGGTCTGACATACATTTACGGAATTGGGCTCTCGCGAGCCCAAGACATTATTGCTGCAACAGGCGTCAATCCTGACACTCGCGTCAAGGATTTAAGCGAAGCAGACGTGGCTGCTTTGCGGGCTCACGTAGAGAGTACCTACCAGATAGAAGGAGACCTCCGGCGCTGGGAGTCAATGAACATCAAGCGCCTGATGGATATCGGGACTTACCGGGGTCGCCGTCACCGGTTGGGCTTGCCGGTGCGGGGTCAGCGAACCCGTACCAATGCCAGAACTCGCCGGGGCGTGCGCCGGACTGTTGCGGGCAAGAAAAAAGCACCGTCCAAGAAATAACAGCCCAAGAAACAACAGCAATACGCAGGAAATTTACGCTCCTGCCGGCTGTTTCCCCACCTTTGGGGAGAGTAATTCAATGAAAACGATAAAGAGACTAATATGCCGCCACGACAACAAACAGGCAAGAAATCTGGTGCAAAAAAGCAGAAACGTAACGTACCGAATGGGGTAGGCTACATCCAGTCTACCTTTAACAACACGATCGTCACGATTACCGACCTGAACGGCGAGGTAATTTCCTGGGCGTCAGCGGGTTCGAGCGGTTTTAAAGGAGCGAAAAAGGGAACTCCCTTCGCCGCTCAAACCGCAGCCGAAAGTGCCGCCCGCCGGGCCAACGACCAAGGAATGCGCCAAATCGAAGTTATGGTTAGCGGACCGGGAGCGGGTCGAGAAACTGCGATCCGCGCGCTGCAAGGGGCTGGATTGGAAATCACTCTGATTAGAGATGTCACCCCCATTCCTCACAATGGCTGTCGCCCTCCCAAGCGGCGTAGAGTCTAGAACGATTTGAGATTTTAGATTTTAGATTTTGGATAGCGGTCAGCAGATTGGAGCCAAAAAATACTGGTTTCAATTGTTCCCCCACGCATCCAAAATCCAAAATCCATTCAGGAGTATGCTCTGCAATCTAAAATCCAAAATCCAAAATCTAAAGTGGAAAAGAGGGAGGTCACTCCGTGGCGCAGTTTCAAATTGAATGTATAGAATCTAACACTGACAAAGACCGGAGTCAGTACGGAAAATTTGTCCTCGAACCGCTAGATCGCGGTCAGGGAACGACTGTGGGGAATGCGCTGAGGCGAGTTCTGCTGTCAAATTTAGAAGGAACGGCGGTAACTTCTGTTCGCATCGCGGGTGTCAATCACGAGTTTGCCACGATCGAAGGCGTGCGGGAAGATGTTATAGAAATCCTGCTGAACATGAAAGAGGTCGTTCTCAAAAGCCATTCCTCGCAGCCGCAAATCGGCAGGCTGCGGATCGAAGGGCCGGCAACTGTGACGGCCGATAGATTCGATTTACCCTCTGAGGTAGAAGTGGTCGATCGATCTCAGTATATTGCTACTCTCTCGCCTGGGTCAGTTCTGGAGATGGAATTCAGAATTGAAAAAGGGGTAGGATACCGAGCCGTAGACCGATCGCGCGATGAGGGTTCGGCTTTAGACTTTCTCCAAATTGACGCTATTTTTATGCCCATACGCAAAGTCAACTACACCGTTGAAGACGCTCGGGTAGGCGGCTCTCTGGAGAAAGACAGACTGATTATGGAAATCTGGACGGATGGGAGCTTGACGCCCCAAGAATCTCTAACTCAAGCAGCCCACATTTTGGTAGATTTGTTTGCTCCTCTGAAAGACATCACGGACAGCGTGACACCTCTGGATGCAGGCCAGACAGATCCGACAAGCCAGATTCCTATAGAAGAATTGCAGTTGTCAGTTCGGGCTTACAACTGTCTTAAGCGGGCGCAGATCAACTCAGTTGCAGACTTATTGGATTATACCCAAGAAGATTTGCTCGAGATCAAAAACTTCGGGCAGAAGTCCGCTGAAGAAGTGATTGAAGCTTTGCAAAAGCGTTTGGGCATTACCCTGCCGCAGGAAAAAGCGAAAAGTTAATCCCAGGGTAACGGGCTAGAGAAACTAGGGAAGGGGCAATCGGTAGCGAACTCAAAATCGCCGATTGCCAATCCCAATTCCCAATTACCAATTACCAATTACCAATTACCAATTACTATGCGTCACCGCTGTCGCGTTCCCCAACTAAGCAAACCGGCTGACCAGCGTCGCGCCCTGCTGCGCTCGCTGACTACCGAATTAATCCGCCACGGTAAAATCACTACCACTCTCGCTCGGGCTAAAGCGCTGCGATCGGAGGCGGACAGAATGATCACTCTAGCAAAAGATGGCTCCTTGGCCGCCCGCCGCCAAGCTATGGGCTATATCTACGACAAACAGCTAGTACACGCCTTGTTTGAAGGAGCAAAAGAACGGTACGGTTCCCGCAAGGGCGGCTACACCCGCATCGTGCGTACCGTCCCCCGCCAAGGAGACAATTCTGAAATGGCGATCGTCGAATTGGTTTAATTGATATTTGGATTGGAGATTTTTGATTTATGACTGACAATCCCGAATCTGAAATCGAAAATCCAAAATCGATCCAGCGCGTTGCTTTAGTCATTCAGTACCTCGGCACTAACTTTCACGGTTGGCAGCGACAGCCGAACCAGCGTACAGTACAAGAAGAGATTGAAACAGCAATTTCGATCGTCCTGAAACGCCCGGTAACGCTGCACGCGGCCGGGAGAACTGATGCGGGAGTTCACGCCGCCGCTCAAGTAGCCCATTTCGACGCTGACGGCCCGATACCGGCTCACCGCTGGGCAGATGTTCTCAACTCTCGACTGGCAAAAGATATTTTAATTCGAGCTTCGGCAAAGGTAGCACCTACCTGGCACGCTCGGTTCTCTGCCAGTTGGCGGCGCTATCGCTACACCCTTTATACTGACCCGATCCCCAATCTATTCGTGCGTCCTTTGGCTTGGCACTGCTATCACGCGCCGGTAGATGAATCAAAAATTCAAGCAGCTTTGACACCGCTCATCGGGCGGCATCACCTGGCTGCTTTTCACCGCGCGGGATCTGCCCGCCCCCATTCATGGGTGGACGTGCAAGCCGCCGAGTGCCAGCGTTCCGGGCCTTTGGTTTATATCGAAGTTCAGGCGAGCGGGTTTCTGTACGGGATGATGCGGCTGCTGGTGGGGTTGCTGGTGCAGGTGGGTCGCGGGGAAAGGGCGATCGACAGTTTCACAGATATCTGGGTTAACGAACGCCGAGATGTGGTAAAATACGCCGCCCCTGCTTGCGGTTTGTGCTTGCTGCGGGTTGGCTATCAAGATTTTCCCTTTTCTCCAGATGTCTGGTACGACACTGGGCCCAAGTTTATTTTTGGTTGACGGCTAATGGCTAATAGCTAATAGTTTCTACACCAGCATTTAGCAATTACCAATTACCAATTACCAATTACCAATTACCAATGAATAAATCATACGTTCCTACTCAAGATTCGATCGACCGCAAGTGGTACGTGGTCGATGCCGCCGACCAAAGGCTCGGCCGTCTGGCAACGGAAATTACCATGTGCCTCCGGGGAAAAAATAAGCCGACTTACACTCCCCACCTCGATACCGGTGACTTCGTAATTGTCATCAATGCTGAAAAAATTGCTGTCACCGGCAAAAAACGCAGCCAAAAAATCTACCGCCGCCACTCCGGCAGACCGGGCGGGATGAAAACAGAAACTTTTGCCAAACTGCAAGCGCGTTTGCCCGAAAGAATAGTTGAAGAAGCCGTGCGCGGAATGCTGCCCCACAATTCTTTGGGCAGACAACTGTTTACCAAACTGAAGGTGTACGCTGGCCCCGACCACCCGCACCAAGCTCAAAAACCCGAACAGTTAATTGTTAATACGATTCCGGGAGGAAATAAATAATGCAAGCAACAGATACATCCGGCCGCGCCGTCTACTGGGGTACCGGCCGCCGCAAGTGTTCGGTAGCGCGGGTGCGCTTGGTTCCAGGTAATGGAACGCTGACGATTAACGGCAAAGATGGGAATTTGTACCTGCAATTTAACCCTGCTTATTTGTCCCTAGCTAAAGCCCCTCTGGAAACTTTGGGCCTGGAAAATGAGTACGATATTTTGGTGAAAGTTGAAGGTGGCGGGCTGACCGGTCAAGCAGATTCGATTCGTTTGGGCGTGGCTAGAGCTCTGTGCGAATTAGATCCAGACAACCGCAAACCCCTCAAAATCGAAGGGTATTTGACTCGCGACCCGCGGGCTAAAGAACGGAAAAAGTACGGTTTGCGGAAAGCTCGGAAGGCTCCTCAATACTCGAAACGGTAATCGAAGGAAGAAGGAAGAGGGAAGAAGGAAGAAGGAAGAGGGAAGAAGGAAGAGGGAAGAAGGAAAAATTTTCTCAATTCCATCCTCCTTTTTTCAAAGTTTATTTGCGATCGTAAATCTGGGTTTACTATTCTAATTTTTGAACTCAGTCACTAATTTCTCCCCGTTCCTCTCTCCCTCTCTCCCCCTCTTCAACAATAAGGCGGATTTCAAAACAAATTACGGCTGTTGTTGGTGCGCAAGTCCGGGAACAGCTAAAATGGTTGTAGAGTCAAAAATTAGGGAGTTAAAAACAATGGCAAAGGCTGGAATTCATCCTGAGTGGTATCCAGAAGCTAAGGTTTACTGCAATGGTGAACTGGTGATGACTGTGGGTTCGACTAAGCCTCAACTGCAGGTTGATGTGTGGTCGGGAAATCATCCTTTTTATACTGGCACTCAGAAGATTATTGATACTGAAGGTCGCGTGGAACGCTTCATGCGGAAGTACGGCATGACGGAAGTAGAAATGCCGAAAGCAGATGCTACTAATGTTGGACCGATCAAAATGGAGGCTCCTAAAGCTGAGGGTAAAGCTGCTAAAGGCAAAAAGAAAAAGTAGCCGGATTGTCATTTGTCCGCAGTTTGTTGGGAGTAGTTTTTTCTCGCGACATTTCTGGCGACAACTTATTCCCCTCGGATTTGAGATTTTAGGTTGAAGATTTACAAGTTCGTAATTGAGTTCGATCGACTTTATCCCAAGAAAAATTGCACTCTAACTGCTCTTCAAATCTAAGATCTAAAATCTAAAATCTAAAATCTAAAATCTAGTTGAGGACAACTGACAATGGCTGAATCTTATTTGCTGGATAAATTGAAGTCGGTGGAGCAAACTTTTAATGAGTTGACTCGGCGCATGGCTGACCCGGATGTTGCTAGGGACAATCAAGAGTTTCAACGAGTAGCAAAAGCTCGATCGTCCTTGGAAGAAGTGGTCGATACTTTTAACTTGTGGAAAAGCACTCAGGACGATTTGGTGGGTGCCAAACAGGTGTTGAAAGAGGCTGCGGGCGATCGAGAATTGCAAGAAATGGCGGATCTGGAAGTAGAAGAACTTGAGTCAAAATTGGAGAATTTAGAAAGCCGTTTGAAGGTTTTATTGCTGCCTCGCGATCCGAATGACGACAAGAATATCATGTTAGAAATTCGCGCGGGTACTGGTGGAGATGAAGCCAGTATTTGGGCGGGAGATTTGCTGCGACTGTATACTCGTTACGCTCAAACTCAAGGCTGGCAAGTGAAGTTGGTGAGCGAATCGCTGGCAGAAATGGGCGGCTTTAAAGAAGTAATTCTGGAAGTTACGGGCGACAGCGTTTACAGCAAGCTGAAGTTTGAAGCTGGGGTGCATCGGGTGCAGCGAGTGCCTGTAACTGAAGCTGGTGGGCGAGTCCACACTTCGACGGCGACGGTGGCTGTAATGCCGGAGGTTGATGATGTGGAGATTCACATCGATCCCAAGGATATTGAGATGAGTACGGCTCGATCGGGCGGTGCTGGCGGTCAAAATGTGAACAAGGTGGAAACTGCTGCGGATTTGTTTCACAAGCCGACGGGGATTCGGATTTTCTGTACTGAAGAGCGCAGTCAGTTGCAGAATAAGGAGCGGGCGATGCAGATTTTGCGGGCTAAGCTCTACGAAATGAAGTTGCGGGAACAGCAGGATGAGGTGAAGTCGCGGCGTTTGGCTCAGGTTGGTACTGGCTCGCGATCGGAGAAAATCCGCACTTACAACTATAAGGATAATCGGGCGACCGACCACCGTTTGGGGGAAAATTTTTCACTCAATACTGTTTTGGAAGGTGATATTGAGGGGATTATTCAGACTTGCATTTCTCAGGACCAACAGGAACGTTTGGCTGAGTTGGCTGCTTCTACTGCTTGACAAATTTGATAAATTGTGTATGGGGAACTAGGCGCACTGTTTGCTGAGCCTGAGTTCCCTGGTGAGGTGGGAGATATGGTTGAGTAGGGCTTCCCAAATTGCATCGGCGATCATCGCCACTGGATACTTGAAATGTTCGAGGTCGTACTGTAGGATGATTTCTCTGCAATGGATGTGAGAGTCTTTCGATCGCGATTAGGTAGTAACCCACATTCCGCAGATATTCGATCGAATTTAATTTCAAAGAGATTCAGAATTGTCAAAACCTCAAATGATTGCTATGCAATCATTTGAGGTTTTTTAAGGTATAATGATTAGTGCAAGTAGAGCAACTATAAAAACTATGAAAAAGCCATCTGAAGCTATAAATATCGTAAATTTAGACCATTTAGGAATAGTAGCAGGGATCATAGATGAAATGGAA
>JAAUPF010000154.1 GCA_012034575.1 Richelia sp. CSU_2_1 | reverse complement strand
ACCAACTCCAACGCCAACTCCGACTCCGACTCCAACATCTGCACCAACTCCAACACCTGCACCAACTCCCCGCGCCAACGCCAACACCAACCGGGGCGGGCACGGGGGCACCGCCCCTACAGATGGCAAATGATGATTGCATTTGCGATCGCATTTCCTATCCCAATTTAAACCAACCAAACGAGGTTGAAAATACCGTGCTTGGTGTATTGGAAAGTCAAAGAGGTACTGCCCAAAATGATGAATTATTAGGCAGCAATTATGGCAATATCTGGGATGCTAGAGACGGGGATGACAACTTATATGGTGGCGATCGCACCGACATTCTCAACGGCAATACGGGCAACGATTTTATCAGCGGCGGCAGTGGCGATGATGTCTTGTTTGGAGATGAAAATAGTGACATCATTCTGGGCAACTTGGGCAATGATTTAATCTTCGGAGGCAAAGGCAATGACTCGATAAATTGTCGCGAAGATGATGACATTGTTTATGGTAATAGAAATGATGATTTCATCGATGGTGGCAAGGGGAATGACACTTTATTTGGAGGCAAAGGCAATGACACAATAATTGGCAGTGAAGGTGAGGACTGCCTGTTTGGCAATCGAGGTTCAGATACCATCTGCGGCGGGGCTGGCAATGAATTTATTAGCGGTAACGAACAGGAAGATGTGTTAGCTGGGTGTGAAGGAAATGATACTATTTATGGAGGGGAAGATAGCGATACTCTCTGCGGTTGTCAAGGCGAAGACATCCTTTACGGAGACTTAGGCAATGATAGTTTAATCGGCGGTAGCGGGAACGATATCTTTGTCTTGGAAGCGGGTCGGGGATTTGATGTTATTGCCGATTTTACTGTAGGTGAAGATGCGATCGCACTTACCGGAGGTTTGAGCTTTAGCCAGTTGGAATTGATTCAAAATACTCAGGGAACAATTATCAAAAACCTCTTGACAGGAGAGCAATTAGGTGTGCTAATTGGAGTGAGTGCAAATTCGCTAACATCCGCTAATTTCCGGCTGATTTAGCGAAGGAAGGAAAGGGCGATCGCGCTTAAGGAAACAAGAGCGATCGACTTCTCAAAGAAGTTTTTACTGCGAACATAATACCTAACACCTCAAATTACCTCAATTTCTGGTAATCGCCAACTCGTGAAACATTAACAGCGACAAAAAGAAATCTGCCATAAAAATCAGCACCCAAGAAGTAACCACCGCAGCCGTTGCAGCTTGTCCGACTCCTTTTCCTCCCCCAGTTGTTGTCAGCCCCCAACCGCAACCGACGATCGCAATTATTAACCCAAAAATACAGCTTTTAATCGCTATAGTTATTACGTCCCAAGGTCCTAAAAAAGTCCGCACCGACTCTAAAAATACTGACGGTTCCAAATCGTAAAAGTTAACTGCGATAAATAACCCGCCAAACATTCCTAAAGACACGGCAAAAATTGTTAAAATTGGCAGCATGACGCAGCAAGCTATCACTCGCGGTACTACTAAATAATCTACGGGATTTGTTCTCAACATATACAGGGCGTCTATTTGTTCCGTCACCTGCATTTCGCCGATTTCTGCTGCGAAGGCGGAACCTACTTGTCCCGCGACTACTCCGGCTGTTAAAACTGGTGCTAATTCGCGACAAAATGCCAATGCAAAAGCGCCTCCAAGTGCGCCCATCGCCCCAAATCGAATCAATTCTCGGGCTGTTTGAACGGTAAAAATCATGCCGGCAAAGAAAGCAATTAGCAGTACGGCACGCAAAGAATCTAGGCCGACTGTAACTAAATGTTCCATGATATTGCGCCGATCGATCTTACCTTGAAGGATGCGCCACAAAACTTGCCCGGCCAAAAACAGGGTGACAGAAAATCTCTGAAACCACCTGTTGCCAAAGGTTTCATCGAAATGCCGATCGCTCTTTTCTTGGTATTTTTTAACCAACGCAATTAATGACTCGCGACGGATTCGGTAGCGTAAGGTGCAGGCTGCGCACCCTACAAACTACGGATTTGCTGTTGCCTATGCTAGCAGCAACTCGATCAATTTGTCCAACTCTGCATCGTATTTTTCGGCTTGTTCCTTGCCAATTCTCACCAATTCTGATATGTTCTCTTCTGAAGCATCGTCGATCGGCAGCGGTTTTTCATCGAGCAAATTAGGATTGATTCTCAAATATTGATGCGGTTTTTCGATCGCATCATATATTTGGATCAATTGATAGTTTACAGTCTCAGAAATTCCCGACATCAAGATATCGATTAAAGGTTCGATCCACTCTACTTGACCCCAATCTTTCACTTCTTCGTAGGGATATTTTTTCTCAGCTTCTCCCGTTCCTAGCGATAAAATTACCATTTCTTTTGCTGTCGGACCTTTGTCGGGGCGATCGTCCGGTATTCTGAATTCATGCCTTACTTCTGCATAGGCGCACAGGGCGGGATTGTTGGCAAATACTCCACCGTCAACTAAAGCATAGGATTCGCCAGTCATGGAGCGAATTTTAGGAATTTGAAAGTAGCTGGGAGCTGCTGAAGTGGCTCGGGCTACATCTCTAATAAAAAAATCTCGATCGGGAGTTTTTCGACCGTCCATTTGATTGAAAAATGTTGCTTTTCTTCTTTCGACATCGTAACTGGTAATCAAACAAGGTTTTAGCAGTTCGCTGAGTTTGCAGTCTTCAAAATTTTTCAAGAAATATTTTTCTAAGGCATCGCTGGCATATTTCTCGTCTACCAAACCATCTAGAGATTTTAGCGTTTGCCAAAAGGAAGTTTTAAAAACATCGCGGCCGCTGCCGATCGTAAAATTCAGCGCATCTTCGGCCGTCCACCGAGGTTTATGAGGGTTTTCGGGGTCGGGATACAGATAAATGCAAGTTAGAATACCTCCCGCACTCGTGCCGGCAATTAAATCAAAATAGTCGGCTATTCTAGCATCGAGATTGCCACTTTTTTGTTGCAGCTTTTCCTCAAGCCTAACTGCTACTTGTGCGGGAATAATCCCTCGAATGCCGCCTCCATCTATGGATAGAATTCGGGTGTATTTAACCACAATTGCTCCCCCTTTTCGATCGATATTTGCTTCCCAATCTTATATCACGTCCCGCCGATCGACCGCAATCGAATTAGCAAGCAAAGGACAAGGCAGCAAGGACAAGGCAGTGCCCATTGGTGTCAACTTAAGCAATGTAGGGTGCGATCGTGCGTCTGGGAATCGGGCGCGCGAGCGTTCCTCATGTCGCTCTGACCAAAAAAATGGGTTGGAAACCCCGTCCTTCCAGGACGGCAATACACAAAGATTTTACATTGCGGCGAACACAAATCACACCGAAATGTTAGGCTGTGAGCATGACCTTAAAATTCACTGTCAATCGCTCGCGAGCGGGGACGATCGCACTATAATGTCAACTGTCAACTGCTATAGCAGTCCTAAATCATTCTCAAAGGTGACGAGCATAAATTTATTGCTCCCAAGATACCTCAGTACACCGCTCCATAAAAAATCATTTAGGACTGCTATATAAGGATATTTTTCTGTGAAAAGTCCGTACTGCAGACCAGCTAAAATAGATTGTAAATCACCGAAAAATAAAGCCCTTTTTCCTGCCAAGTATTCCCATCAGAATTCCCCGCATCAATCAGCGGCACTCCGTACTCAATCCTGCCCGTAAACCTATCGCCCAAACGCAACTGCAAACCCAAACCAACACCCAACAAATTATTCTCTTTAGGACTATCTTCCCCCGAACTGTTCCAGCCGCGCCCGTAATCGACAAACGGCACGACTTGCAACAGATTTGCACGCCCAAAACGCGCTACGGGAATTTGCACTTCCGCCGAAAGTAACAGCCCGTTATCTGTTAGCAAAACATCCTGCCGGTATCCCCTGATGCTGCGAAAACCGCCCAAACCAATTTGTTCCAAAGGCACTAACGCCCGATTGGCTAATTGCAAGTCCGATCGCGCTACAAACAGCGTTTCGGGTGCCAACAGCCTCACGTATTGCGCCTGTCCCCGCCATGCCAAAAAACGGCTGTCAGGGGCTTCTGAGTTGACGGTTGCGCCGAAAGCCCCCAAGCCCACACTAAACTGCGATCGCGCTGCCAAAACCGATCGCGGACTCCTTTGCGTCCACTCCTGAAAAAATCTCACAGCCGATACCCGCGTCCTCCCTTCCTCATCCGCCCCCGGAGACAGCGGTTCGCTTTCACCCAGCAGGGTTGTGCGGCTTTCCTGAAGCGAGGCAGTTATACCGAGTGCGAATTCCCGCGACGCTGTTTGCAACACGGGCTGGCGGTATGTTAATTCGTACCTGCTGGACTTTCCGACAATCTCCAGTCGATCGAACGGCGGTTCCACGACATCGCTGCCGGTTCTACCGTAACTCAAGCTGACAGTGCCGTTGCGGGGATTGACGGGTAAAGTATAGTTAATATCGAAAGCGTTGCTACCTGTAGTGTTTGTATAATTTACTCTCAGCGCGTCTCCCAGCCCGAGGGTGTTGGCTTGGGTAAACTCGATGCCGCGCCGGAAACTGCCGACACTGGGCGATCGACCGTTGTCCAAAATTAATTGCGCGTTGAGGGTTCTCGCCGGTTTTACTCTCACTTCCAGGATACTAAGTTCCGGTCGCGCGCCGGCTGTCAGTTCGGCAGATATATTTTGTATCAAAGGATCGAGCTGCAAAAGCTGTAAGGCTTGCAGCAAGCGGTTAGTATTCAGCGGCCTGCCTGCTGCGATCGCGAGCCTGCTTCTCACGTAGTTGGGATCGAGCCTGCCTGTACCGCTGACGACGATATCTTGCAAACCGCCTTCGATAATTCTAATAGTTACTACTCCCGCAGATAAGTTTTGTCCTGCTGGAATTACTGCCCCGGAATTGATGTAGCCTGCATCAACGTAAAGCTTGGTAATAGCAGCTTCAGCTTGCAACAATTCGGCAAAAGAAATCGGTTTGTTAGTAAATTGTGCGGTAACTTTAGCTAATTCTTCGCTGCTGAAAGCTGTATTTCCTGCAAACTCGAATCTTTGAATAATTACAGTACCTGGAATTTCTGTTTCAGCAGGTGGCACAGGTGCGGGTACGGGGATATTAAAAGGAGGTTCCGGTGCGGGTTGCGGGGCAGGAATTGGCTGCGGTAAGGGTGGTTGTGGAGTAATGGGATTGGGAATTTGTCGATCGCGAATTTGTTCCTGCAAAGGCGATTCAGGCGCGATCGAGTTGGGGATTTGTTGGGCGATCTTTTGAGGAAGTAGCGATTTTTCTGTCTCATTTCTCAACTCGGATGGCAAAGGATTTTCCTGAACTTCTGTGTTTGCCTCTGTAGAAATTTCTCGGTTAAATTCTGCTGGTGGCGGATTTAGATTTTCGCTAATTCGATCGCCTGTTTCCTGATGCAAAAAACTGTCAAATTCATCCGTTGCGCGATCGTCGCTTGCATGGGAATTTTGCGATCGCCCGATTGCTGCAAACTCATCCGCATTCTCACTTTCCGGTAACTTATAGTTAAACGATCTCGGCGCAACAGGATGCGATATTGCTGCTGCTGCATTGACTGTATCGGTAACTGGCTGATGATTGGCGAGCTCCTCTGCTGCTAAAACTTGGGAATTACTGGTAGCAGCCGTGAAAATTGCCACTGTGACGATCGGTCGAGCAAACTGAAAAAATCCCATAGCAAAACCCCACCGCCCTAGAATAATTTCGATCGTACAATAACTTACACGCTCATCCTTGAAAATCCGGTCATTTAGCAACAGAAGTTTATCTGCTCGATCGAAATCCGCAGGGTAACTAGAAAACGCGATCGCGATCCGCGGCAGAATCAGCACCAAGAATAAACCCCGTTTCTTCAAGCAAGAATCGCTGTTTTGCGTGGGGAAGTTTGGTGTCCTTTTGAGGATTATCCCACATCCGGGCAAAAAAGTTTTGCATTAGCGCAATAATCCTGCGGTATTTGACAATGCTGGCAACATAGAACTCATCTAAGTTTGCAGTATCTTTTTATTCTAAGTGCAGTTCGATCGTCAGTCATTTGATTCAGCAATGCCTTTTTGTTGGCGAATCCATTGCCGCAAACTTTGTTCGGCTGCTACTTCATCTTCCTGCGCTTGACTCAGAAATTCATAAAGTTTAGTTTGAGGAACTTGCCCAAAAGTCGGGCTAATTTCCACTTCTCGATATTTTCCATCTTGAAGTTGATAGATTCGCCAAATCCGGCCGTTAAAACGCCAAAATTCAGGAACTCCCAAACTGGCATAAAGTGCAGGTTTATCAATATCCGTGTGGGTAATATCGACCTCGACGACCAAATCTGGGGGCGGATCTTCTGCCAAATTTACTGTTTTTCCTGCTACTCGCGGCTGGTTTTGAATGTAGTAAGCGTTATCCGGTTCTGTACCCCGAGTCAAATCTTCTCGATCGAGCCTTGTCGAACCCATCGTTTTAATTTTCAAACCTAACTCAGAAACTAAAAAATAAATAAAACGTCCGATTAGTTCCCGATAAAATTCATGTTCTTCTAAAGGCATGGTGATTTCTAAAGTCCCGCGATCGTAGGTAAAACGAGCAGAGCGATTCTCGCCAATTGCTTTAACGATTTGCTGGTAGGCTTGCCAATTCAAATTGTGAAAAATTACCCGTTTTTCGCCGTTCGATCGGGACTCATTTAATAATAGAGGAGTCGTTACCATATGCGTTCGATCGCTCCCTACAATCTTTACAATTTTTTCTCTACTTACTATAGCAAAAAATTAGGTAATTTTCGATCGCCTCACCTGCAGCAAAAATCGCCACCTGAATGTTTGGGTGAATCTGAATGAGTCGTGCAATTCGATAGCTAACGCACTCCGCGAGCTGCTATCGGTTTGCGCTATGCTGGTAAAAATAAATCATTCCCCGATCGAACGAACAATGGTAGCTTTATCCGACGATCGCCCCTTGATGAGCGCGCAGGAATATTTGGTTTGGGAACCCACCCAAGAAGAACGTTACGAGTATTGGGATGGAGAAGTGGTGGCGATGAGTGGCGGCACTCGACACCACAATCGGGTTTCTGGAAATTGCTTCAAGCTGCTTGATGATGCCCTTGCCGATCGCCCTTGCGAGGTTTACATTGCAGATGTAAAAGTACAAGTCCAGCCGGGGCGGAAGTATTTTTCTCCCGATGTAGTAGTCACTTGCGACGAGCGCGATGTTGACGAGCAAATCGTGCAATTTCCCTCATTAATTATCGAAGTTTTATCGCCTTCAACAGAAGCTATCGATCGCGGCACGAAGTTTGCTCGCTACCGCAAATTTTCAACACTACAAGAATACGTACTCGTACAAGTCGATCGACCGGGCGTGGAAGTTTTTCGGCGCAACGAGCAGGGGAAATGGGTGCTGTACGAGTATAGTTTGGAAGAGAGTTTGTTGCTCGAATCGGTGGGTGTGGAAATCGCGATCGCCGATATCTACCGACAAGTTAAGTTTGACGCACCGGAGGCAATTGATTGAACGAACAGTCACGCTGCACAGTCAATTCGATCGATCGCAATCAGTAAGGTTCGTAGTGCGGACAGTCCGCACTATAAACTATACCTCAATTCTTTAAATCGAAAATCGAAAATCTATCTATTCTCAATTCTTTAAATCGAAAATCGAAAATCGAAAATCAAAAATCGAAAATCTATCTATTCCCATTCGATCGTTCCCGGCGGCTTAGAAGTAATGTCGTAAACCACGCGATTAACGCCTTTAACTTCATTGACAATCCGGTTAGAAATCAGTTCCAACAAATCGTAAGGTACTCGCGCCCAATCAGCCGTCATTCCATCTTCGCTCTTAATAAATCGCAGGACGATCGGATGAGCGTAAGTCCGCTGATCTCCCATGACACCCACACTGCGAATCGGCAGCAAAACTGCAAAAGCTTGCCACAGTTCGTTATAAAATCCTTGACGGTTAATTTCTTGGCGAACTATCAAATCAGCATCCCGCAAAATATTCAATCTTTCTGCAGTAACTTCCCCAATAATCCGAATTGCCAATCCGGGGCCGGGGAAAGGCTGTCGGTTCACAATTTCTTCCGGCAAACCGATCGATTTCCCAACTTTTCGCACTTCATCTTTGAACAATTTTCGCAGCGGTTCGATCAGCTTAAACCGCAAATCCTTCGGCAATCCGCCCACGTTATGGTGGCTCTTAATCTTAACAGCAACACGCTCGCCACTTTGCGGGTCTACATTAGTATCTGCCGACTCAATAACATCAGGATAAAGAGTACCTTGAGCGAGGTAATCAAAAGGTCCCAATCGCTTCGATTCTTCTTCAAATACACTGATAAATTCGTGGCCGATGCGCTTGCGTTTGATTTCGGGATCGGTAACTCCTGCTACTTGAGCCAGGAATCGATCGCGCGCATTTACATACTCAACCGGAATGTGGAATTGCTCTCGAAATAATTTTACCAACCGTTCCGGCTCATGCTTGCGCATGAATCCTTGATCGATAAACATACAAGTTAATTGGTCCCCGATCGCCCGGTGCAGCAAGAAAGCTAAAGTTGAAGAATCTACGCCACCGGATAGGGCCAGCAACACCCGTTTGTCTCCCACTCTTGCCCGAATTTCGCGAACCGATTCCTCGACAAAAGCAGCCGTCGTCCAAGTCGGTTCGCAGCGGCAAATATGGTAAACAAAATTGCGAATTAAGGCAATTCCGCAGGTTGAATGTACCACTTCCGGGTGAAACTGAACTCCATAGAGTTGTTTTTCGTGATGGGCAATTGCGGCACAATGAGTATTTTCAGTGTGAGCGAGGATTTCAAAACCTGTCGGCAACTCGGTACAAGAGTCTCCGTGGCTCATCCACATCGTGCTATTTTCTTCAACATTAGTCAGCAAATCTGTAGGGTCATCAATAAATATCGATGCCTTGCCGTACTCGGCTAATTTAGCTCGTTCGACAGTCCCTCCAAGCTGCTTGACCATCAACTGCATCCCGTAACAAACCCCCAGAATAGGTATTCCTAAATTCCAAATTTCTGGGTCACAGTGAGGAGCTCTTTCGTCGTATACAGAACTCGGACCTCCAGAGAGAATAATTCCTTTAGGATTGATAACTGCCAATTGTGCGGCAGTAGTGCGGTAAGAAATAACTTCTGAATATACTTGAGTTTCGCGGATGCGGCGGGCAATCAATTCCGAATACTGGGAACCGAAGTCGAGGATGACGATCGTCTGGCGATCGATCTGCCCGAGTTCGGAGTTGTCGAGGGCTGATTCTGTTTCTAGTTGAGTAGTCACGGTTACTGCTTAATTGGTAGTTTCTACTTGTTGGTGATTTTTGCGTTCGATCGTCAAATTTTTTGGGAGATTTGAGTTTGCAGAGGCTGGGATTTGCATTGGATATTAGGGCAAATCCGCTCCTGAAAGTCGAGGGCAATGGCTAATTCACTTCTGCGCTTTAATTGCGTTGCTTCGTTAAATCTCAGTTAAATCTCAACCCGGTATAATTAAGGTGTGGGACTAAGGAATTACTACTGATTACCTATTCTGAGATTTCGGTTAAAAAAATCTCAGGATATTCACACTACATTAGCAAATTTGGGTGAGAAATGTATCTCCTATTTCAGTTTTAACAATTATTTTGCGATCGCGCCCGAACATCACCGAGCCGACCCGGACGCGGCGCTCGCTGTGAGTAAAAATATATTCGGACGATCGCGCGTCTATCTGTCGGGCAATTTCGCCGTAAACTCGATCGACCCAATTGCTTCCAGTTGCTGCATCCAAAGCTCGCAGGTGTTTGAGGGCGTCTTCGGCCGTCGCCGCCGCAAAAATGGCGGCGCACTCACCAGCAGCCATTCCCGCGGTAGCGCAGTAGGCTGTCAGAATTTCGCGCCGCCCGTCGGCGAGGTGGTGGTGGGTGTGAAAAATCCCTGCCGCCAATTTCATCAGTTTTCCGTGATAGCCGAACAGCAAAATTGATGGCACACCCAAAAGTCCGGCTTCTACCAGCAAGGGACCGAGCCAATTAGCTGTTTTAATGAGTCTTTCTCGATCGATCCCCAGATTCCGCGCCAAATCCAAGCCGTTTTCGCCGATGCAGAAAACCAAACAGTCGAACTGTTGGGCTTTGTGTTGCAGTTGTTCGCGGTAAACTTCCAACTGTCCGGGGGCGCTCAGCGGCTGAGAAATTCCCGTCGTACCCAGCAGCGATAGTCCTTCGACAACGCCGAAAGCTGCGTTCGACGTGCGGGCTGCCAGTTGGCGACCTGAGGGGAGAACGATCGTGACGGTAATTTTTTCATTTAATTGGAGTTCTCGGCTCAGATTCGCTCTTAGCAGCCGTTGAGCGTAATTATAGATAGCTGCCTCGCCCCCGACTGCGTGACGCCCGATACCTTCACCACCAAGAATCACAATTCTTTCCTCGTCTTCTACCCCCCTCACCCTCTCACCCCCTGTGATCCTCTCCCCCAACGCCACCATTGCCCAAACAGGAGTATTCTGAGTCAGATCTAGGTTGTCGCCCGGATCTGAGCGAGCGATCGCTAAAGCTGTATTTGCGGTGAGGGCAGCCGCTTGCTCGATCGGAATTTCTGCTGTTATTGCCGGTTCAAGTAGATCTACTGATACCATATCTACAAATTGAATGCCCGCACGCAGGCACCGCAAGGCTGCTAGCGCAGCAGCACAGGCAAATACTGGCAGTGTATACCCCGATCGAGGTTGAGTTTTTGTCATGGTACAATCCACAAATCCGTAAATTTGCCGGCGATCGCAATCACCGGCAATAGTGACAGCTCTCAAACATTTAAGCTTGATTGTAGGGTTTGATATAGTTAGCAGTTTTTGTTACTTTTGTCAACAATCTGTTGGCAGTACCAGCGCAGCCCGATCGAAAATCCCGTATTTATACGCAGCGGCTGGAACAAATGCTACTGATACCTAAATGTTAATAACAGCAACATCTTGCCGAACGCTATTCATCAAACAGTGGACAAGACTAGACAGCTAGTTCATACACGGGACAAATAGCCAGCCAGCGATCGAGACCGCACTATGTTTAAGGTTTCAACTTAAGGTTTCAACAAGAAAGATGAAAACTGCTTCTACGCCAAATTCCCCGGTTGCTTACCGTTATAACGTCAAACTCTGTTCGGGAACTACCGCACTTAACACCATTGTTTTGCAACCCAAGGGCTGTCTTTGCGGCATCGCGGTTCTAGATTTTCAAACAGTTTTAGAACAAGCTATCGAAACAGCTTCAGAGAAGGTAGTCGTCGATCTAGAACAAGTTGAAACTGTTAGTTTAGATGGAATTGCAGTATTTGCTAGCGGATTGGAGTTAGCCGCCGTACTGGGCAAATCGCTAATCTTTTACGCTATGGATTTAGCCAGCCGTAAAAGTTTGAAAGCAGAATGTTCGCGATCGCGCGAAATTTCTTTTGGCCCGTGGGGCGACTTGTTCGAGGGAGAATTCGAGCAATTTTTTGGTAGTGAATTGGTGCGATCTCTAAATAGTTGACTGTTGAGAGTTGAGAGTTGGGAATTGGGAATTGGGAATGGGGAATTGGGAATGGGGAATTGGGAATTGGGAATTGGGGATTGGGAATTATCCACCTCTACCCTCCTTCCTTCCTCCTTCTTCCTTCTTCCTTAGAGTGCGATTTAGCGAACAGAACCGGATTTGCTTCAAAGATACTCCAAACGGTCGATGTCGCGGGAGAAAATCTTATCTAAAGTAATAAAAATTACCCGGATGCGCCAGTCTTGCTTTCGAGCTACCTTTTGCAGGCGAGACTGGTTTTATATTGATTTTGCACCACAGATCGGCTTTATGTTAGAGGACGATCGACCTTGATGTATTGCAATTGACAAGCAAATGTAAAGACCGTCTGTTATTGTGGTAAATACATCGGGGTAAAATACATCACAAGATATAGCCTTTCTCAGTAATATGAGGTACATCGCGGGGGTTGGTAATTGGTAATCGATCGAGCAGGTACCTCACTTAAGAGAGAATTGCTATAGTTGGGTTGTTTGTATTGTGTGTACTTTTAGTTGCAGCTAAACTCAGGAAGTTAAATCGAACATTTTGCGATCGCCTGCAAAATAATTCGTACAGCTAATCTTGTTAAAAACATTTTGTCAAAAACAGTATACGAAGTGCAAAAGCAATGTGCGATCGGATGTCAGGCGATCGAATCAGTTTAAAAATAGCCAATACCAACGCCGTTAAATATGATTGAACAGGTTGGGGATTTCAAAGAAACTCTATCCCTTCAAACCCCAGACATACTAGAACAGACAATATCCCAGCTAGTTCCACCTCCAAAAACAGACCCGAAAATTTCCAAACAACGCATTCGATCGACCCTCCGAGCCTCAACCCTAGACGGCGTTTTTGCCACTATCTTCTCCTGTACCACGGGGGGGGTATTGCTGAGCAACTTTTTTCTGGAACTGGGCGCTACGAGCTGGGAAATCGGCATACTGTCAGCAATTCCGATGCTAGTCAATTTGCTGCAACCCTTGGGAGCTTATTTAGCGGATCGCACCAACAGCCGCCACTGGTACAACTTGTGGATCTTCGGAGTATCACGACTGTTATGGCTGGTGCTGGTAGCGGCGATTGCGGCAGCGAGTTGGCGCAATACTGACGAACACGGACTTTTGGAATGGACGCTGGCGATCGTGTTTATAACTAGCCTCTTGGGCTCTTTAGCCAGCGCTAATTGGTTTAGCTGGATGACGGCGGTAGTTCCCCACCGCTTGCGGGGCAGGTATTTCGGCCTGCGCAACAGTGCTACCACCTTAATTACTTTGCTGGGAGTGCCGCTGATGGGAGCCGGAGCCGGAGCTTGGAGTGCCGATCCGGTTGTAGGCTACGGTGTAATTTTATTTTTCGGGGTAGTGGCTGGAATGCTCAGTTTGGGGTTTCAGTTTTTGATGGTGGATGTGAACCCGCAGGCGCGACCGCCCCAAGTCGGCGGCGGGCAAGTTCAACAAAAAACAGCAGAAAATAACAGAAATTTTGTACCTTCGGTGCTTAAAGATGTCAACTTTTTAAAATTTCTTGCGTACTTTACCTTGTGGACATTTGCTGTTAATTTGAGCGCGCCTTTTTTTAACATCTACCTGCTGAAAGATTTAAACCTCGACGTGAGTTTGGTAACGATTTACAGCAGCTTGAGTGCGGGAGCCAACTTGCTGCTGCTGATGTTTTGGGGCAAATTGGCCGATCGCCTCGGAAATCGCCCTTTACTGATTGCTGTGGGGCTGCTGGTAGCGGTAACGCCCGTGTTGTGGTTGGGTATTGGCGATCGCCCGATCGCTCTGTGGCTGTGGCTTCCCTTGTTGCACTTGCTCGCCGGTACGACTTTAGGGGCGATCGACCTGTGTACTAACAACATTCAAATGGAAATAGCGCCGATCGAGCATCCTTCAACTTATTTTGCGATCGCCTCTGCCATTTCAGGAGTAGCTGGGGCCTGTGGAACTACCACCGGCGGGTTTCTAGCGGAAATTCCGGGCATGAATTTGGGAGGTCTGTTTGCCATTTCAACAGCCGTGCGACTGCTGGCCTTGCTGCCTTTGCTGTTCCTGAGAGAACCCCGGAGTTTGCGTTTAAGGTCGATCGTCCCGGCATTTTTATTTTTCAATTTCAACTGGGAATCAAGAAAGCATTGACATTCAGTTGGATCGCACAGGTAGCGTCTTTGCCAACACGCGATTCACTATGATATCCACAAATTGCTTTGGCTCTTCGTAAAGCGGCGTGTGTCCGGACTTTTCAAACCAGATCAGTTCTTTGTGCGGTGCTTGCAGTCCTTTGTAATAGCGCTCAACCAGTGATGCCATCGCGTTGACATCCCAGCGCCCAACTGTAAAGTACACAGGAACCTCTAATTTTGCAGCTTGCGTCGAGAAATCGAGATCCGCAAGTTTCGGATAAAAGATAGTGAATACATCGATTAAGCCGCGAAACCAGTTGACTTTATCAACATAACCGTATTCTATTCCGAGTACATCTAACAGCCGATTGCCTTCTGTGCCTTCGCCTGGTGCATGGTTGAACATATAGCTGTTGAGAACACTGAAGTAGGCAATATATTTCATAAACATACCATTGCCGATATAAGGGGGTGAGCCATTACGCTGTAGAGTTTCTAGCGTTTTGGTGTCGCCACGATCGCGCGTCCATTTCAGCGCAAATTGATATCCCATGACATCATTTTCAGTTGTATTAACCATCTGTCCGCTACCAATGTAGGCATGAAACAAATTAGGATACTGTTGCACCAACTCGATCCCCAAAATCGTGCCCCAAGATTCGCCCAGGAGATAGAGTTTGTCTTGCTGAAAGCGCGATCGCAGCAGTTCTACCAATTGATGCGCGTCGGCGATATATCGCTCTGTCGTCAGCATGGGAATTGGTATTGCATTGTAGGATTTGGCAGCACCCGGTTGATCCCAATTCACGACCACAAAACGATCCTCTAATCTGTCAAGATATTTGCGCGTCCATACCAGTTCGCTACCGCCGGGACCACCCGCCAGAAAGAGGAGTACAGGTCGCGTGACATCCTTGCCACGAATCGTAATCCATTGTTTGGTTCCGTTCAGTTTTACCTGTTCCAGCACAGCAATGCTGTTGGGAATGGGTTTGTCATTGGCATCGAGAATAGGGGGGGTAGAGGCAAAAATCTGGGAGCCAAAGATGGCGAGAATGGCGATCGCAACAAATCCGGCAAGGGTCAACAGAATTCGTCGGGCGCGAACAGAGCGAAACAACACAGCCAAAAGCGCGATTTCTACAACAGCAAACACAACCAGAATAGATTTGGGAACAGCGGTACCGATCGGAAGTAGTGCGACCGGCACAAGCAATAAAACAACGATCGCAAGTGCAAAAATTCTGAGGAGAATCATCGCGATCGCTCCTGCAATGTTCGATTTTGTTTCAGAGTGGCGATTAATCATCGGTTGAATTCCCCCTTATTTGTCGGATCGATTTTTGCAGCAGGAGGAATGACATCCGTCACGGCATCTGCCCTCGCGAACAGGGCTTTTCCGTTGAGCCAGACAACCAGAACGGCTGGCTCAGGCAGCAGGATAAAAAGCGCTAAGATTCCCCACGCTAAGCCGAACGCAATTAGCAGAAATGGTGCAAGGGATGTGAAGGGAACCTGAGGTTGGTTAGCGCTGGATGTGCTAATTTTCATAAAACTTCTTTAATCCCAATTCCACGCATAAGGGTGTGAAACTGTTAGATGTCTCTTCCGATCTAACACTCTCCGCCTAAAAGTGCGGAGATTCTTGCTTCATTGGGAGACCCAAAATACCCTACGAGTAAGGACACGGCTGTGCCGTGTCCTTCTCGTAGGCGATCGATCGCGCGGTGTCCCCGATCGAAGCGGAATCTGCTGTAACTTTTAAAAATCCCTCAATTGAGCCGTTTGAACCGCCAGCATTTTACTCTGAGAACCGCGCAGCACTTTCAGTTTTAAAGTTTGACCGATTTGGCTGTTTTCTACCAAATTTTGCAATTGTTCGGCGGTGATAACAGTCTGGCTGTCAATTTGAACTATGACATCTCCTTTGCGAATTCCGGCTTTTTCCGCCGGAGTATTTGGCAGCACTCGCATTACCAAAACCCCTGCAACTTCTGGCACGATTAAAGAAGCATTCGGATCGGTATTGTTCTCTCTAGCAATCTCCGGAGTCAAAGCAACCATCTGAATGCCCAAAAACGGGTGGCTGACTTGCTCTCCGCGAGCTAGCTGCGCGTAGATAGCTTTAGCTTTGTTGATGGGAATTGCAAAGCCGATACCCATCGCGTCGGCTCGAATCGCCGTGTTGATGCCGATTACTTCTCCTCGGCCATTTAACAGGGGACCGCCGGAATTGCCGGGATTGATCGCTGCGTCTGTTTGAATGAAATCGAGCCGTTTGTCGGGAATTCCTACGGCTGCGCTCGATCGCTTGAGGGTGCTGACAATGCCTAAAGTGACGGTGTTGTCAAATCCTAGCGGGTTACCGACTGCGATCGCCCAATCTCCGACTTTTACGGCGTCGGAATCTCCCAAGGCTGCGACGGGCAGATCGACTTGCTTAGTATTAATTTTAACAACAGCTAAATCTGTCACTTCGTCAGTACCTTGGACTTCTCCCGGAAATATTCTGCCGTCGTTTAAAGTCACAGTCACTCGATCGGCTTTGTCAACTACGTGGGCGTTGGTTAAAATAATCCCTGTTTTATCGATAACAAAGCCGGAACCCTGACCCCGCAAGCGCTCTTGTCTGGGAATTTGAGTGCGCAAATCATCTCCGAAAAACCTGCCGAAGAAGGGGTCTTCGAGGAAAGGATCGAGATTGCGACTGACGGTGCGTTCGGTATCAATGCGCACCACGGCCGGCCCGACTCGATCGACCGCCGCCGTAACAAAGCTGTTGCTGCTGTCGCCCTGAACTAATTCCGGGCTGCGAAGCGCTAACTGTTGGGAACCCGCGTTTTGCGGTTCCCGCAGGGCTGTTGCGGGCTGCGATCGCAACTGGATCGGTTGTATGCCGGCAGCCGATGCGGGCGCAGGATTTACGCTAAGGGCGATCGTAATTCCCACAACGATCGTTAAAGTGCGAATAGCAATGCGAAATACGGGGCGAAAAAATTTGAACAGTCTCATGTGTCAATCCTTGTCAAGCTGGTAAATTGGTGCAGGTGTTCTCGCGCGGATTGGACAGTCGATCGCGAGTTCCCAATCCTATTTTGACAAAACTTATCAGAAAACTGGGTTGAAAACCCTGTCCTTATAGGACGGCTTTAATTATAAATCTTTGTTGCACTTACGAACCAATCTTGTACTGAAAGATCTAGGATCGGGTGGGAGGTCAAACCATGCTAGTTTTTGAGTTTAAAACCTACGGCAAAGCGAGTCAGTTCACAGCAGTAGATGAATCAATTCGTACAGCTCAATTTGTCCGCAATAGCTGTTTGCGCTATTGGATGGACAATCGAAACCTAGATAAGTACGACCTCAACAAATACTGTGCCGTGCTGGCTAAAAATTTCCCGTTTGCCGCCGA
>JAAUPF010000153.1 GCA_012034575.1 Richelia sp. CSU_2_1 | reverse complement strand
TTGCAACGCCATGTTCGGGACGTATATTCACCAATTGGGTTAGAGGTTCTCGAGCGGTTTTATGGGATATTTGCCACTGCCGTTTATGTTAGTTTTCTTGTACCTCATCTACCTGAGAACCGCTATATACTAGAATAGTCAAGGTCAAACTCCTTTGCCATCGTGAAACAGGGACTAAGACACACTTTTAGGCATAAACCGGGGGACAAAGAGCGGCGAAAACTCTTTAAACAGCTAAAGGCTGAATTTAGTAAGCCTTAAACCAGTCAAAACAAACTATTTTGAGAATTGTTAAGTAGGGTAGGGCATACCCAAACTCTAGATAAATATTCTAGTACGCTTTTGGAGATAGACCCGCTGGGGTGGCTGCGAATCAGGCTCGTTAATTGGTAGGATTCTACGGTTAAAAAGTTTGAGTATTGCCGCAAGGACGCAACACTTAAAGGTTAGTCGCTGAATTAAGAATCCCCACACCTTGATAGTTGGGGAGTGTCAAGCCTTACAAACAGCGTCTGAATGCCTGGATTATTGTTCGCCTGCTGCCCAATTTGCAGAGAATCGTCGTAGGTCGGTGCCGCAGTCGATCGCACGCAGACGGTCAGATGAGCATTTTGCGACAGTTGCTGCCGGAAGCTAGCCTCATAGTCGCCTTCGATCCGGGCGATCGTCCGTAAATCGGTTTTGAGTTTGTTCGCGATCGCGCAACAGTACAGCGCAGGGCTGAGGAAGTGCGATCGCTCCTTCCCAGCTATTTTTGCGATAAAATGTGGAAAAGTATTGAGCCGTAACGCATTTTTAAGCTATGGATATCGCTGGTACTCTTGCAGAAATTATTAGTTTGAGTGTTAATGACAGAATTCGCTTAGTACAAGCGATATGGGACAGCATAAGTGCAGAACCCGAACATCTTGAATTAACTGAATCTCAAAGGATAGAGCTATCTCGCCGCTTGCTAGACCACGAAACAAATCCGAGTGCTGTTATTTCTTGGCAACAAGTGAAAGCTAGAACAATGTCGAGGTTGCAACAGTGAGCCTTGAAATGTTTTTAAATTCTGTTCATGAAGCTGCGGACTTAAGCGCTGACTACGAAATGTTTTAACAATTTTCCCAACAACTTATTTTTAATTAAGTTTCGCACCAAGCCGCTCGATCGTCCAGTGCCTGTCCGAAGATTCATAAATTCTCAACCCCTCCAATCCGGCATTTTTCACCATCTCCTCAACTTCAGTCAGAGTAAATGCCGCTTGCAGCGAATCGCTGAATAACTGTTTTTGATGCGCGTTGCAATCTCCCGCATAACTCTCGACTAAATTATCCCTCATTGCCACTGTTTCCGGCCGCAGTAAATCCCGCAAAAAAATGCCGCCGTTAGGCTTCAACACCCGCTTGACTTCCTGCAAAAACGGCAGCGGATCTGGCAAATGGTGGATAATACTGTTGGAAATCACCAAGTCAAAATAGCTGTCGGGATAAGGCATGGCTTTAGCATCGATTAATTCCAGAGTAATTTGCGATCGCGCGCCCGCCTTTTCCACATTCTCCTGTCCTACTTTCAGCATATTTGCTGATAAATCGATGCAAGTCAATTTCCATTCCGGCCGCAGTTGGCTAATAGCGATCGGAATTCGAGCCGTACCCGTCCCCGCATCCAAAACGTTTCCAAAAACCGGCCCTAAAGCAGCAGCACTCTTGGCAAATGCAGCATTAACCTCAGTAAAGTCCATCGAATCGTATTCGACGGCCTCTTCCAAGGAATCCATAACCTCCGGTTCTAAAACTCGCTCCATAAAATTTGTCCTGTTATCTAGCATTTCTATATATGGACTGAGTTTCGCCTGCAACAGCTCAACTAACTCGGGTTCCATATATCTGTAATTATCCGGGATTTGCAGGCAAATTACCTGTTTTCCTTGGATGCTATCTGGAAATTTGTCGCGCAGTCGATCGGCGTGCTTTTTTTCCATGACGAATATCCAATCCGCCCAACCGACAAGACCCTCAGTTACTTTAATTCTGGCATTTTTTTCCGTTCCGGCCGATCGAACGCTGTACCCGCTAATTTTTTCGCAGATTTTCTCTGCGGTCAAACTCCGCCACTTATTCCGACTGCAAACAAACAAGATCTTGATTTTATCCACGAACTCAAAAGCAATATCAAGCCTATCTATATCATTCTTACATCAGTAAGGTACAAGCTCCATCTATTACCAATTACCAATTACCAAAGTGTATCTCATATATATGAGACAGGCTATATATCTTAATCTGCGTTCATCCGCGTCCATCCGCCTGCATCTGCGGTTCAAAACATCGACCTTCTTTGCCTCGATCGCCCTTTGCATACCACAAAAACAGTATTATGTCAAATAAGCCAATTTTTATTTACAATTCTTACGATTTTGGTCAAAGTTAAAATCTGTTTTTTGCCTGGTCTGAGTTCGCTTATTTGACGAGTTTAAAAGCTTTTTTGACCGACACAGCTTAATTAGTTATAAAAAAGACCTAATATAGCAATATTAACACTAAATTATAAAACTGCAAGTCAAGCCTCAAACCCAGAAAATACGTTAAATAATTGAGAATAGTGTCAATAATTTTGGCAAAATTTATCTTTACTGAAAATTTAAGTAATAAAATTAGATCGAACATTTAAAACTAAATTGATTTTTTGATTGTTTCTGCTTATCACAAGGGCAGTAGCGACTCAAAAGAGCGATCGACCTGCAACTGCATAGCTCTCGATCGGCATAAAATACTTTAAGGACACGGCATTGCCGTGTCCCTACCAAATTTCCGCGCATCTATAAATTCCGGTGGCGAGAAAGCTTGCCAAGTCGATCGCACTTTCCCGACTTCTGCTATGATCGACAGAAAGCGAAGTCGTTATGAGTTTAACAAACGAGCTATGACCCAACAAACCGTAGAAAACCTAGTAATTATCGGCTCCGGCCCAGCAGGCTACACGGCCGCCATCTACGCCGGTCGGGCAAACCTGAAACCAGTAGTCTTTGAAGGTTACCAAATGGGAGGCATTCCCGGCGGTCAACTGATGACGACAACAGAAGTAGAAAACTTTCCCGGCTTCCCCGAAGGCATCACCGGCCCGCAGCTCATGGATCGGATGAAAGCTCAAGCAGTGCGCTGGGGGGCCGAATTATATACAGAAGATGTAACCTACGTAGATTTGAGTCAGCGTCCGTTTACCGTGCGATCGGACGATCGGGAAATCAAAGCCCACACTATTGTAATCGCTACAGGCGCGACGGCAAAAAGGCTGGGACTGCCTAGCGAGCGCGTATTTTGGAGTCACGGAATTTCCGCCTGTGCGATTTGCGACGGCGCTACCCCGCTATTTAAAGGAGTAGATTTAGCTGTCATCGGCGCGGGGGATACAGCAGCAGAAGAATCGATTTATCTGACAAAATACGGCTCTCACGTACATATGCTGGTGCGGCGCGATCGGATGCGGGCCAGCAAAGCCATGCAAGATCGAGTGTTGAGCAATCCCAAAATCACCGTGCATTGGAACACCGAAGCAGTGGATGTTTTGGGAGAGCCAGGAGGCAAAATGGATGGGGTGAGAATTAGAAATATCCAAACAGGCGACGAAAGCGCTTTGATGGTGAAAGGATTGTTTTACGCGATCGGTCACACTCCCAACACTCAACTGTTCAAAGACCAACTCGAACTCGACGAAGTAGGCTACATCGTTACCAAACACGGTTCGGTAGAAACTAGCGTCGAGGGAGTTTATGCTGTGGGCGACGTGCAAGACCACGAGTTTCGCCAAGCAATCACCGCAGCAGGAAGCGGTTGCATGGGGGCGATGCTGGCAGAAAGGTGGCTGTCCTCGAACGGCTTGGCTCAGGAATTCCATCAAAGCGAGGCATCCGAGCAACCTGCAGCAGCCCCGGAAACTCAAAAAGTTCGCAAAACTAGCGAGAACTTCGATCTCAATGACACCCGCCACGAAGGAGGTTACGCTCTGCGGAAATTGTTCCACGAGAGCGATCGACTGATTGTGGTCAAGTATTCCGCTCCGACTTGCGGCCCTTGTCACAGTCTCAAGCCAATTTTGAGCAAAGTAGTAGACGAGTTCGAGGGCAAAATCCATTACGTGGAAATTGACATCGAAGAAGATCCAGAAATTGCTGAAAATGCTGGCGTTATGGGTACGCCGACGATTCAGTATTTTAAAGATAAAGCTTTGGTGACTGAGCTCAAGGGAGTGAAGCCAAAAAGTCAGTACCGCGAGTTAATTGCCAGCAATTTGTAGCAACTGGCAAAGCAACCCGCTTTCTCTGCAAAATCTGGGGCTGAGCAACCATAACTTCAAGAAATCCGGTTTTTGAAAACCCAGAAACCGGGTTTCCTGCATCACAGCGCTTCGAGGACTGACAAAGTTTTTGCAGCAACCGGATTTTTTGCCCGCATCCCGTAGCAGAAATAGGCAGATGGTGTAGGATAATCGCGATCGCTCTTAAAAGTTAACATCAACTTCCTTATGGCTGCAGGCTCCTCGACAGACAAGTCAGCTACCTCCAAAGTCTCTATCCGCAAGCCAAAGTCTTCAAAGACATCGGGGGTGGACTCAACTTCAAAAGAAAAGCGTTGCTTGCCCTTTTGGGACAAGTCATGTCAGGAAATATCTCAACAATTGTGGTCGGACACCAAGATCGGCTTGCGAGGTTTGGTGGCGATCTCATCAAATGGATATGCGAGCAAAACAATTGCCAACTCATGGTTCTCAGTAGAAACGAGTTGTCTCCAGAACGAGAAATGGTTGAAGATATCCTTGCCATCATCCACGTCTTTAGCTGCCGACTCTATGGTTTGCGAAAATACAAATCTGCTATCAAAGAAGATTCGAGTTTACCCGGAAACCAAGCTAGCAGCGAAATGGAGGACTTGGCTCTCAGCAAGTAGGTGGTGTTACAACCAAGCAATTGCTATTCTTAAAGACGAAAAAATTGGCAAATACGATTTAAGGAAGAAGGTAATGGACTCGGCTCCTAACTGGGTATCAGAGCAGCCTTACAATCCGCGACAAATGGCAGTATTTCAAGCTTTTGAAGCGCACAAAGCTGCTAAGAAAGTCAAAGGAACGGCAAAGTTTAGAATTCGATGGAAGTGACTTTATCGAAATAGGAAAAAACGATATTGGTCGCATCTATCGACTAGCGAGACATCTAGACAAATTAATGTCCCGCATTGGCTATAGTAAAGGGAAGCAATTCAAACGACTGAGATATTGTTTGCGAAAATCAGCAGCAAAAATTAGAATCAAGATTAAAAACTTGGTCAATGAACTGCACAAAAAAACGGCAAAACATCTTGCGCTTAAGTACAAATTGATTTTCTTGCCAACCTTTGAAACACAGCAAATGGTCAAGAAAGGTCAGCGAAAGTTGGCGACTAAAACTGCTAGAGCGATGGTCACGTTGAGTCACTATCGTTTCAAACAAATGTTGAAGCATTTCTGCCGCCAAACACGGTGGTGTTGTAGTAGACTTAACAGAAGAGTACACATCGAAAACCTGTTCCAAGTGCGGACATATCCATACTAAATTGGGTGGAGCTAAAATCTTTAAATGTCCAGAATGCGGGCATACCTTGGACAGGGACAAAAATGGCGCTTTCAATATTTTGTTGAAAGCTTTGAGAGATACCTCCCTGATAGGAGAGCTTGCTGCTTTTTCTGTCTTGCCATACACGGTTATTCCGGGCTTAGTCCGGGATTTACCGGGTTAAATGTATCTGCTAGCTTCTTCCCTCTTCCTTTTTCTCTCAAACCTCGAACCTCCTTCTGACTGATGGCAATTGACAATTGACAACTCAAAACTCAAAACTCAAAACTCTTCCTTCTTCCCTCTACTATGGCTCAAACCCGCCTCCCTCTCCCGCGATTTTTTAGCTCGATCGCACCGTCAAACCTGTCAATGAAAATGATGTGGGTTGGTTTGACAGTAACTGCTGCGTTCGTATTAATTGCTGTCTTATCTCCAGCCCTGCAAGCTTGGGGATTGCTGCAAAATCCTACCGATGCTTTGATTAACCCAATTCACGAACCGCCGTCGCCGACTTATTGGTTCGGTACAACCCGCCAAGGTTACGATGTTTTTTCCCGCACGCTGTTTGCCTCGGGGGCTGCTTGGCAGGTGGTGATTTTAGCTACTGCTTTAAGCTTATTTATCGGCGTGCCGCTGGGTTTGGTTAGCGGTTACTTGGGCGGCAAGCTCGATCGGGTACTGTTGTTTTTAATGGATACAATTTATACTTTGCCGGGATTGCTGCTGTCTTTAACTCTCGCTTTTGTCGTCGGAAAAGGAGTTCTCAATGCCGCGATCGCCCTCAGTATTTCCTACGTTCCTCAATACTATCGCGTTGTTAGAAATCACACTACTAGCGTCAAAACCGAACTGTTTGTGGAAGCAGCCCGAGCAATGGGTGCTGACACTTGGACAGTCCTTTCTCGCTACTTATTTCTCAATGTAATTCAGAGCGTGCCAGTGCTGTTCGCCCTCAACGCCGCCGATGCAATTTTAACGTTGGGAGGCTTGGGCTTTCTCGGTTTGGGACTTCCTGAAGAAACGCCGGAATGGGGACACGACTTGCGCTTGGCTTTGGATGCTTTGCCGACAGGCATTTGGTGGACGGCTTTGTTTCCCGGTTTGGCAATGACTTTAATGGTAGTCGGATTGTCTTTGGTAGGAGAAGGCTTGAACGAGTTTGTGAACCCCCGCTTGCGAAACCAGCAGTAATTTATTTCATTAATAAATTAATAGGCCAAGACTTGCGCAATTTTACTTCAAATTTATTTGAGCTTTGGGTCGAATCTTCACATTGCAGCAATATATTTAAAGGAAGTGTGAAGGGATCTCGGAATCGAAACGCAAATTGCGCGGTCGATCGGGGCAGGCAATCTAAAACTCTCCAAAAAATTTTCGCAAAACGGGCGATCGAGAGTTGCACTTCAACCAACCTCTAGATAAAATTTATCGAAAAATTTAGTTAAAAACGTCAGACCAAATCCCTTAAAGGGTGGAGGTGGTTGCTAGGAAACAAAAACCTAAGTCGCTAGTTTTGAGAATCCCCATGCTTTGAGGTAGAGGATGTCAACCGGGTGGTCTTTCCCCCCCCATGCGACCAACTCGCGTTTGCCAATAAACTAGACCGAGCGTAGCAGAGAGTAAAAGTCCCGTACTTTGAGGACGGCTTTTCGGCTCGCTGGACACAAAGCAGATCGTTGAGCACAATAAAAGTATCTCTCTCCTGCCAAAAAGGAGATTGTGAATTGCTTAAATAAGAAGGTGACGTTAAAAACTTAAAGTGATTTAACGTCAAAATTAAAGCCAATTCCTAAGAATTGAGCTAACTTAGCAATCAAAGCCCCTGTTGCACCGATCGACCCGCAGCACTTCACTTGGGGTAATACTCGGCTTCTCATCAAGAGTTGCCGTTCCACAACTGCAGTTACGAGATTTATTCGATCGCCAATTACATATGACTTAAATCGAGCAAACTTAAGCGCTAGTACCGCTAGTATTAATATCTGGAATTGAGAACCCCGGGCTTGAGGGGGATAGCCTACTAATCTTGGGATAGCCGACTACCCAACAGCGTAGGAAGCGAACGCCAGCTAGCTTTGATGCTGGCTCGAGTAAGTTTCGCACAGCAGCAAAGACGATGGGTGCATCTACACGGATGGCATTAGCCGGAATTCTGGCAAGTCTCAAACAGTCCGACAACTGTCGGACCAATTTCGCCACAGCCGTTCACCCAAATATTTGCAAAACACAGCGCCACTACTTGCAGTCCAATGTCTGGCGGGAAGCGATCGCAATTTTGGCTCGCAAAGCAGCAGCCGGAATTGTTAAGCTAAACTGACAGAGTTTCCCGCGCTCTTGACAAATATGGAAAAATAACTTCCATTTTTTGTAAGAAAGGTTACAATCTGAAAGGTCTTGGCAAGATCCGATCCCGATCGCGCTTTTGGTTGAGTTCAAAAGTTGAGCGGCCGGTGTAACACAAAAGCTGTAAAGGCAAAGAAAAATCCCCGCACAGCTAAGATGTTTAGCACCACCGTTTCACAGCCGGCGAAACAAAAGTTCGACACCTTCAAGACGGAAGTTGCTCGCAGACCGTGCAAGCCTTGCTTGCGACGGTAAAAACTTCAAGCAGCAAGTAAAAAAGTTAGTATTTGTCGAGGTGCGCGCGATCGCATCTTGAGGTAATTATCTGGGAAAACCATCGCAGATAGTACCGCAAATAGCTGCTTTGAAACAGCAAAACCCTCGGTTGAGTTAGCGTTTCTGGAGTCGGCGAAAGTCGAAGGCCCGATCGCAATTTCAAACACCAGTTCAAATTTACTTTAGAAACTTGACGGTTTTTAAAGTTCTCACAACTCGTACTGCAAAAAAAAACTGAAAAAAAACCAAGATTTTTTGCTGCGGGAATGCCAATATTGGCTAAGTTGTCTAAACTACAAACAGACACTATCTCACTGTTATTTATTCTTCAATTCAGGAGCATGAGGAAGGCGGCATGATCCAGGCTAACACTGTACTCGAAACCACGATCGAACCCGAAATGGAAACAATCGAGTTGCTGCGCAGCGCTCAAAGCGTTCTGCCCGATAGCGAGTTGGAACTTTTTATCGACGAAGAAGACGATCGAGAAGAATTTTTAGACTCTCAATCGGATGACGACGACGCTAAGGCCGGCAAAGGTGCCAAAGCCCGCCGTCGGGCTCAGGCCAAGAAAAAGCACTATACTGAAGACTCTATCCGTCTTTACCTGCAAGAAATCGGTCGGATTCGGCTGCTGCGGGCTGACGAAGAGATCGAACTGGCGCGCAAAATTGCGGATTTGCTGCAATTAGAGCAAGTTCGCGAACAATTGCTCTCCGAGTTAGATCGCGAACCGAAAGATAATGAATGGGCTAAGGCCGTAGATATGGCACTACCTGCGTTCCGCCACCGCTTGCACGTCGGCCGCCGCGCCAAAGAAAAAATGGTGCAGTCAAACCTGCGTTTGGTGGTGTCGATCGCGAAAAAATACATGAATCGCGGTTTGTCTTTCCAAGATTTAATTCAGGAAGGTTCTCTGGGCTTAATTAGGGCTGCAGAGAAATTCGACCACGAAAAAGGCTACAAATTCTCGACCTACGCGACTTGGTGGATACGTCAAGCCATCACCAGGGCAATTGCCGACCAATCCCGCACTATCCGCCTCCCGGTTCACCTTTACGAAACCATCTCGCGCATCAAGAAAACTACCAAACTCCTGTCTCAGGAAATGGGCCGCAAGCCTACAGAAGAAGAAATTGCGACGCGCATGGAAATGACGATCGAGAAGTTGCGCTTCATTGCCAAATCCGCACAGTTGCCAATATCTCTAGAAACTCCGATCGGCAAGGAGGAAGATTCCCGTCTCGGAGACTTTATTGAATCCGACGGCGAAACCCCCGAAGACCAAGTATCGAAGAATTTGCTTCGGGAAGATTTGGAAAGCGTTTTGGATACTCTCAGCCCCCGCGAACGCGACGTGCTGCGACTGCGTTACGGTTTGGATGACGGACGGATGAAGACCTTGGAGGAAATCGGTCAAATCTTTAACGTCACCCGCGAACGGATTCGGCAAATCGAAGCTAAAGCCCTGCGGAAGTTGCGCCATCCCAATCGGAACAGCATCTTAAAAGAATATATCCGCTAGAGTATTTCTTTCGCATCACCCGAAAGAGTGATTGCCTGTTAAGGGGGCTGGTATTTCCAGCCTTCATGTCCGGTGGCAATATTCTGCTGCCGATCTTCTTTTTAACAGGGTAGACGGGAAATCCCCCACCTCAACGGAACGCAGAAAGAGCGAAGCGAATTTCGGAGTGCAGTAGGTGGGGGATGAAATGTCGCGGCAATGAGGAATTGTGCCCGCTTACCAATAACAGGCTACGCCTGTTGAGGGATTGGGCTTGTCGGACGAATTGCCACTCTTTTTGATAGCAACATGAAGAATTCATCAAGAGTTCTTACTGAGAACATAATTTATAGTAAGATGCAGGCATGAAACACGCAGTCAAGGTACGAATTTATCCAACTTCCGATCAGCAAGAAGCTTTGTCTAAGGCTTTTGGCTGTGCAAGATAATTCTGGAATAAAACGAAAACCCAGTCATCATCACGGAAAACTTAGCAGTAAAGAACATGGTGAAGAATCACAACTTGGCTTCATCGATTAGTGATGCCAGTTGGAGCGAGTTCACCAGAATGCTCAAATATAAAGCAGGGAATGACGGAAAAATCTCTCAAGAAATTGACCGATTCTTTCCGTCTTCAAAGACCTGCTCAGTATGCCTCAATCAAGTTGGTAGTCTACCGCTCGATGTCCGTTCATGGCAGTGTCAGAACTGCGGTACAAAGCATGACCGTGACGTAAATGCAGCAATCAACATTCGAGATGAAGGTCTACGAATCTTGGCGTTAGGAACTAGCGTTACTGCCAACGGAGGGACGGTAAGACCAAAGGTTGGAAGGAAATCTTCCGTATTATCGGCGCGTCCTGATGAAGTTGGAAGCCCCACCTTCAATGACCGAAGCGCGAAGCGCGTAGGGAATAAGGTGGGGTAGTTCACTTAGAAAACTACATGATGCCCCAGAAGTGAAGCAAGCCTTGACCGGAAACCAACTCGATGATAACAGCAGTAGAGAAACCGATCATGGCTAAACGACCGTTCCAGTTTTCGGCTCCTTCGGTGAAGCCCCAATTCCAAGCGTTGCGCTTCTGTTCTTGCATGGTGCGAACTTCCTTCGTTAAGTTTTGTCAGCCTTATGTAAATTAATATAACAAAAACTTGAAAAAAGTGCAAGCTTGCAAAATTAATTTGCGGCATTTCGATCGTATTCAAAAAATTGCTTGTATTTCATACCAAATTCATGAATTTACGCTATGGATAAATTTATCAAACCTTTATGAATAAAGGAGTTTGTCGTTAGATGTGTAGCGCTACTTTTGGGGATTACCTTCAAATTTATTATTGTTAGCGAACCCCGCCGCAACAGTTAACTTAAATGCAGCGCTAGGTGAGAAACCGGGTTTTTGCGAGATGATTTGTGAGGGTCGATCGAACTCCTAAAAACCCGGTTTCTTAAATAGTACGCGGACAAATAGCCAACTCAGTATCCGGGTCAAATAAATGAATTTTTTCCGGCGAGATGGCCAGCCAAATTTCCTCTCCTACTCGCACAGTTCGATCGGGCCCAACTCGCACCTGCATTCGGATTGCCGGCGCATCAGTCAAGCTTACCCACAAGTAAGTTTCGTGTCCCAAGGCCTCCACAACATCCACTTGTACCGAGAGATTTTTCGTAGCTGGGGGATGAATGCTCAAATGTTCCGGGCGGATGCCCAAAATGAGCGATCGCCCGTCATATTGCTGCAAACTTCTCGCCCAAACATCTGGTAAAGTAAAGCGAAACTGCGGGTGAGAAATTAGCAGCGGTGCCGTGAATTGCACCTGCAAAAAATTCATCGGCGGAGAACCGATAAATTCCGCAACAAACAAGTTAGCTGGATTGCGATAAAGTTCTAGAGGAGCAGCTACTTGCTGGAGTTGGCCTGCATTCATCACAGCAATTCGATCGCCCATCGTCATCGCCTCAGTTTGGTCGTGAGTAACGTAAATAGTTGTCGTTCCCAACTGCCGCTGCAACTGCACGATTTGAGCGCGAGTTTCTGCCCTCAATTTAGCATCAAGATTCGACAGCGGTTCGTCCATTAAAAAAACCTCGGGATTGCGTGCCATCGCCCTTCCCAAAGCTACCCGCTGTTTTTGTCCCCCCGATAATTGTTTTGGCAAGCGGTGCAAAAGCGATTCTATTTGCAACAATTGAGCTACTTTCAAAACGCGATCGCCCACCGCTTTTTCCCGCGCCGATACGTAGCGCAATCCCTTAGGCAAATTGCGAGTGACTCCCACCAAAAAATCTTCTCCCCAAGACTGAATCCTATAGTTTATTGAATCAGCATCGCCTAAATTCTTACTGTCCCCAATACTCTCTTCTTCCCCCTTTTTTCTTCCCTCTTCCCTCTTCCCTCTTCCCTCTTCCTTCTTCCTTCTTCCTTCTTCCTTCTTCCTTCCTGAAGATCTGCGCAATCCAAAAGCGAGATTGTCGTAAACGCTTAAATGGGGATAGAGAGCGTAATTTTGAAATACCATAGCGATATCTCTATCTTTAGGAGGCAAATCGTTAACCAATCGATCGCCCACCCAAATATTGCCGCCCGTTAGAGTTTCCAAACCCGCGATCGATCGCAGCAAAGTGCTTTTCCCGCAGCCAGAAGGCCCTACAAGCACCATAAATTCCCCGTCTTCTACAGTTAGGTTAATGCGCCGCAAAACGCTGTTAGAGGCAGAGCTAGAGGCAGCAGGCGAGACGTTTTCTTCAGACTCTGCATCTTTCGATCGTTCTCCTTGTCTGAGGGGAAAACTTTTGTAAATATTCTCTAATATTACTTGAGCCATCGGGGGGATTTTAGATTTTAGATTTTAGATTTGGGAATTGAGAATTGGGAATTGGGAATTGGGAATTGGTTATTAGAATCAATAACTAACAACCAACAAATAACCAATAACAACTAACAACTGACTAATATTTATGATACCCGATGCCCGATGCCCTGTTTGACCGATGCCCGATGCCCGATGCCCAATTCCCTGTTTTGCCGATGCCCGATGACTATTGATTGCCCATAACTTTAATAATTTTTTCACCGGGATTGAGTTCAAAAGTGCGATCGCCCGCAGCATCTTTCCCCCAAAAAGCAATAGCATCCACAGTCGATCGCAACAGGCGTCCGCTATTAGTTAAAAGTTTAACATCCGTACCCGGAACGGCCCGCAGCAAGCCGACCAAAGTATCCTGAGGATCTGCGAAACGAAAAGCTTGAGTGCCAATTTCACCCCTGTTAGTCAGCCTCACAGAACCTGCCGGCATCCGTTTAGCCCAGCCCAACTGCGAAAATAGTGCCAGACTTTCCTCAGGGTCAAGAGTGACGCAGCCGACTAACTCTTCCTGCTTCCGCAACCTCGTTGCTTGAGAACCTTGTGCCGTGCGGCCCATTGGTGGCAGTTGTTCTTCATCGATCTCAAAGCGGAGCACTCGCCCGCCCGAAGTAGCGATAACTACCTGTTCGCCAACCTTGCTCAGACTCGCCCAGCGCAATCGATCGTCCTCTTTCAGCTTAACAACAGTAACGCCGCGATTGGTTAAGTCAGCAAATTCCGAAAGCGGCAAGCGCTTAATTTTCCCTTGCTGAGTCAGAGTTATTACGTCTCCTGCAGCAGAATTTTCCGGCAAAATAAAGTGCGCGACAGAGATTTCCGACAAACTTTTCCCCGCGCTATCTTTAGCAGCAGAAGGCGAGAGCAAACTAACTATCGGAGTTCCGCGATCGCGGCCTTGAATCAAAGGAATATCAGCAACTTTCAGCGGATAAGCTTTGCCGATCGGAGTTAATATTACCAAATTGCGATCGGTTCGAGTCAGGTTAGCAGTGACAATAAAATCTTCATTTTTTTCGCTGTGCTGAACCGACTTTTCTCTACTTTTAGAACGCGGTCGATGGGTCGTTGCGGGCAAGCGCCGCACGTACTGTTTGTGAGTGAATTCAACAATAGTTTCCTCTGGCTCGGGAACGGGCAATAAAATATTAGATGCCGCTGGTGCGTCGGATTGTTTCGGTGTCGAATTCTTCTTACCTGAAACTTGTGGTTCGCCATTTCCCGGTCGTGGGGCGATCGAAATCAATTTAGTGCGGCGGGGGTCAGCATACTTGCGTTTGAGCGATCGCAATTCTTTTTTCAAGGCCTTCAAAAGTTCGCGCCGGTCGCCCAACAACCGCTGCAATTCCTGAATTTTAACAGTCAATTCATCAAACTCGCCCTGTAAATTTTGGCGTTCCAAACCAGTCAAGCGCCGCATCGGCATCGACAAAATCGCATCAGCTTGAGCTTCGCTCAAATAAAGTCGAACCTGCAGGGATTCCTTAGCCGTGCTACCGTCAGGAGCATTTCTCAGAATATCGATCGCCGCATCCAGATTTCCCAAAGCGCTTAGTAGCCCTTCAACAATATGAGAGCGGCGTTGTGCGGCCTCCAACTCGTGATTGTAGCGTTTAGTGAGCGTGACCTCTCGGAAATCCAGGAATTCCTGCAACAGTTGTCTCAGAGTCAACTGTCGGGGTTGACCGCTAACAATCGCCAGCAAAATCGCGCCAAAATTGGTTTGCAAGTCAGTTTGTTGGTAAAGGCGGGCTAAAACAGTTTCAGGAGCAACTTCCCGTTTGAGTTCGATCACCACGCGAATGCCCGATCGATCGCTCTCATCCCGCAAATCAGCAATCCCCTCCAACCGTCCGGCATTAACCAACTCAGCCACCTTTTCAATCCAAGCAGCCTTATTGACTTGAAAAGGAAACTCCGTCACCACCAAGGCCGTTTTAGTCCGCACCTTGCGGTTCCCCGGAAGTTCCTCAACTCGCACCACACCCCGCACCGCAATACTACCCCGGCCCTTCGTGTAAGCATCAACAATGCCCTCTGTAGCGACGATTTCCCCGCCCGTGGGGAAATCCGGTCCCGGAATCAGTTCCAACAACTTCTCATCCGAAAGTTCAGGGTTTTCAATCAAAGCGATCGAGCCGTCAACTACTTCCCCTAAATTGTGAGGCGGGATATTAGTAGCCATACCCACAGCAATCCCAGTACAGCCATTGAGCAGCAAAAAAGGTAACTGTGCCGGCAGCACAGTTGGTTCCTGCTGCGAACTGTCAAAATTGGCGGTAAAATCAACAGTTGCCTCGCCAACTTGAGTTAGCATAGCTTCGTGAGAAATCGATGCCAGTCTAGTTTCCGTGTAGCGCATGGCAGCCGCCGGGTCATTGTCCACCGAACCGAAATTGCCGTGACCGGCAAGTAAAGGATAACGGCTCGAAAACTCTTGAACCATGCGCACCAAAGCATCGTAAACAGCTTGGTCTCCGTGGGGGTGGTATTTGCCCAAAACATCTCCCACCACGCGGGCGCACTTGCGGTAAGGTCGATCGGGCGTCAAGCCGAGTTCGTGCATCGCGTACAAAATCCGGCGGTGAACGGGCTTTAATCCGTCGCGCACATCCGGCAGAGCGCGCCCGACGATCACACTCATGGCATATTCGAGGTACGATTGCTGCATCTCGGCGTGCAGAGCCGTGGAGATTACTTGCCCGGAAAGTAGGTTTAATTGTTTGGCCATGAGTCCTTGTGTCCGTTAATTCCTGAGTGCTGGCTGCTGGCTCAATGCTGAGTCGGGTCGCCTGTCTCGAATCAAAAAAGTGTGCCGGAGGCTAACCAACAGTTCGAGTTGCGTTTAGCGAACCAACTGTTGGACAAAACTACTCAGCACGCGGGTAAAAATAAACTTAACTTGTTTGGTAGAGTAAGGGGTGATGAAAACGGGCAACAGTCGCCTTCGATCGCTCTTACCCTTACCCTAACCTCTAACTTGCCTTCAATTGCACGTACCTCAATTGAAAATCAAAAATCTCTTCAGAAA
Organism: Richelia sp. CSU_2_1; assembly: GCA_012034575.1. Classification (GTDB taxonomy): domain Bacteria; phylum Cyanobacteriota; class Cyanobacteriia; order Cyanobacteriales; family Microcoleaceae; genus Microcoleus. The sequence goes on along the minus strand of JAAUPF010000153.1, from coordinate 1,567 downwards.
ACAGGAAAAATTCGGAACGAGCAATTTGCGAGCGAGCGGTACGCCAGCAGTTTATCTGACCGATCGTGTTGCGATATGGAACAGTTCGCTGTTGAGTCCAGTGCTGCGATGCGCCGCGACCGCCACCTCGCACTTCACACCCTCGGCTAAAATCTTTAGTGGCTGCGAGTGCATTGGCACGCGATCGGTTGCTCTACCGAAATCGGTAATGCCAGTTTTACTAAACATTGCTTTATTCTAAGAGCAAGCAGGAAAGAAAATACTTGTCACTGACCCCCAAATTCTCTTGGGGGGGGCTGGAAGGATATACTGACCAACTTGTTAATTTGAGACTAAAGTGGCGTTGGCGCTGTCTTGTCGAGGAAAAGTGAACTGCTGGGATACAAACTGCTGGGATACAGTAGCTGGAAAGAAGTTAAAAATGTCACTGCAGCATTTTTTAACTTCTTTCTCCGGCAGTGAGTGGCGTTAGCGCAGCGTCGCGTTAGCGCAGCGAAAAATTGATGCGGGTTTGTCCGTTCCCAGCATACGGCACTAAAAACTGACTCCCTTGTTTGGGATGCTTGTTAAAACAAGCTGAGTCGTTTTTCATTCCCCAGCGCTTGAGTTGGGAATTTCCAAACATCCCATGAGGTTTTATGAAGACCGTTCTGATTGTAGAGGACGATTTGGTTAATGCTCGGGTTTTTTCCAAGATTCTGACTAAGCGAGGTGGCTTAGCCGTGAAACATACGGAAAATGTAGAAGAGGTGATACAGATTGCCCAGTCCCGAGAAGCTGATTTGATTTTAATGGATGTGTCTCTTTCGCGCAGCGTGTACCAGGGGAAAGCTGTGGACGGCATCAAGATTACTCAAATGCTCAAGGCTGACCCGCAAACAGCCGCATTGCCGGTGATTTTGGTAACAGCTCACGCTATGGCTGGAGATCGCGAAACTTTTCTCGATCAGAGCGGTGCTGACGGTTACATCTCGAAACCCGTGGTAGACCACCAAGAGTTTGTCGATCGGATCAAAGCTTTGCTCCCGGAGTGAAATTTTTTCTCGGATCGTTACTATTTACAATACCGATCGCCCGCCAGCCTGGGGCGATCGGCAACAATAGTTTTGCAGAAATTTGCACTTGTGGGAATTGGGAATTGATAATTGATAATTGGGAATTGGTAATTGGTAATTGGTAATTGGTAATTGGTAATTGGTAATTGGTAATTGGTAATTGGTAATTGGTAATTGGTAATTGGTATAGCAACCGCCAAAACGACCCGTGACATTTTAGATCGCCCAAAGAGTTACTATAAGTCCCTCTTCCTTCTTCCTTCTGACTGATGACAATTGACAACTCTCAATTGGTAACTCAAAACTCAAAACTCAAAACTCAAAACTCAAAACTCTGCCTTCTGCCCTCTTCCTTCTGCCTTCGGCTATAATCGATCGGACATGATATAGCGGTTCTCAGGTAGATGAGGTACAAGAAAACTAACATAAACGGCAGTGGCAAATATCCCATAAAACCGCTCGAGAACCTCTAACCCAATTGGTGAATATACGTCCCGAACATGGCGTTGCAA
>JAAUPF010000152.1 GCA_012034575.1 Richelia sp. CSU_2_1 | reverse complement strand
CATTAACAACAAGCAAATAACGGAGATCAAACTCGATACGTAAAAATTTTGGCAAATGTGTCGATTGATGCGATCGCCCTTCGACTTACTTACACAAGCAAATAACGGAGACCAAACTCGAGCGTAAAAAATTTTTGGCAAGGTGTCGATTTGAGCGATCGCCATTCGACTTACTTACACAAGCAAACAACGGAGAAAAACCAATGAAATATTTGCTGCTGATTTACATGGAAGAAAACGCCATCAACCAGACCGATCGCGAGCATTGTTATGTGGAATCCGCACAGCTTGCACGAGAACTCCATGCAAATGGGCAGTTTCTCTCCACCGCCCCGCTGCACCCCGTAGCGATGGCAACCAGCGTTCGGGTACGCGACGGCAAAAAGCTTGTTACCAATGGCCCCTTCGCAGAAACGCGCGAACAACTCGGCGGTTTTTTTCTAATAGATGCCAAGGATTTAGACGGCGCGATTAGTATTGCAGCCCGGATTCCAGGAGCCCGCGCCGGCACTGTCGAAATCCGACCAGTAATTGAGGTTGCCGGATTACCTGAAAATTAGTTTCTGCACTGCTTGAAAGCAATTTGAGTGCGCAAGATCGCAGCGCATAAAACTCAACAACAACGCTAAATAATCGGAGATTTCACGATGAAAGTAATGGTGATAGTCAAGGCTACGAAGGATTCAGAAGCGGGTGTGATGCCCAGCGAACAGCTTCTCACTGAAATGGGAAATTACAACGAAGAATTGGTGAAGGCAGGAATTATGCTGGCTGGTGAGGGACTGCATCCCAGCTCGAAAGGAGTGCGCGTTCGCTTCTCAGGTGCCATGCGGACTGCGATCGATGGCCCCTTTGCAGAAACGAAGGAGTTGGTGGCTGGCTACTGGCTGTGGCAAGTGAAATCGATGGCAGAAGCTGTTGAATGGGTGAAACGTTGTCCCAATCCGATGCCTGGAGAGTCGGAGATTGAGATCCGTCCGATATTCGAGGCTGACGATTTCGGTGCAACACTCACACCTGAACTGAGGGCGCAGGAAGAACGTATCCGTAAAGAAGCTGAAAAACTTGCCAAATCTTAGAGGTTTTTCCAGCGATCTGGGTAAGAACCATCAAACTTGAAAGAAGACGGAGAAATTGTAATACAGCTATATGAATTCGCTCCTACGCGATCGATTCGAGTGCGCTGGACGCTTCAGGAATTAGGTGTGGATTTCGAGTCTGTCACCGTCAACCTCGCAGCCGGCGAACACCGTAGCCCAGAGTTTCTCAAGATTAATCCCGCAGGTAAGCTTCCTGTGCTCGTTGATGGCGGCTTCGCACTCACCGAGTCGGTTGCAATTGTCCTTTATTTGGCAGAAAAGTATCTCCACAAAGGATTGCTTCCCACCGAGCTCCAGCAGCGAGCTCAAGTCAACCGCTGGCTTCTGTTCGCAGCCACAGAGCTGGAGCAACCGCTATGGCGCATCACACGTCACACGGCGCTGTATCCAGAACACCTGCGTCTGACCGCCGATATCTCCTTGGCTCGCCAGGATTTCAAGGACATGGCAGCCGTGATGGAGGCTCATATGCAGGGGCGTCTGTTCATCGTTGGCGAAACTTTAACAGTTGCGGATCTCGTGAGTGCCTATACCCTCGACTGGGCCAACGAAGTCCAGTTGCTAGATGACTTCCCGCAACTCTTCGCTTACATGGAGCGGATGTACGCTCGATCGAATGCGCCACCCCGCATCGCCGAGGCACTCGCTAGCATCAATTAGCCACAAAACATTTTGCGGACTGATTTCTCGATCGCTAACCAACAAATAGGAGAATGATATGCAGCTTAATCCATATCTCTTTTTCAACGGCAATTGCGAAGCAGCTTTCAAGTTTTACGAGCAATGTCTCGGAGGCAAAATTGTCACGATGATGACCTACGAAGATGCGCCAATAGAAGAACAGGGAACACCTGAATGGCGGCATAAAATCCTTCACGCCTGTCTCATTGTAGGCGATCGAGAGTTGATGGGTTCTGACAGTCCGCCTGAGTATTATGAAGAAACAAAAGGCTTCTCCGTGCATCTTGCCATCGACAATCCAGCAGCAGCGGAACGGATCTTTCACGCACTAGCAGAAAATGGAAAAGTGAAGATGCCCTTCGAGCAAACTTTCTGGGCTTACCGGTTTGGAATGCTGGTCGATCGATTCGGCATACCGTGGGCGATCGACTGCGAAAAAGCTGCCTAAATCCTTCGTTTAGCAGGTGCAATAACAGATCTCTTGCATGAAAATTATCTGCGTTTATCTGTGTTTATCTGCCTTTCATCTGCGGTCGATCGCAGATTAATGCAAGAGGCTAATTGCTCTTCTCGATGCTTTTTACTCACTTCAAAATTCTCTACAACAGGATGATACAACCATGAAAACCGCAACCACAACAACCCAAGATGAAGCCCAAATTCGCCAACTAATCGCCGCTCAAGAAAGTGCCATTTGCGCCAAAGATCTCGATCGAATTATGGCTCCTTATCTCAGCGATGCCATCATCTTCGATGCGATTCCCCCCTTCCAAACCAAAGGAGTGGATGCCTTGCGCCATACCTGGGAGGAGTGTTTTCCTTGCTTCCCAGACTCTTTTAAGATCGAAACACAAGACCTCAAAATTACCGTAAGCGGCGACTTGGCTTGTGCCCACTGGCTGTTTCGTTTTGCAGGAATGGAACCAGATCATCCGGCAATGCAGACGTGGATGCGCATCACCAGTATCTGCCAGCGAAATGGCGACAAATGGCAAATTGTTCACGAGCACATTTCTGTTCCATTCGATCCAGAAACTGCTAAAGCCGCATTTACTTTAGAACCATAATCAAACACGGTTCAGTTATGTAGGGTGCGCACCGCGCACCTTACCGCCATCAAAACCGCCATCAAAAATCGATCGCAAGATTTTGATAGTATCGCAAGAATTAGATAGCCGCGCATCAGTCGTTTGCCTAAGCTAGAATAGAAATAGATCGAAACTAGCTATGGCACATTTGTTACATATTGATTGCAGTCCTAGAGGAGAGCGATCGCACTCTCGCCACCTCACAAAAGAATTTATTGCTGCTTGGAAAACAACTTATCCTGCCGATACTGTCACTTATCGAGATATCGGCCGCCATCCCGTTCCTCATGTCGATGAACAGTTCGTGGCAGCAGCTTATACAGCACCCGAAAAACGCACTATTTTATGGCAAATCTCTATCATTCGCTTTTCGCATTGAAGCTGTTATCTTTACTGGGCTGCGGGTTGGTAGCTGGAGTTTTCTTTGCCTTCTCTACTTTCGTGATGCCCGCCCTTGCCCGACTTCAGCCGATGCAGGGACTTGCTGCCATGCAAGCCATCAATATCGCGGCAATTAATCCATTGTTTATGACAGCGATTTTTGGAACTGCTGCAATTTGTATCTTTTTAGTTTGCTCGTCGCTATTAAAATGGAATCAACCTGGTAGTGCTTATTTGCTCCTCGGCAGTTTATGCTATCTTATTGGTGCGGTTTTAGTGACGTTCGCCTTTAATGTACCGCTAAACGACGCGCTGGCAAAAGTCGATCCGGAAAGTATCAACGGCGCGAATCTTTGGGCTAAATATTTGAACGATTGGACGTTTTGGAATCACGTTCGGACGATCGCATCGCTGGCGGCAGCGGCATTGTTCGCGATCGGTCTGAGTAAGTGATAACCCGTGCAGGTACAGATTTCAGCTAACAATTGACATTCTTGGATAACGCATTTAATCTATTATCAATGTTAACGCTAATTTCGATCGGCAACTGAAGTCCGTTGCAGAATCAAAAAAGATGACAATTTCACAAACAGAAGTCATAATTCCCACTGCTGGGGGACAGATGCCTGCTTGCTTGTTTGTACCCTCGATCGAATAATCTCCAATTGAAAATCCGCAATTCCCAATCAAAAGTCCCTAAATTCCCCAAATCTAAAACCTAAAATCTAAAATCCCAAATCTTAAATCGATTGGTTTCTCGCATCTTGATCGAATCGATCGCGGCTTTAATAAAAGCTTTTCCTTTAGCAACAAATCGGCGATCGCTCAAAGGATCGTAAGCTTCCCAATTGCCGCTAACTTCGCGATCGCGCCACAAAAACCAGCAGCGATAAATTTCTCCGCTATCTATATCATCGCACAAAGCCAACCAATCATCCGCCGTGAGACTGCTAGAATCTAATGCTACCAACTCAACCCAAGCAAGTGCAGTGCAAGCATCGATCGGATCGGCATAAGCTAAGTCAGATTCTGTTACTGTAGCTGGTAGCAATTCAAGCGCGGTTTGCATAACTTATTCACTCCTTAATTAAATCGATGTTGCTAAGTAGAAGGCACAAAAGAGAAAGCTTATAGATCGAGCTGATTAGCATTCGAGATTTTACGTTATAACTCGCGATCGAACGATATCTAAATCTTCAAATTACAGAGTTTTGTAAAACCCTGATTTCTTGACTGGGAACGCGCGATTCCGGTCGGTTGAGAAGAATTTCTGCACCATCAAATTCGGCAGCAGGTGAGGCTTCAGTTAATGTATTCAGTGCGTTGATGGTAAAAATCGCTGCGGTTCCTAAAGCTGCCATTAGCAGTCGGTGTAAAATTTTTTCCATTTTACTTCCCCTTTTTTACTCGATCGGAACTTACGCACCCCGCACAAAAAAATCGGGTTTTTACGGGGATGAAAAGCCTCAGTTAAGTCTTTTGCAAACACCCGGTTTCTGCGTCAGTCCTGTTGATGTACCTACTCTAAAATTTTCCCGATTTGCAGGAAGGGGAGATTGGGGAGTTAAGCAAAATTGTTGCTGCTAAATCGATCGAATCCTGGAAACCTTTTGCACGAGAGAGTTTGCCGGATCTATCGCACCTAAAAATTCCCAGAAAAAAAATCTTAACAGCCGGAAGGACTTACTATCTCAGTTAAAATCGCTTAAAATACGAAGTTAAGGCTTTTTTCAAAACAAGCCATAGCAACCTTCGAGTGCGGTCATTACATTGACCCAATCTCAGCCATAACTAAAATCAACTTCTTCCTTCTTCCTTCTTCCTTCTTCCTTCGTATAGTGTTAAAATCAAAACGCGATCGCGGCCGCATTCTTACTGCTTCTGGCTTAAAAAAACTTAACGAGGCAATCCAAGAATGGGCAGACAAATATAACCTGAGAGGTACTCTCACAGAAATTGAGGCCGAGTCGGGTGTCGGTTCCGATACTGTCAGCAAAATTCGGCAGGGTAGAGAAGGTGCGGATTTAAGTAAAATTCGCCAATTATTTGCCGCTTTCGATTTGACTTTGGCGGAAGCAGACCACCGATCGGCTAAACTTGAGGAAGCGGAAGATGCAGGCGAACCGGATAATTTACCTGCGACGGATACAGCTAAAAATAGCAGCAGTGTTAAAGTATTTTTGAGCTATCGCACGGATGAACCCGATCGCGAGTTGGGCAAACAGTTGGAAGCGGCTTTAAGCGCGATCGGGCATACAGTTTTTACCGCAGAAAATAATATCAAACTCGGAGATAATTGGTTCGATCGCATTAATTATTTTATCAAAGAATCCGATTATTTGCTGTTGCTGCTGCCGCCGACGGGAAGCCAAAGCGAACTGCTAACTTATCAAGTCCAGCAAGCAAAAGAACTGCAAGATTCCCGCCCCGACAAAAAACCGATAATTTTACCGATTCGCGTCGGTTTTCCGCTGGACGCGCCTTTAAATCACGATTTGCGCGGCTATCTGTACCGCATCAAACAGAGAGAATGGCAAACTCCGGCCGACACTCCAATTATTGTCAAAGAAGTTTTGAATTTGCTGTCAGAAACTCCGGCATCAGTTAAGGAACCAGCGGAAGATTTAACGGCAAAACAGCCATTGCAAATTAGCAGCGATGACATTCCTTTACCCGCCGCCGAACCGGAATTGCCGGGAGGACAAATAGATGTGGCTTCTCAATTTTATGTAGAACGCCCGCCCATCGAAGAACGCTGCTATCAAACTATTTTACAGCCCAGCGCGTTAATTAGAATTAAAGCGCCGAGACAAATGGGCAAAACTTCCTTGATGGCAAGAATTTTGCAGCGAGGTGCCCGTCAAGGTTACTGTACGGTACCGCTAACTTTTCAGTTAGTAGATAAAGCGGTATTGCCAACTTGGATAAATTTTTAAAATGGTTTTGTGCCTACGTCGGGCGCGAATTGCACTTGCCCAATCAATTAGATGATTATTGGGACGATATTTTTGGCAGCAAAGTTAACTGCAAAGATTATTTTGAAAAATACATTTTGCCGCAAATCGACAGTCCGTTAATTTTAGGATTGGACGAGATCGATCGAGTGTTTCAATATCCTGACATTGCCGAAGATTTTTTAGGCTTGCTGCGGGCTTGGCACGAAGAATCGAAGCGGCGCGATATTTGGAAAAAACTGCGCTTGATTGTCGTTCACTCGACTGAAGTTTACATCCCGATGAATATCAATCAATCGCCTTTTAACGTGGGATTGCCAGTCGATTTGCCGGAATTCAACTCGCAGCAAATCCAAGATTTAGCAACTCGCCACAATTTGAATTGGTCGGAGGCTGAAGTTGGGGAATTGATGGCAATTGTCGGCGGTCATCCGTATTTAGTGCGAGTTGCATTGTATCACATTTCGCGATCGGAATTGACGATCGATCGACTGAAAGAAACTGCCGCCAGCGATGCGGGAATTTACAGCGATCATTTGCGCCGCCAACTGTGGAATTTAGAAGAATATCCCGAGTTAATGGCGGGGATGAGAGAGATTGTTGCAGCCCAATCTCCGGTGCAATTAAAGTCGATGCTGGCGTTTAAGTTGGACAGTTTGGGATTGGTAAAATTGCAGGGGAATGAGTGTGTGCCGAGGTGCAAATTGTACGGGGATTATTTTCGATCGCACTTGGGGGATTTTAGATTTTAGATTTTAGGTAGGGTGCGCAGTGCGCACCTTACTGCTATAAATAATGTTTTAAACATTTTTGCGTAAGCGCTGTAGTCGATCGCGATATTAAAAAATAGATCGAGTATTTAAGACGCATTTGAGGTAAACTTCAATTACATACTCTCACGATCGCCAAGTAAATCATGCCCGCAAACGAGATTTTTTTGATAACTTCCGATAATTGGCTCGATTGGATAACCGTGTTTGGCTATCTAGCTTTTACAGTTTTCATTATCTGGCGCATTTTGGTGGCAAAATAGGTGTTAAGATCGAAGTCAAAACTCAAACAAATCGACTCCCACAGACTTTTATGCCACCTGTTGAAAGTGTCGCAGCAATCCCAAACGATCTGATTTTGCGCTTGAGTGTCGAACAGTATCACGCTATGATTCAAGCGGGAATTTTAACGGATGACGACCCAGTAGAACTACTGGAAGGATTGCTTGTTTTCAAAATGGCCAAAAATCCCCCCCATCGATTAGCAACTGGCCTTGGCAGAACAGCTTTAGAGAATATCTTACCTCGCGGTTGGTATGTCGATTCTCAAGAACCGATTACGCTGCAAAATAGCGAACCAGAACCCGATATAGCAGTTATCCGAGGGGATAGGCGACAGTATCACGATCGCCATCCGGGCGCTGAAGATATTGCTATGATTATTGAAATATCTGACAGCACGCTGCAGCGCGATCGAACTATCAAAAAACGGATTTATGCCTGCGCGGGAATTGCCATTTATTGGATTGTCAATCTTGCGGAATCGCGGGTTGAAGTGTACGATCGACCTTCAGGAAATACCGCACAACCAGATTACGATCGAATGTTAAATTACGAACGATCTTTTTCGATTCCTGTAATTATTGAAGGAATAGAAATAGGGGCGATCGATGTTAATTCTATTTTGCCTTGATTCGCAAATAAAAATAACAATTTTATTAGTGGAACGCTGACTTTAAATGTCGCAAAATCGGAATTTTTTCTAGCTGTTCCGATCGCACGTTTTCCCAATCTAACCCCGTCGGGCGCGGATAATTTGTCTCAGTTGCAATTACCTCACCCGCAGTCACAATCCAATTCAAAGGCCAATCGTGAGGCTGCATTGGCAAGCGCGAATCTTCTACAATTTGTAAAGGATGCACCGTGGTGGCGATCGGAGTATCGCTATTTACTAATTTAAATTCCTGCAACATTGCCAATTCCAAGTCGGCAAATCCCGCCCCTTTTCCCGTTCTTCCCCCGCCGCGCGCCACCGCTACGCAGCCGACTGTTACTAAATCGATCGGTTCCATTTCTGCAAAACTCACCAATCGACCGCATTCGACAGCTTTACGGGCGATCGCAGCTTCTTTTAGCGGGATATTCCGTTGAAGTAAATCGGCAGCATTTAACTCTACAAAACAGCGGTTATCTGTCAATCTCGGTACGGCCATATAGAGCTTTTTACCATCTTGCAAAGCGCGCAGCCGCACCGGAATTTGCGGCGAATCTGGATTGCACTTAACCGTTTTTGCTTGCTGCCAAATCGGTAAATTTGCCAGTTTTTCCGCTGCTTTATCCGCACCTAAAAAATTGGGAATGTGACCGAAAGGTTCGCCAATAGCTGAGGCTTCTTGCTGCAACAAAGACCAAATTTCCGCTCTTAATTTGTCTTTGTCTTCACGATATCCAGTCCAGTCATTTTTCATTGGTCTTGTGTTACAATAGAAATTTGCCAAGAATAAATTATTCTGTAAAAGTGCGATCCGATATCGTCGCGAGGGTAAAGCATTCGGACATAAAATATTCGGTTTTATACAGGAATTGTCGCCCAAATGTTTCACCCCTACGTCGATCGAACTGTTTGAAATTATCTCTCAACTGTCAACCCAACGACTACGCGAGCGACCAAGCTGTCAACTATCAACGATCGACTATCAACTTGCAACCGCAGATGCAAAGCGGATAAACGCAGATAAACGCAGATTGATTTCATTAACTCAGGGCAGGCACGGGGGCACTCCCTCCGCTACGCGAGAGCCCCTACCACAGGTCAACTGTCAACTGTCAACTATCAACTGTCAACTATCAACTATCAACTATCAACTATTTAAATGAATTATACTGCAAAATCTAGTTACTATCAAGTGGGCGGGAGTTTGGCAAATAATGCTCCCAATTACGTCAAGCGACAAGCAGATGACGACTTTTATCACGGTTTAAAAGCTGGAGAATTTTGCTATGTTTTAAATTCCCGGCAAATGGGAAAATCCAGCTTGCAAGTGCGGACAATTCAACGGCTGAGAAATGAAGGAATTGCCTGTGCCGCGATCGACATTTCGGAAATTGGCAACCGCGGCGTCACTCCCGAACAATGGTATGCTGGTCTTCTGCGCATTCTCGAAAATAACTTTAATTTATCCGATATTGTTAACGTGCGGACTTGGTGGCGCGATCGCAATTTTTTAGCCCCAGTTCAAAGATTGAGCGAATTCATTGAAACCGTACTTTTAGCTAATATTTCAACTAATATTGTGATTTTTATTGACGAAATAGATAGCATTCTCGCCCTCGATTTTCCCGCCGATGATTTTTTAGCATTAATTCGATCGTGCTACAACAAGCGTGCCAACAATTCAGAATTCGATCGGCTGACTTGGGCATTGTTAGGAGTAGCATCGCCAGCGGATTTGTGCCGCGATCGCAATTCTAGCAGTACGCCTTTTAATATCGGCAGGGCGATCGAATTAACTGGTTTTGACGAAACAGAAGCTCAACCGCTAGCAGCGGGTTTGGCGGGGATTTCAGGCAGTCCTCAGGAGGTTTTGCGAGAGGTTTTGTATTGGACTGGCGGGCAACCTTTTTTGACTCAAAAACTGTGCAAACTTTTATTTGAAAATGCACCCCCATTTGTAGGGGCGGGCACGGGGGCACCGCCCCTACAAATGGGGGGGGAGGAAGATATTCAAAGTGCTAAAGAGTGGGTGGAGAAAGTAGTGCGTTTGAAGATTATTGAAAATTGGGAAGCGCAAGATGTGCCGGAACATTTGTCCACAATTCGCGATCGACTGTTTAAGGAAAATCACCGGATTGTCAGGAGACTTGGATTGTACAAGCAAATTTTGCAGCAAGTTGAAATTGCGCCCGATCGCACTCCCGAACAAATGGAATTGCGGCTTTCAGGATTGATTTTTAAACAAGGTATAAGGCTCAAAATATCCAATCCTATTTATCAAGCAGTTTTTAATATCGATGCAGTCGATCGAGAATTAGACAATTTGCCTCCTTATTCGGATTGTCTGAAAGAATGGCTGAGTTCTAAATGTCAAGATGATTCCCAACTTTTGCGGAGAGACGATCTGCAGTTAGCCTTGGTTTGGGCTGCGGACAAAAGTTTGAGAAACGAAGATTTTCAGTTTTTGACAGCCAGCCAAAAACTGATTTTAAGCAACCAAAATCAACTTTTAGAATCTACCAAACAAGAAACTCAAAAAGCTTTAGCTGATGCTGCCAAAGCCGAGAGTGAAACTAGGTTGGCAAAGCAAAAAGCCCAACATTGGATCGGCATCGGTTCTGCGGTACTGGCAGCTTCATTAATAGGGGCGATCGGCTTTTCAACTCTGGCTTACCAGCGGTTTCAATTAGCGCAAGCTAGCATCGAAATCGAACAAAATGGCAGCGATGCTTTGTTGTTAGCGGTATCTCAAAAAAACGCAAACAGTCAAGCTTTGTTAGAAGCTTTACTCAGGGCGATCGCCTCGGGAAAAAGATTGCAAAATTTGGTTAAAAATGAATCAGACTTAGAAGAATATCCCGCAACTAGACCGCTGTTAGCATTGCAAGTTATCCTCGACAAACTCAGCGAAAATCAGCAAATTAACTCGCCGTCCAAGCCACCGAGCAAAACAGCTTGGAAAACTCATTCCGGTGCAGTTACCAGCGTCAGTTTCAGTCCCGATCGGCAATTTTTAGCAACTGCAGGCGTGGACGATCGCATTAGAATCTGGAATTTATCGGGTCAAAAACTTGCAGAATGGAAAGCTTTACAAGAATCAGTAAATATGCTAAGCTTTAGTCCAGATGGCAAATATTTAGCAACCGCCGGCCGAAACGGTACTGTCAAATTTTGGGAAGTAAAATTTAGGGAGAGATCGGGCAAAAAAATTGCAGAATTTAAAGCAATTCCAGGCTCAGTTACCAGCATCAGTTTCAGCCCGGAAGGAAAATATTTAGCAGCAGCCGGCATCGACAGCAGCGCCGCAATTTGGCAAGTATCAAAACAGGCACAAACCATATCGTCACGCATCGCGCTCCCCGGCCACGACGGCTTAGTTAGAAGCGTCAATTTCAGTCCGATCGGCAATTTTTTGACCACATTAGACGGCAAATCTACCGTGCGAGTTTGGAATTTATCGGGACAACTGGAAAAGACATTACCAATGCAAGTAATTGCGATCGGCTTCAGTCCCGATCGACAGCAACAACAATTTGCTACAGTAACATCAAACGGCAAAATTGGGCTGTGGAACTTAGCAGAAAAAAACCTAGTTAACGAATTTCAAACATTACATTTAGACGCAAAATCAATTAGCTTCAGCCCGGATGGAGAAAGGCTTGCCACAGTAGGAATTGACAAGACAGTGCGACTGTGGAATTTAGCAGGGCGGCAACTCGCTCAATTTGAATTTGCCGAGAATGTTGTCAGTGCAAATTGGAGTCGGGATGGCAAACAAATAGCCGTAGCAGGAAGTAACGGCACTTTGTGGTTGAGGCAAATTGCAGGATTAGAAGAATTGCTCCAGCAAAGCTGCAATTTCTTCACCGATCGAGCTGAATATGCAACAAGAATTTCAACTCTTTGCCAGTAGTTCGATCGACCTTTCTTGTTTCTGATGAGAGATCGACTAAAATGAAAGAGCGATCGCCATGACTATTTTTTCAACCAGGTGCGATCGTCAGTTTCTTACTACGAAACATTAGGTTTTGCCGATTGTAAATCGGGTAGAGGTCAATAAGAGGCGATCGACACTCGTTATAATCAAAGTATCAATCCTCCAACAGATGCCGCGATGACCCTCAAAGAACTGCTCATCCAAGAAATCGATAGCACCCCTGACGAACTGCTTGCGGATCTTCTCAGTTTGGTGCGATCGCTTAAATCCTCTCCACAACGCCAACTCAATAGCTACGAACAATTGCTAGATCGCATCGACTACCTCGAAGCCATTATCGGCATTCGCAAAGGACTTGAAAGTTTCGATCGAGGTGAAGGTATTCCAGCAGATACAGCCATGACAGCGCTACAGCAGCAATTCAACATCCCGCCTCGTCTATGAGTTATCAAGTCTTAATCCAACCACCCGCGTTTGCTGATATTGAAACTGCCTACCGTTGGATGTGCGATTATCAAAGTGCTGATGCTGCAAATCAGTGGTATTACGAGCTTCAAGACGCGATCGCATCTTTGCAACAATTTCCTTACCGTTGCTCAGTTGCACCCGAAGCTGCCATCCTAGATCGGGAAATTCGACAATTGTGGGTTGGTAAAAGAAAAACCTATCGGATTCTGTTTGTGGTGCAGGGTGATACCGTCGCACTATTACACATTCGTCACCGCCGTCAAGCACCCTTAGATAATGACTTCAGCGATTCGGAATAATTATATGTCTCCTAAAGTTATCGAGGTCGAATCCCTAGAAGACTATCGACTTCGCCTCACCTTCAGTAATGGTTAAATTCGCCACTTTGATGTCACTCCTTTTAAATTAGTCACCTTGAGAGATTCGGTTGACTTACATCAGGAAAACTGGCAAAATTGCGCTTTACCCAATCCATACCCACTTCATTATTTAGTTTAACTTTCTGCGGCGAATCAGGATAAATTTTTCCTAAAATATCCGCATCTTGATCTACTACAACTTTCCCAAACTTCAGATACGTGTTCCCCAAAAAATTAAATGCAGGATGCAATGCTTTGCCAAAAAGTAAAATGTAAGTTCGCGTCCGATTTGCTGTTTCCGGTACAAAGATGTGACACTGCGCCGCTTTACCCAAAGGCATTTCTCCGTGAAAAATCACGAGAGATGGAAAATGATTTTCCAAATGCGCCTTAATGGTACTAGGAAGCAAAAATAAATCCGGTTTTCTCAGTTTTTCTGCCAAACTGTAGGGGGCGGTGGGCATATCGTAAAACGCATGGGATTGATGCCCGCGATCGATAAATTGATGAAATTGCACCTCAGTAATCCGAAATAAATCTCGGTGAGTGCCGTTTTGATGGTTGTAGTCGTGCATATTCAGCAGCATGGCGAGCAAATCTGTCTCGATACTTCTGTCTGCGGTATGCCCGATAAAATCGTAATTATTCGCAATTTCATTCAGCACGCTGGGAATAGGTATTTTTGGTTCGTACTGCCCGTAGGACCAGATAAAATCTCCTTGTATAATTAACTCTAAAGGTTCCAATAGAGGTAATGTTTTCTGATTCGATCCAGGCAACACAGTGCAGCCGGATTTATCAAATTTCAGCGCGTGAAACGGGCAGACAACACCACTGCTGCCATCGCTTGCGACTTCGCACCATCCCTCTGATAGCATTGCCCCCATGTGCGGGCAGGCGTTAGGTAAGGCGCGGACATCTCCCGCCGCATCTTTCCACATCACCCAATCATTACCGTACAGAGAAATTTTTTGAGGTTTATTTACTGCCAGCATCGACTTGTGCGCCAACAACCAAGGCGCACCGGGAAGCATAGACTGCATAATGTTCTCCGCTAGATATAAAATTGTGAAAGATTTGTCGCATTTCCAAAATATGACAGAACATTCGCGTTTGTCAAGAAATCTCCGCCGCCAACCAAAACAACAGCGAGGTAAAGAAAGAGTCGAAAAAATTCTGGATGCGGCGGCGGCGGTATTTGATGAAGTGGGCTACGAAGCTGCTACTACGCACCTGATTGCCGCCAAAGCTGGGACGGCTATAGGCTCTTTGTATCAATTTTTTCCCGATAAAGCTGCGATTTTTCATGCAATGGAGTTGCGCCACGTCGATCGAGTGAAGGCAATGTGGGCGCAGACAAACAGGCCGGAAATCATCCAATTACCGCTGCGTCAAACCATCCATACCCTCGTCACAGCAGTCGCAGAAATATTCGAGCATCCGGTGTCGCGGGTAGTTTTCGTGCAGTTTTTTTTGGCGCGCAATATTTTCCAGTCGATCGACGAAAGCATGACTCAGGAAGCTATAGACTTTACGGCGAGCATCTTTCAGCAGAAAAATTCCACCCTCAGCAAAGCCCAATGCAGCTTGCTAGCAGAAGTTTGCGTGCACAGCAGCAACGCAGTCATTCTCTCAGCACTTCGCAATCGCGATCGCCAGTACCGCCAACAATTGATGCAACAGATTGAAAATTTGTTGGTGTCGTATTTAGAACCGTATATCGGCGACGAGCGATCGCCGGATGTAATGAAAGTAATGAAATGCCCCCACTGTCGATCGGAAAAATTGTCTAAAAACGGTTATCGCCGAAGCAAACAATGCTATCTCTGCAAAGAATGCGGCAAACAATTTGTTCAATAAAGAAGGAAGAAATAGGGGGTAGGTGTTAGGTGTTAGGTGGTAAAAAATCAGCCTCAAACCTCAAGCCTAGAGAGGAAAAAAGGAATCCATAAATGTGGAGAATTGGTAGTTGTTCAATTACCAATTACCAATTACCAATTACCAATTACCAACTCTCAACTATTTAATTCACCTTAACCGGCGGAACACCTACATTAGGATTTCTCACTCTTCTTAAAAGTTCTTGTCGCGCCTGTTCGGGATTTTGCCCTCGCGGCACTTGATATAACAACCTACAGGAACCATCTTGAGGATTAGCCGCACAAATAATCGGTTGCCCCGTGCCAGAAGCACCGGACGTAACAATATTATCCCAGTTTCCTTGCTGGGAATTATGGAGAATCCCCGACACTCGCGTACACCGAGTAATCGCATCCTCTCCCGATTCATTAAAATAGTTATCAGCCACCCATAAAATTACGGGAATATTTTTGCCTTGTTGGGCTGCAATTGTAGCTGGAGATCCGCCCGCAGCACCGCAGAAAAAAGCAGCCGTTTGAGCAAAAGCCGTACTGCTGGCTAACATGGGCCAGATCGCAGCGATCGAACCTACAAACATCGATTTTAAACACAGATTTAAACACAGAGATTTCATGATCGGCGACAGGCATTTCGAGTTGAGCGTACTCCTACTCTAAAAACTCCAGCCAGTCCGATGCCGGGAAGATTAGGGATTTAGCAAAAAAATTAAATTTGTCCTGCAATCTGTTTCTGCTTTCAAGGTTAGATTGTCGGAGGCTCGCGATCGGATTTTTCCGCTTTCAGTGCTAGTGTCCCGCTCGCTGGCAATATCCACCCGATCGGTGACAAATGCCCCCGATCGGGTATAATGCAAGACCTACACATCTTTAAGAAAAGGTAAAGACCAGTTTTTCACCATTTTTTGCTGAGTCTTGCCCTGTCTGGCTCCACCCTAAACTCGAACCTGTGTTACCATCGGTGGAAATATTCTCTTTAACAATCAACAATGGGCAATGTTCTGGTGCTGAACGCCTCTTACGAACCCCTCAACATCACCAGTTGGCGGAGGGCCGTAGTTTTGTTGCTGAAAGGAAAAGCAGAACAGGTAGAACACAACGGGAAATTTATTTCGCCAAACTTCCCGCTACCGACTGTGATCCGACTGCGGCATTATGTCCGAGTTCCCTACAAGGATATTCCGCTCACCCGCCGGAATATCTTGCACCGGGACGCGCACTCTTGTCAATACTGCGGTTACACTGGAGACGATTTAACTCTCGATCACGTAATTCCCCGATCGCGCGGCGGAGGAGACAGTTGGGAAAACCTCGTTACCGCTTGCGTGCGCTGCAATGTCAAAAAAGGCAGCCGAACGCCGAAAGAAGCAGGAATGCTGCTTAGGTATCCGCCTCGGAAACCTTACAGCGGTCTTTATTTTGAAGTCACTAAACACGTTAAGAGCGGTATGCACCAAGAATGGCAAAAATATGTAATAGGCCTTTAAAACCCCTGTCAGCGCAAGCGCGGGGGTTTTTTTGTGGGAGTGTTCGCTTGTGCGGGCCGTACCTCCGCGCGTCCCCAGACTATTGAATCAGGGATATGGTTATCAGAAAAATGGGTCTTTTACCCCGTCCTGGAAGGACGGCTTTTGGTACAATGAGTCAGGACTTACGCAGGGTGCTTTTAACTGGCTTTTCTGCGTAAGTCCCTTAACAATTTTGGCAACCAACAAAATTACCAATACTTGCCGGCAATTGGCAATCTCAAACACCCGCTCCATGTATCGCGGTTTTTAATTAGGCAAGTTAGTTTCTCGATCGACATTTTTCTCCTGTGCGGCAAAGCGGCCCGGCCAAATGCGATCGCAAAAAACAATGTCCCCGCCGTCACGCACAGCGGAATTGCCAGCAAATTCAGCAGCGGAATGCTTACCAAACCCAAACACACTAAACCAAAACTCCCGCTAGCCGGCAAACTTTCCCGAATTATCTCGAACTTCTCCTGAAAAGTCCTGCGCCTTCTTTCCAAAGGCGCGTCTAAAAAGTCAAAACAAACTAAAGTCGCACCCAAAGCAATCCATCCCAAACTAACGAAAATTGACCCAACTCCCGCCGGAATAAAATTCAGCAGCAGCAGCGGCAAGCCAATACTCAATAAGAGCTGCAATTTTTTTAATTCAAAGCCGATCGCCCTTCTGATATCCTGAAAAATACTAGCCAAATTCATCGGCTCTTCGGCAGGCAATTGGCCGTTCCGCAGCAGTTCCAATTGTTCCGATAATTGACCGTACCAAGGCGAACCCAAAATCACGCCGAACTGCACTAACAAAACCCCGATTACTAACAATAAACTCGCCACTAAAAGCACCCGCAACAGCCAACCGAAACCGACTGTCAGCACATCGAGAAAACTCAACCAATGAGGCAAAGTAGCAATTAAAGCATCAAATCGCGCCGATAAATCGGCAACTAAAACATCGATTCCCGACAAGCTGGGAAATAGCAAACCTAAATAAAGAGCGATGCCGATAATTAGATTGAGCGCGACAGGAACTAATACATAACCCCAAAGTTTGGGAGTTTTTAAAAGCAGCGAAAAAGCGCGGAACGGATAGGTAAAACCTGCCACGAGTCCGAGAGGCGCGCTAATAGCGGCGCGGGCGGGATTTGAATTTAGCTGTTTTGACATATGAGAAGGAAGAAGGAAGAAGGAAGAAGGAAGAAGGAAGAAGGAAGAAGGAAGAAGGAAGA
>JAAUPF010000151.1 GCA_012034575.1 Richelia sp. CSU_2_1 | reverse complement strand
TTTTGCAATTTGGGCGAGCCGAAACAGCCGGATATTTTTGTGAAACCCAATCCGAATACGCTTGGTTATTCAAACTACTTATAGAAACAGCACATCAAAGTAAAATTATATTTATCAGTCGCGAAACTATAGCAGAATTGCCGCCAACAATTACCTGCGAAATTATCCTTGATGGACTGACAGCCGATGTCGCTGTTGAGTTATTAACATCATTTAATTTAATCGCTACAATTGAAGAATTGACCGAACTTGCCCAGCGCTATCAAGGACATCCCGAAGCCTTACAACTGGTAGCCTCATTGATTCGCGATGACAGCGAATATCAAGGCAATGTTAGCAAATTCTTGCAAGATAGAGACTGGTTGCTAACTCGATCGATTGAAAGTATGCTCGATGAAACGATCGCCCGCCTCAGCGACATAGAGCGAACTTGCTTGAGCCGAATTTCTGTCTATCAAACCGCAGAATATCCGCTGAATTTTGCGGGAATAGCCGCTCAAATGCCGGAAGTTAGCAAGTACGAATTGAAAGAAAATATTATTCTAGCTCTCAAACGCCGACAATTGCTGTATTATGACTGTCAGCGCTCATCTTATCAGTTGCATCCCTTAGTGCGCGAAAAGGGCGATCGACTGTTGAATCAAAATCCCGAAAACTTTCGCACCGCACACCGCCAAGCTTACCGCTATTTGATCGGCATTCCCCTCAAACCCGAATCGGAATGGCAAGATATTGAGGATATAAAACCGCTGACAAGAGCGCACTATCATGCTTGTCAAGCTGGGGATTTAGATGCAGCAGCGACGGCTATTTCGGGGGTTGATGAATATCTGAAAGAGTGGAATTATCCAGAACAGATTTGCAGTCACCCTCAGTTAGCATTGTTGGCTGATGCGGAAAATTTTCAAGAAGATGTGTCGCAGGATAGTAATATTTAATAACGATCGCGCTCGGGGACACTCGCACTCATGACTAATAACGATCGCGATCGGGGACGCTCGCACTAACCACTATCAACTGACTGATGACTCAAACAATTGTTGTTAAAATAGGAACTTCAACGCTAACTCGATCGCCCTCAGGGAATTTAGCTCTTTCAACTATTGCTGCATTAGTCGAAATTTTGGCTAATTTGCAACAGCAAGGAAACCGAGTAGTTTTAGTTTCTTCCGGGGCGGTGGGAGTTGGCTGCGCGCGCTTGGGTTTGACGGAACGCCCGCGAAATATTGCTCTGAAACAGGCTGTCGCGGCTGTGGGACAAGGGCGGCTGATGCGGGTGTACGATGACTTATTTACCAGTTTACAGCAGCCGATCGCTCAAGTATTGCTCACGCGGGGCGATTTAGTTCACCGCAACGGTTATGTTAATACTTGCAATACCTTTCAACAATTACTCAAATTGGGCGTAATTCCGATCGTCAATGAAAACGATACTGTAGCAGTAGATGAACTTAAATTTGGCGATAATGACACTCTTTCAGCATTAGTAGCTAGCTTAGTAGAAGCTGATTGGTTGTTCGTGCTGACAGATATCGATCGACTGTATTCCGCCGATCCGCGCAGCAATCCCGATGCCGAACCAATTGTGTTAGTACAAAGCATGGCACAGCTAACAGAATTTCAAGTGAAAATAGGCGACTCTCGCAGCGGTTGGGGAACCGGCGGCATGGTGACAAAAATTGAGGCGGCGAGAATAGCAACTGCATCGGGAGTCAGAACTGTAATTACCGACGGTCGTTTTCCCGGCAATATCGAGAAAATACTTCAAGGAGAGTCGATCGGCACTCAATTTGAGCCTCAACCGCGCCCCGTAAATGCCCGCAAACACTGGATAGCTAACGTGCTACTTCCAGCAGGAAAACTTTATTTAGATGCGGGTGCAGTTACTGCAATTGTCCGAGGCGGAAAATCGCTTTTAGCTGCTGGGATTGTGCGAGTGGAAGGAGAATTTCAAGCGGAAGATTCGGTGCAAATGTGCGATGCAGCGGGCAAAGAGATTGCTAGGGGATTGGTGAATTACAGCAGTTTGGAATTGAGACAAATTCAAGGCTGCCATTCCGATCGCATTGTTGAAATTTTGGGTTACGATGGCGTAGAAACCGCCGTACACAGAGATAATTTGGTAATTATTTGAACGATTGACACTTAACGATTGAGTGGCAAAGTAGCCAATAAATTAACAGGCATGAAATTCAATATTGTACTCTTAATTATCGCTATTTTTACTTGTAGTTTAACACTTTTATTGAGTGTTTATCCGGGGGTATTGCAGGATTTTGTGATTTTTCTGGGGATGGGATTTCTCTGGTTGTTGTTGGCGATCGCGCTGGCAATTTATGCAATTAATCTGTGGTTGGTGCGAGAAGAACAATCGAGCCGATCGGCATTCCGCCGTTTAATTGCAACTTTATTAATTATGGCAATTTCCTACGGTTCCCTAAAGTTCTACGTTCCCCGAAGGATTGCCTTCTTTTTATCCCGTCCAGCTTTTGAAAAGTGGCTGACCGCGCATCCCGCTACAACAAACAAATTGCAATCTATTAATGCTAAATTTGGGATCTATCAAGTTGATGAATATTTCTCGGGCGATCGGGGCGATCGATATTTCAGAGTTTACAGTCACGGAGATGGTTTAGGTCCCGATACAGTTTCCTACGGCTTTGCATACCAACCAAATTCAGAAAATAGTCCTTTTGGGAATGCCAATTACAAGATTTATCGCTTAGGTAATCGGTGGTATTGGTTTCAGGCTTCAAATGATTGGTAATCGGAAAAACTATTGAAGAATTCAAAAATTTGGCATTTCCGCCTACTTTTCAAGTAATACCAAATCCGGGTTGGCTGCTTCCTTTCTCTCCTGCGTGTTCTTTTAAAGATCGATCGCGCAATGAGGCATCTCGCACTCTCGATTACCTGAGAAGATCGCGAATTTTCCGGAGCGAGGCGCATTCCGTGATAAAAAATTGTAGGGTGCAGAGCGATCGTTCTGAATTTTCGCTGACTTTTTTCCCGTCCGGCGCTGTGGGTACTTCTCGTGTCAATGCAACAAATCAAACAACCTCATCAAATGTCTGATGCCAGCTCAAGAACTCAAAAAATTCGCTTTTTTACCTTCTTGCAAAAAGCGTTAATTGGAACTCTAGCCAGTACAATACTCCATCTCTTCATTCTATTTCCCGCGCCCAGCTTCGCGCGAGTAGCCCTCGGAGTAGTTCGCAGTTCGGAAAATTCCCCAGATTGGGTAAAGATTACCACGCGGATCTGGGAAAGCGGCATTGCTTACCAACCGATAGACCTCGAACAAATTAAAAGTACGGCGGATTTAGCAGGCGTTAACGTGCTGTTTTTGCCCAATATTGAAACATTGACTCCGGCACAAATTTTAGTTTTAGAAGCTTGGGCAAAACAAGGAGGCCGTTTGATTGCTTCCGGGCCCGTGGGCCGCAGTTCCCCGGCTTTAGTCCGCCAAGCTTTGCGAACTCTCCTCGGGGGTTATTGGGCTTTTCCCCTGACGCAGCGCGCGCAGCCGCAGCCCCGCACCCGCTGCCGCGATCTGGCTTGCAACGCTGCTAACAATTGGATGCCTCCAGAACAACAAAATGCTTCCGTCCAAGGCGGAGTATTGATTCCGGCTGACGCCAACAGTCAAACAGTCGCTACTTGGAAAGACAGTTCCGGTTCCTCGGCCGCCATCGCCACGGATCGCGCTACCTATTTCGGCTGGCGCTGGGGCATCGACGGTGCCGGATCGGTAGACACTGTTTGGCTGCGGGCGGCGATCGCCCGCTGGGGAGGTACTGTCGGTTCCCCCCCGCACCGCAAACAGCGACCGCCTTGCCCAGGCCAAATCCCCCCTCCACACCCACCAGAAACGCGCCGATTTCGCCCCGAAATACCCCGCAAACCAGGCTTTCGCCCTCGACCGGGGCGGGGGCAGGGGCGGGCACGGGGGCACCGCCCCTACTGCCCGATCCGGTGCCTTCAACTTTTACTGACCCTTCGGATCAGTCGGCACCGGCGGGTTTGGAAGTGCAGCCAAATTCCAACAAGCCGATCGCCAGCATGGAAGCGTATTTGATGCGCCAAGAACTGACCGACCTCCTCGGCAGGTTTGAAAGCGCCCTGACAGCAGCTAATTCCGCCACTACCCCCGCCAATCTCAACGCAGCCAAATCTCAATTGGTGGCTGGAAGCAACAGCGGAGGCGGCCCGGTGGTTTCCCGACAGGGGCTATCAGGAACGAAAGGCCGGGCGATCGCCCAAGCGCGGCAGGTATTGCAAGATTTCGATCGATTATTAGCCGAACAAAGCTACGCCCAGGCCCGACAGCAGTGGCTGGAAGCGCGACAGTTGCTGTGGCAAAATTACCCGCAGGAAGGGCAGCGGGTGGGGGCGGAAATTCGGGCGGTGTGGCTCGATCGCGGGACGATTGTAGCGGCTCGATCGGAACAGGGTTTAGCTGCAGTGTTCGATCGGCTGCCGCGGCAGGTATCAATACAGTTTTTTTTGAAACTTTAAATGCTGGATATACAATCTATCCAAGTCAAGTTGCGCCCCAGCAAAATCCCCTCACTGTCGGCTGGGACCCGTTGGAATCAGCAGTTAAATTATCCCGCGAACGGGGAATGGAATTGCACGCCTGGATTTGGACTTTTGCTGCGGGAAATAAGCGCCATAATGCTTTAATTGGCAAGCCTCCTACGTATCCGGGGCCGGTACTTGCTGCTAATCCAAGTTGGGCAAATATTGACAATCAAGGACGCAGGCAAAATCCTAATGACGGTAAATTTTATCTCGATCCGGCTAATCCAGAAGCACGCAACTATTTGCTGCGGATCGTTAATGAAATTGCCAGCCGCTATCAAGTAGATGGGGTTCAGCTAGACTACATTCGCTATCCTTTTCAAAACGATAATGCAGGTTTTACCTACGGTTACGGCGCGGCGGCGCGACAGCAGTTCCAGCAATTAACTGGTAGAGATCCGGTGAATATTTCGCCCAGCAGTGGCAATTTGTGGCGGCAGTGGGTGGAGTTTAAAACTAATAAAATTAATACTTTTGTAGCTGATGTTTCGCAACTTTTGCGCCAGAATTATCCCCGCACAATTCTGTCGGTAGCCGTGTTTCCCCACCCCGAAAGCCAGCGAATTTACAAAATTCAGCAAAATTGGGAAGTTTGGGCCAGGCAGGGAATTGTCGATTTGATCGTGCCGATGACTTATGCTTTGGATACGAACCGCCTGCGGCGAATTACTCAGCCCCTAACGGCAGAAAGAAATCTCGGACCGACTTTGATTGTACCTTCAGTGAAGCTGTTGACTTTGCCGGAAATTGTGGCGATCGACCAAATTCAGGCTTTGCGGGATTTGCCAACCGGAGGCTATTCAATTTTTGCGGTGGAAAGTATCAGCAGCGGAATGCAGGGGTTTTTTAACCGCACTCAAGGGCGGCCGGTTCGATCTACTTCTGCTAGCGAACCGATTCCTTACCGCCAGCCGTTTGCGGCCGCTGCTTCGAGGTATGCTGCGATGAAGCAGGAATGGAGTTTTTTGTTGGCTAACAACCAGTTGCGGGTGTTGGAATCGGACTTGAGAGTTTTGCAAATTCGATCGGACGAATTAGCGCAAGCTTTGAGCAAATTAGCCGCCACTCCGACTGCTGGAAATTTAGCAACTGCGAAAAGATTGCTGGCTGATTTTCAAACTCAATTTCCATCCTCGATGAGGCTGCATTCTGCGGACAATAGCTATCAAGTGCAAACTTGGCAAAATCGTTTGGATAGTTTGGAGATGCTGTTGCGTTACGGCGAAAGAGTGCAGTTGCATCGAGGGTAAATGCAGCTTGGGGGGCGATCGCGCGGTGCCTCTGACTTTTTTCAAAAAATACGTGCTACAATACTGTGTTGGCAGCAAAGCTGCCAATTAATATCTGCTGCGCCACAAACTAAACGGTAGAGGAGAAAAGGGGCGATCGTGCAGCAAAGAGCAACAGAGCGATCGAATCAATTATTTGTATTAGCAGTAGCGGAAAATCTGCCCGCTGAAATACGTTATAGTTATAGTGCTTTCATAGATATCTACTATTACAATTATTTGCGACGCCTGTGTCGCGGATACACCGATAACAGCTTTTACTTCTCTTAACCAATTACCAATTACCAATTCCCCATTCCCCATTCCCCATTCCCCATTCCCAATTCCTTAGTTTTATTACCCTCAACTTTGCTGAGTCCATTAGTGATTATTAGTGATTATTTTGAGAATGAAGATTTTTTCTCCACAGCTAAATCGCTTTGCTGCCAAAGTTTTAGGCAAAACTCCTTTACAAACTGTGCTGGTTGTTCCTTTTTTAATCCAAATTGTTGGCACTGTAGGAGTTGTAGGTTGGCTGTCCTTTCAAAACGGTCAGCACGCCGTTAATGATGTTGCCGCTCAGTTGCGAGAAGAAATTACCGAGCGCATCAGAGATAAGATTCAAAATTATATGTCAATTCCCCACATTGTCAACCACCTTAACGTTCAAGGGGTAAGATTGGGGCAATTGAACTTAGAAGACAAGCAAAAACTCGAACATCATTTTCTCGAACAAATTCAGTATTTTGATTCGATCAGTATCATTTATACTGGCAAGGAAAATGGAGAACATTCGGGAGCAATTCGCACGAAAAATGGCATCCTGATCTCTGCTGCTGATGCTTCAACAAATAATAGATTAGCTCGATTTACGGCAGATTCTCAAGGCAATCGCGTCAATAGAGTGCAAATATCCGAAACAACTTACGACCCGCGAACTCGGCCTTGGTACGTAGCAGCAAAAGCCGCCAGACAACCTGTTTGGAGTCAAATATATACTGATTTTTTAACTAGAGATTTGGCAATTACTGCTGCTATGCCGATCTACGATGACAGGGGGCAACTGTTAGGAGTAGCTGCCAGCGATTTGCTGTTTTCTAGAATCAAGGAATTTCTCGCAGGCATCAAGATTGGCAAGACAGGACAGACTTTTGTCATGGAACGATCGGGATTGTTAATTGCAACTTCAACAGCCGGTGAAGAATTAACCGCTCGAGGTAAAGAAGCCAAACGCATCAAAGCTGCAGAAAGCGAAAATCCTGTAATTCGCGAAACGGCAAGATATTTAGATAAATTCTACGGCAGCTTGGCTAATATTAATAGTTCGCGACAGTTGGCTTTTGAAGTTGATGGTAAGCTCAATTTTATTCAGGTAACTCCTTTTAGGGACGATCGGGGTTTGGATTGGCTGATCGCGGTAGTGGTGCCTGAATCGGATTTTATGGAACAAATTGATGCCAATACCCGCACTACTATTTTGCTGTCAGTTGCAGCGCTGGTAGCGGCTGGCATTCTGGGGATTTTGACTGCTAAATGGGTGGTGCGACCGATTTTTAAAGTGAACGCAGCGGCTAAAGCTTTGGCGATGAATCAATGGGATACCAAACTTACTTTGGATCGGTCCGATGAATTGGGAGAACTTGCGGTTTCTTTTAACAGCATGGCAGAGCAGTTGCAGCATTCCTTTACTTCGTTGCAAGAAAGCGAGAACCGAGTCAAACAGTTTCTGAATGCCATACCGATCGGTATTTTTATTGCCGACACCACAGGTCAACCTTACTATATCAATCCTGCGGGCAAGGAAATTTTGGGTCAAGGAATTATCGCAGCAAGCACTGAAAATTTGCGCAAATCTTATCAAGTTTATTTAGCAGGAACTGAGAAACTTTACCCGGCCGATCGCGACCCTGTTTTGAATGCTTTGCAGGGTAAAAGCGTCACCATTGATGATATGGAAGTTCGCCTCAACGGCAGCAAAACTCCCCTGCAAGTTTGGGGAACTCCTATTTATGATGTCCAAAAAAATATTATCTACGCAATTTGTGCTTTTCAAAATATTACCGAACGCAAATCTACGGAAAAGATCTTAAGAGAATACAATCATAATTTAGAATCGCAAGTGCTGGCACGGGCGGCAGAACTGGCTAAGGCAGAAGAAAAGTTTGCTAAAGCTTTTCGATCGAGCCCGAATGCAATTACTATTACCAGAATTAGCGACGGCTGTCACATAGAAGTCAATAACAGTTTTTGCCAGATGATGGGTTACAGTCACGAGGAAATTATCGGCAAAACAGCGGTAGAACTCAATTTTTGGGCGAGTTTGGCAGAGCGCGATCGCATGATTCAAATGCTGCACAACAAGACGGCAATTCACAATTACGAACTGCAATTTAGAAATAAAAATGGTACGGAAAGAACGGCGCTGCTGTCGATCGAAACCATTAATATTGATGGAGAACCTTGTTTTTTATCAATGTCTAGCGACATTACCGATCGGCGGCAAGCAGAAATCGCCCTGCAGAAAGCAGAGGAAAAATACCGGAATATTTACGAACACGCTTTAAATGGAATTTTTCAGACTGCTGCTGATGGGAAATACATCAGTGCTAACCCCGCTTTAGCTCACCTCTACGGCTACGAATCCTCCGCAGAATTAATAGCAGTCCAGCCAAATTTTAAAAATCAGCTTTACGTGAACCCCCACCGCCGCGAAGAATTTATTGCACTGATGGATGAATACGGCATCCTGTCAAACTTTGAATCGGAAGTTTACAAAAAAGATGGCAGTATTATTTGGATTTCGGAAAATTGTCGTGCTGTCTGCGATGAGGCTGGAAATTTCCTGTATTACGAAGGATTTATCAAAGATATTACTGCTAGCAAACAAGCTGAAATTAAAATGCAGCAGGCAAAAGAAGCAGCAGAAGCAGCGAACAAAGCTAAAAGCACCTTTCTCGCTAATATGAGCCACGAATTGCGATCGCCCTTGAACGCCATCATCGGTTTCGCCCAAGTCGCGATTCGCAGTCAAACCCTCTCTGCAGACAATCAAGAAAATGTCGGAATTATCCTCCGCAGCGGCGAACATTTGCTAACTTTAATCAACCAAGTTTTAGATTTATCTAAAATTGAAGCCGGACGCACTACAGTAAATGAGAAAAACTGCGATTTCTACCGATTGCTCGACGATTTGGAAGATATGTTTGCGCTCAAAGCTGAGGAAAAAGGCTTGCAATTGGTGTTCGATCGAGATTCAGAAGTTCCGCACTACATTTGTACCGATGAAGTCAAATTGCGTCAAGTTTTAATTAACTTGCTCAACAATGCAATTAAATTTACTTCAGAAGGCGGAGTTTCGGTGCGAGTCAGAGGCGGTGTGGGAAATCGGAAAAAACATAACAGAGAACGAACGAGCAGCCGCTACTTGCTGCATTTTGAAGTGCAAGATACTGGGCCGGGAATTGCTGCTGATGAAATCGATCGGCTGTTTGAAGCCTTCGTACAGACAAAAACTGGCAAAGATGCTCAAGAAGGAACGGGTTTGGGTTTAATTATCAGTCGCGAATTCGTACATTTAATGGGAGGCGAAATAGCAGTTAGCAGCGAGGTAGGACAGGGGACGACATTTGAGTTTGACATCCAAGTTCATCTAGTCGAAGCCTCCGATATTGAAAGCAAAAAACCCAAACGCCGCGTCGTCGCCCTCGAACCGAATCAGCCCCGCTATCGGTTGCTGATTGTAGATGACAAACCCCTAAACCGACAACTGTTAGTCAAACTCCTAAATCCGCTGGGATTTGAGTTGAGAGAAGCCAATAACGGTAAAGAAGCGATCGAGATTTTTATCGAGTGGGAACCGCATTTGATTTGGATGGATATGAGAATGCCCGTGATGGACGGATACGAAGCAACGAAACAAATTAAAACTACTACTCAAGGTCAAGCAACGGCAATTGTTGCTTTGACTGCTAGCGTTTTGGAGGAGGAACGGGCGGTGATTCTTTCGGCGGGTTGCGACGATTTTATGCGGAAACCGTTTCGAGAGGAAGATATCTTTTCGGCAATGGGCAAACATTTAGGAGTACGCTATATTTATGAAGATCCGGCAGCAGCCATTACGCCTGTTACGGGCGATCTGGATCGGGATGTACTGACACCAGCGGCGATTTCTGGTCTCGATCGCGACTGGATAGTTGAATTCAAGCAAAGAATTTTGAGCGTTGATATGGAGGCGATCGCTTCTTCTATAGAACTAATTCGCACAGTCAATCCTACTCTTTCTGATACGCTTCAAGAGTGCATTAATAATTTTGAATACGACCGCATTTTGAGCGTAATATCTAAAAGTGAGGAGAAATAAAACAATGAGTTCGACTTTACATAAAGCGCAAAATGGCAACATTTTAGTAGTTGACGATACACCCGAAAACTTGCGATTGCTATCGGGGATTCTTACGGAAAAAGGCTATCAAGCTAGACCGGTTCCCAACGGCAAGCTAGCGCTTTCAGCAGCTCAAAGTATTCCGCCGGATTTAGTGCTGCTGGATATTATGATGCCCGAAATCGACGGCTACGAAGTTTGCCGGCAACTCAAAGCATCAGAAGTAACAAAAGATATTCCGGTAATTTTTATCAGCGCCATCAACGACGTGATGGATAAAGTTAAAGCTTTTGCTGTTGGGGGAGTGGACTACATCACCAAACCTTTTCAAGTTGAAGAAGTTTTAGCCCGGATTGAAACGCACTTAAAAATTTGTTCCCTGCAACATAGTTTGCAAGAAAAGAATCAAGACTTAGCAACTGCTATCCACCAACTGCAAGCAACTCAAGAACATTTGATTCAATCGGAAAAAATGGCAGCCCTGGGACAACTGATCGCTGGCATCGCCCACGAAATCAATACTCCCCTCGGCATTATCGGTTCGTCTATTGATAATATTGCTACTTTTTGGGATGTCAATGTCACGAATTTACCTCAATTCTTTCAAGAAATTAGTGCGGACGATCGCGATTATTTTTTGACTTTGTTGCATCGATCGACCCGGCAAGAAAATGTATTGACTAGCAAAGAAAAGCGCAAGTTAAAGCAGCAGTTAATTAGCTATTTAGAAGCAAAACTCGGAGAAAATGCTGAGGAAATTGCCGATACTTTGGTAGACATGGAAATCTACGAAGATATAGAAGATTTGCTGCCGTTTTTTCAATCGCTCAATTGGGAATTAGTGTTAAATACTGCTTACCAGTTTGCTAGCTTGAAAAAAAGTATTGGCTTAATTCAAAGAGCCACAGCAAAATCGGGGAAAGTAGTATTTGCTCTGAAAAGCTACGCTCATTTCGACAGCACGCAAGAAAAAGTTGAGGCGAACTTGTACGACGGCATTGAAACGGTTTTAACGCTTTACCAAAATCAACTGAAACAAGGGATAGAAGTAGTTAGAAAATATGCCGATTTGCCCAAAATTGTTTGCTATCCAGATGACTTGAATCAAGTTTGGACAAATTTGATTCACAACGCGCTGCAAGCAATGGATTATAAAGGAACTTTAACTATCGAAACTCAGCAAAAAGAGGCGAGTATCTTTGTCAAATTTACTGATAGTGGCAAAGGCATTGTCCCTGAAGTTCTTCCCAAAATTTTTCAGCCATTTTTTACTACTAAAGCTGCCGGAGAAGGTAGCGGTTTGGGATTAGATATTGTCAAAAAAATTATTGACAAGCATGAAGGAACTATTTCGGTAGAATCAGTACCGGGAGAAACTGCGTTTACAGTCTCGCTACCCATCCATTAAAATTGGGTAATGGGGAATGGGTAATGGGTAATGGGCGGAGCGTAGCGGAGGGAATGGGTAATGGGCGGAGCGTAGCGGAGGGAATGGGTGACACGCACTGCTGCCGTGTACCGATGGGGGCGAGGGAAATAATAGCCTCGATTTGCTCTATTTCAAATTACAAATCCGGCAATTACCAATTATCAATTACCAATTCCCGCTCCCCCAGAATGTTAAATTAAATAAATCGGAGGAAAAAAATGAATAAGCCTGTAATTCTTTGCGTTGACGATGAACCCGATATCTTGAATACTCTCAAGATGCAGCTAAAACAAGAATTTAAAGATAATTACTTCTACGAATTAGCGGAAAGTGGCGATGAAGCTTTGGAATTAATCGAGGATTTTCAAGAAGCAGCACAGGTGATTGTGGTTGTTTCGGATTGGCTGATGCCGGGAATTAAAGGTGATGAACTTTTAATTAAAATTCACCAAAAACATCCTAAGGTTGTTAAAGTTATGTTAACCGGACAGGCGGATGCAGCAGCCGTGAAACGGGCGGTAAAAAACGCAGATTTATACTGTTGCTTGTACAAACCTTGGAAGAGCAAAGACTTAATAGAGACGATCCGATCGGGAATTGCTAAGTTATAGCAGAAGGCAGAAGGCAAAAGGCAAAAGGCAGAGTTTTGAGTTTTGAGTTACCAATTGAGAGTTGTCAATTTCATCAGTCAGAGGGCAGAGGGATTACACGATCGAAGCTGGAATTGTTGAATCATGAAAAAACCGTCACTAACCTTGGAAGACCAAAAACTTAATAGAGACGATCGGATCTGGAATTGCTAAATCATGAAAAAACCTGTAATTGTTTGCATTGATGACGAACCCGATGTTTTGGAAAGCTTAAAGATTGAATTGAGAAAAGCAGTGGGCGATCGCTGTACGGTCGAAACAGCAGAAGGAGGGATAGATGCTTTAGAATTACTGACCGATTTGCAGGCAGATGATTGTGAAATAGCTTTAGTGGTTTCCGATTATATCATGCCGGATATCAAAGGAGACGAACTGCTGCGCATAATTCACGAACGATCGCCCAATACGCTAAAAATTATGCTGACGGGTCAAGCAGATTTAGACGCCGTAGGCAACGCTATCAAGTATGCCAAACTTTACCGCTACATACCCAAACCTTGGCACACTGAAGATTTGAAGTTAACAGTAGTAGAAGCAGTTCACAGCTACTTGCAAGATCAAAAGTTAGCTGATGAAGTGATTAAAGGACGAGAAGCCAACGAAAAGTTAAGGATCGCTAACGAAGAATTATTGGCAAAAGAAAACAGGCTGAAGCAATTTTTAGCAGCTTTGCCCGTGGGAGTATCTGTTTACAATCGAGACGGATCGATCGCTTATATCAATCATGCAGCAGAAGAATTATTGGTTGCAGACACTACGCTGGTAGATGCCAACCTTGCCAGCAATGTAGAACAATTAATTGCAAATGCTCAATTTTACGATAGCAACAGAGACCAGCTATATTTACCGGAAAATTTTCCAGTTGTGCGGGCGCTGCAAGGAGAATCTG
The DNA here is from genome assembly GCA_012034575.1 of Richelia sp. CSU_2_1. GTDB lineage: Bacteria > Cyanobacteriota > Cyanobacteriia > Cyanobacteriales > Microcoleaceae > Microcoleus. The sequence goes on along the minus strand of JAAUPF010000151.1, from coordinate 4,095 downwards.
TTAAAGTAAATGAAGTAGAAATCAGCCAATACGGCTTGATAGTAACCTTAGAAATCAGCGCCAAACCAATTTTTGACAGCAGCGGCCATATTGCTTACGCGATCGCAGTTATTCAAGACATCAGCCAGCGCAAAGAATTAGAAAAGTTTCTCGCAAATTACCAGCGCACCCTAGAAGCAGAAATTGTCGAACGCACCGAACAACTCCAAAAAGCCGCCTTAGCAGCCGAAGCAGCCAACAGAGCAAAAAGTACGTTTCTTGCTAACATGAGTCACGAGTTGCGCACCCCCCTCAACGCCATACTCGGATTTGCCCAAATCATCGAACCCAGCCCGAATTTGACAGCCGAAGATCGAGAAAATCTCAAAATTATTCACCGCAGCGGCGAACACTTGCTGACTTTAATCAATCAAGCTTTAGATTTGGCAAAAATTGAAGCGGGGCGGATGGGATTGTTTCCCACCAACTTCGATTTGTATTGCTTGCTTGACGACTTGCAAGATATGTTTCAATTGCGGGCTCAAAAGCAAGATTTAGAATTATTTTTTCAGCGCAGTGCGGATGTGCCCCAATACGTGCGCGCGGATGAGGTAAAACTGCGTCAGGTGCTGATCAATCTGCTCAGTAATGCGATTAAATTTACGCAAATTGGCGGGGTATATGTCAGAGTTAGAGCCAAAATCCCAGGTGGTTCGGCAACAAATTCAGTAGGCGATACCACAGAGAGAACACAGCAGGAAAAAGAAAATTTAAGTGCGTCGGAAAATTTAACTGATTCTGATTCAGAAACCAGCGCTTCCGCAGAAATACCGCCAACGGGCGATCTGTCAAACAGTGGAAAACCGCCCGAAAAAACAAATTTAAATCTTGCTGATTCCCTGTTGCTAGAATTTGAAATAGAAGATACAGGAGTTGGGATCGATCCGGCAGAATTGGAGAATCTTTTTCAAGCGTTCGTGCAAACAGAATCCGGTCAAAAAGCCCAACAAGGTACGGGTTTAGGATTGACGATCGGCCGCCAATTTGTACGGCTGATGGGCGGTGATATTACCGTGGAAAGCCAACTCGATCGCGGGACGATTTTTCGATTTGATATTGCAGTTAAAGTTGTTGATGCCGTGGCGATCTCAGCTCCAAAAACCGAACGCGAAGTTATCGGACTGGAACCGGATAGTCCAGAATATCGGATTTTAATTGTGGACGATCGCGAAGACAACTGCCAACTTTTAGTTAAAATACTTTCTCCCTTGGGTTTTCTTTTGCAAGTGGCGCGCAACGGAATAGAAGCAGTAGAAATCTGGGAAAATTGGCAGCCGCATTTAATTTTGATGGATTTGCGAATGCCGGTGATGGATGGCTACGAAGCAACGATCGAAATTCGAGCTAAAATCCAGCAAAGAGAAGAAGACAGAGACGCAAGCGGCCCGACGGCTATTCCCAATCCTGATTTCCCGATTCCGAAGATTATTGCTTTGACAGCCAGTACAGTTGAAGAAAGACGATCCTTTGCTTTGTTAGTCGGTTGCGACGACTTTATCAGAAAACCTTTTCGCAAAACGGATATATTCGAGCTGTTGCACAAACATTTGGGGGTGAATTATATTTATTCCGATTTAATTAGCTCCGATCGAACGGGCGATCGCAACGCTATATCTGAGTTTAACTCAATCGCCTTCTTTGGTTCTGTGCCAAGAATGCCTGCAGAATGGGTCGCCAATATGAGACAGGCGATCCGCAGTGCCGATTTCGATTTAATTGCTGCAACAATAGAGGAAATTAGGTCGGATTTTCCTGAATTTGCTCGAATCCTTCAGAGCAATCTCGATAATTTTGATTATCCAGCAATTCTTAATTTAATTTCCGAGTCAGAGCGATCGAATACAGGGGGTGAGAGTTGATGCGAAAATCTTCTCAATCTCCTCTAAAATCCCTAATTGACTTCTGAGCTTGTTAAGGTGGTGTTGGTGGGGCAGGATCGAAACCTAGAGAGACAGTCGATCGCCAGCGGATTTAAATTACTTTTTGCACGCATTTAGGAAGTGTGAGGAGTTAGCAAAAATCAAAAAGTCCAAATTAACAAATTTATGAAAAAACCTGTGATTGTTTGTATAGATGACGAACCTGATGTTTTGAACAGCTTAAAAATTGAACTAAAAAAGGCGATCGGCGATCGGTGCATCATTGAAACAGCAGAAGGCGGCGAAGATGCTTTAGAATTGCTGGCAGATTTGCAAGCAGACGAACACCAAATTGCTTTAGTGCTTTCCGACTACATCATGCCGGATATCAAAGGAGACGAACTGCTCAGACAAATTCACGAACAATCGCCGGATACGCTAACCATCATGCTGACGGGACAAGCTGACATCCAAGCCCTCAGCAACAGTATTAAATATGCCAAGCTGTACCGCTACATTCCCAAACCTTGGCAGGATGAAGATTTGCAATTAACGGTAGTAGAAGCAGTACACAGCTACTTGCAAGACCAAAAATTAACAATTGAAACTATCAAGCGACAAGAAGCCAACGAAGAATTAACCAGAGTCAATCAGGAATTAACCCGAGTCAACGATGAACTAACGAAAGCTAACGAAGAATTATCGGCAAACGAAAGCAGGCTGAATCAATTCTTAGCAGCTTTGCCTGTAGGAGTATCTGTTTACAATCCCGACGGCTCGATCGCCTATATCAATCATGCAGCACGGGAATTGCTGAGTTCAGAAACTATCCTGACAAAAAGAGCAGAACAATTGCCACCAACCGATCGAGTCTATAACGGCGACAGCGATCGACTGTATTTGCCGGAAAATTTTCCAATTGTGAGGGCTCTGCAAGGAGAACCTGTCAAAGTTGACGACGTAGAAATCAGCCAATTCGGCTTGATAATTACCTTGGAAGTAAGCGCAAGACCAATTTTTGACAATAGCGGAAATATTACTTACGCGATCGCAGTTATTCAAGACATCAGCGAGCGCAAAGAAGCAGAAAGAGTCATGGCAAATTACCGGCGCACTTTAGAAGCGGAAATTGTCGAACGCACCGAACAACTGCAGCAAGCTGCCTTTGCCGCCGAAACAGCCAACAGAGCAAAAAGCACTTTTCTTGCCAATATGAGCCACGAGTTGCGCACCCCCCTCAATGCCATCCTCGGCTTTACTCAAATCATCGAACCCAGCCCGAATTTGACAGCCGAAGATCGAGAAAATCTCAGAATTATTCACCGCAGCGGCGAACACTTGCTGAGTTTAATCAATCAAGCTTTAGATTTGGCAAAAATTGAAGCGGGGCGTATGGAATTGTTTCCCACTGACTTCGATTTGTATTGCTTGCTTGACGATTTGCAAGATATGTTTCAATTGCGAGCCAGAGAGCGAGAATTGCAGTTGATATTTCTCCGCAGTACGGATGTTCCTCAGTACGTGCGCACCGATCGAGTCAAGCTGCGCCAAGTGCTGATCAATCTGCTCAGTAATGCGATTAAATTTACGCAAACTGGCGGGGTGTCCGTTAGAGTTAAACCCGCAGTGCCTAACCCAGGGGAGGCAATAGATGGATTCGATCGCGCACCAAAACAAATCGGAAATAAGGCAGCAAGGGAAACGATATCACCTGCTGAAAATCCCGCAAATTCAGATGATTTGATAATTAGCAATTCACCCACCGATGCCGCAACTACAAACGATTTAGATATTTCTAACTTGCTATTTTTAGAATTTGAAATAGAAGATACCGGGGTTGGTATTGCACCGGCAGAATTGGCAAATCTTTTTGAAGCATTCGTCCAAACAGAATCCGGTCAAGCAACTCAAACAGGTACGGGTTTGGGATTGACCATCAGCCGCCAATTTGTCAGGCTCATGGGCGGCGAGATCGGTGTAGCAAGCCAAGTCGATCGCGGGACAATTTTTCAATTTGAGATTGCAGTGAATGTTGTTGATGCTGTGGCGGTAGCGCCTCCAAAAATCAAGCGCGAAGTTATCGGACTGGCACCGAATCAGCCTGTTTATCGGATTTTAATTGCCGACGATCGCGAAGACAACCGCCAACTGTTAGTCAAAATGCTTACTCCCTTGGGTTTCCTCCTACAAGAGGCCC
>JAAUPF010000150.1 GCA_012034575.1 Richelia sp. CSU_2_1 | reverse complement strand
AAGGGGACTTTAAGAACACTCCTGCCTTAAAAAGGGAGACTTTAAGAACACTCCTGCCTTAAAAAGGGAGACTTTAAGAACACTCCTGTCCCCCCCTTCTTAAGGGGGGCTAGGGGGGATCGAAACTTTCAATTTTCCAATTGCAAATCTCGAACATCACTCGAATATAAAAGCTGGTGGCACCTTTGAGCGTGCAGCCAAGATTGAGGAAATTCGTACCGATCGAGTAAAATATCTTCGATCGCAGCTTTCATTTGATGGGCGCAGATATCCGGTGACACTTGACCTACACCCGTACCCATTCCGGGAATAGCTACAGTTTCGATAATGTGTTTTACGGGAGTTCCGTCGGGGAGAGTGCCAAATTTTAATAAAACTAAAACTGCTCGTGTTGCTAGATAAACATTTACACTGTCTTTTAAAATTGTAGGAACGCGCATTGTCGGGGCCGATATCAAATAGGGGATTTGCGGGTGATCTGTTTCTACGACTTCCGCCGTTCCTACTAACAATTCGCCGTGATGGCGAGTTTGAATCAATTTTTGCAAGCGTTCTTGAACGTGCCAGCCAAAAAATTCCGAAATTGCTAAATCGAGGCCGCCGTCCATAAAACCAAAACTGTTTGCGGGACTGACAAGAGCATCGCATTTTACTTCAAAAATCGAGCCGGAATGTATCGTGACATTTTCCATATTACCGCAGGTTTTTTCCCAAGCTCGAACTAAGTCGCCGTCTACTCCTGCCATTATAAGTTTCATAAACACCCTCTATAAGTTTTACTTGCGAGTTTTAATTGCGATCGCCCGGAGCGATCGCCCGTTTAATCCTACAATACTACCAGTCTACCCGCTGCATCTAAAATTAATCTAAAATTAACAGTTAACTGACAACGATCGACTGTCAACTGTCCCAGGTCAACTCTCAACTCTCAACTATAATTTATGCTGCAAGATCCGAATCTCCGAGTTCCGATCGCGATTAGTTTGGGTGCGATCGCCGGAGCTTTAAGCCGCTATTATATTACGTTATGGTTTGCGAATCGCTTCAGTACGGCTTTTCCCTACGGAACTTTTTTTATTAACATTACTGGTTGTTTCGGGATGGGATTGTTTATTACCCTAGCTTTAGAACGAGTGACGGCGATTCCTCTAGATGTGCGATTAATGGTAACAACCGGGTTTTTCGGAGCTTATACTACTTTTTCAACTTACGGTTTAGAGACGAGCATTTTGCTGCGCGATCGCTCTTATAGTTTAGCTATTTTATATTGGGGAGGCAGTGCCGTACTCGGAGCGATCGCCGTTCAATTGGGAATTATCATAGCGCGAATTGGTAAATAAAAGGTGACATCAATCAAACTGTTTCCACTGCCCCAAGTGCTTTTAAAGTTGATTTTTGAGCGTCGGTTAGACCCGTGACACCTGTAATATTCATACCTTCATAAAGTCTGGGCGATCGCATTGTTTTCACGCACTCACCCGCCTCCATCTTCCACAAATTAATTACTCCGTTGGCACTACCGCTGGCAATAGTTTTACCGTCGGGAGAAATCGCGATCGCCCAAACTTCAGACGCATCATTTTGTAAGGTTTTGACGCATTCTCCAGAACCAACATCCCATAACTTAATCGTGCGATCGTGACTGCCGCTAACTACAATTCGCCCATCCACACTAAACCGCACGCACCAAACTAAAGCCGCGTGACCTTGCAAGGTTTTTAAACATTCTCCTGACTCAACATCCCACAGTTTTACTGTTTTATCATCGCTGCTAGTTGCTAACATCTTGCCATCCGAACTAAACGCAACTGAAAATATTAAACTGGTATGACCGGGCAAAGTTTTCAAACATTCCCCAGACTCAATATCCCACAATCTCAACAGTCGATCGTCGCTGCCGCTAGCTAAAATTTTGCCATCGGGACTCCAAGCAATTGACCAAGCACGACAATTATCTGACAGAATTTTGCAGCATTCACCAGTTTGAACGTTCCACAATCGCAGAGTATGGGAATTATCGCTACTTGCCAAGGTGCGGCCGTCGGGACTGAAACTAACAGCAAACACGATATTTGCAATGCTGGTACTCCCCTGCATTATTCGGAGAAATTTACCTGTAGCGACATCCCACAACCGGATAATGCCGCTATTGCTGCTGCTAGCAAGTATTTGACCGTCGGGACTAAATGCAGTGCACCAAACCCAGTTTTTATGTCCTTGCAGTGTTTTGCCGCACTCACCAGATGCGATATCCCACAATTTCAGCGTCGTATCATCGCTACCGCTGGCTAATAGTTTCCCATCTGGATTAAAGGTAACAGATCTGATGGCGGCGCTGTAACCGTGCAAAGTTCTCAATGATTCTCCTGTTTCGGTATTCCACACCGTTACCGTGCGATCGAGACTGCCGCTTGCTAAAGTATGACCTTGAGGGTGAAACGCGATCGACCAAATCCAACCGCAGTGTTTTTGCATTAATTTAAAACACTGTCCGCTGGCAACATTCCAAAGTCGAACGGTACAATCATAACTCGCACTGGCGATCGCGCTACCATCAGGACTGAATGCAACTGCCGCTACCGGATCTGTATGTCCTCGCAGTATTTTGAAACATTGTCCTGTAGAAATTTCCCACAAACGAATCGTACAATCCCAACTGCCGCTTACTAAAGTTTGATTATCTGGACTAAAAGCGATCGATCGAATCGCTTGTGTATGGCCTTCCAATGTATTAATAATTTCCCCGGTTGCAACCCTCCACAATTTGACAGTTTTGTCGTAACTGCTACTCGCCAAAAGTTCGCCGTCGGGACTAAAAATTACCGCCATCACAAAAGTAGTATGTCCCTGAAGCGTCTTTAAACAGTTACCCGTTGTTACATCCCACAATTTAATCGTACAGTCCCAACTTCCACTAGCTAAAATTCCCCCATTTCCTTCTGGATAAGCAGGGTGAGGGACGATCGGACTAAATGCTACAGAATGCGCCCATCCGGTATGTTCTGTTAATGTTTGAATGCACTCACCTGTTGTTAAATCCCATAATTTAACAGTGTGGTCAAAACTGGCACTTGCTAAAGTTCGATCTTCCGGACTGAAAGCAACGCTACCGATCCAACTGGTGTGTCCTTCACAGGTGAGAAAATCTCGATAATCTTGGGTGCGGCAAACTCTTATTTTACCGTCCATGTTGCCGACTGCCAAAAAGTTACCATTCGGGCTAAAAGCAACAGACATCGCACCGTTTGAGTTGCTGGTAAAGACGGATTTAGACAAATCGGAATTGGCAAAATTCACTCCATGCAAATTGGTGCCGATCGAATAAACTTGCCAGATACTTAAATAGGAAAAATCGTAACCGTTTAAATCTATTTTTAGTTGAATCAACAAATTAATCAGATTTCCCGCCGCGTATCCCGCTGCGTGAGGAAATTGCGATCGCATGGCAAACAAAACTTCGTTCAGTTGATATTCAACTTCTTTTTTCGAGCGAAATTCGCCCAGCAGTCGATCGGCAAGCGGTGCTAAAATTAAGCGAGTTTGGCTTTCCCGAATGTAATCTTTAGCCTCTGCTTTAATTAAGGCGTGGGTGGTAAATAAATCGAGAGTTTGCGATTTAATTTCTAGTTCAAATCGATCGAGTAACTGTTCGGTAACATACTCCATCACCACAGGCTGTAAGGTGAACTGTCCGGCATTTTTTTCAATCAGCGATCGCCCTCTGAGAGATAACACAGCATCCAGCAATTTAGATTGTGAAGGAATGGCAACAAAGTCCGATCGCAACTCGGCAAGAGTCGTCCATTCTCGTTCGATCGCCAGCCAATATACGATGTGCTTTTCTAAGTCTGACAAGCGGCGAAATTGCCCGTCTAGCAGAACATTGATATCTCCAAATGCCAGCGCCCCATGTTCCAGAAAGTCGCTAATATTGCCATCAAATAAATCGCGCACGGTGGTCGAGACAATTTTGAGCGCTAGGGGATTGCCGCAATAATGTTGAGTTAAATTTATCCAATCAGTTTCTGCTGTGGAAAAACAGCCGTTTGTTTGTAAAATATTTTGTACTTCCGGGGAACTTAAGCCGATTAAGGATAATGTTCGTACTGCTGAAGTTTCGCCTTCTAACGGCATCAAAGTTGTAGGTTTTTCCCGACTGGTTAATAGCAGGCAACTTGAATGGTATTCGTTGCCGATTCGTCTCAGCAGTTCTTCATATTCTGCGTAACTTTCTGCTGAATTTGGATCGAAGCTATCTGCGATCGCACTTATGTCTTGCGAGGTTTCGGTGCGGTTGTTAACTTCTACTTCCGATATATCTGTTAGGGATGTTGCGCCAGCATTACTACCAATAATTGCATCAATATTATCGAGGATTAACAGACAGCGCGAGGTGCGCAAGTATTCCATCAATTGTGAAATTTGACCGTCTAAAGATGCAGGTAGTGGTGTTGCTTGTTGCTGGGAAAGGATTTGAATAAATCTCAACAAAACATCTGCAATTGGTGGTGCATTGCGTAAAGATTGCCAAATCAGGAATTCAAAGTTATGTTGGAGGGCGATCGCGACTTTTGCAGCTAGCGAAGTTTTGCCCATGCCACCCATACCGACTAAGGCAACCAAACGGCAAGAGTCGCCAACAATCCATTGTTGCAGTCGCGCTAATTCCTGATTTCGACCGTAGAATGTGGAGATATCTACGATTTCTCCCCAGTGGCGGTGCGTGGCAATTTCTGGTAGTTGAACTTGCAGTTGCAGCGGCGGTATGTTTTCGATATTTGCATCGGATAATGCTGCGGATATCTGGCGCGATCGTCGCCCGATAACTGCTTGAAGATTGCTTTTAGTAACCTTTTCTCCCAGGGCATTACTGAGTAGTTGCCATAACCTGTAACCAACGTCTTTGATGTAACTAGCATCATATCCAGCACTATCGGCAATATCTAAATAAGATAGCCCTTCCCAAGATTTGCGAAATACAATTTCTTGGATGTTGCTGAGAGAAATTGGCGCGATCGCTGTATCTAAAATTCTCAGTGCTTCTTCCACAGTCATGGCTTGTTAGCACCTCTAAATGAGTATTTTGATATCTGGCTCTTCTTATTTTAGGCGATATCGCGTCCGGTCGGTCATCGCGATCGAAAACCTTTTGTAGTAAGGACTTTAGTCCGCTTAGATATTGCCGTTTGTAGTAAGGACTATCGAGAAGGTCTGAGCCATACTTTACAGCACTCGGTCAATAGCCTGACAGCGGACACCACTCTCCAAGCTGAATGCCAGATTCAAGACCCGCCTTATCCCCTACCCAGTGACATCGAAACAAATCTGTTGCAAATTGTTCAAGAAGCAACTGTTAACGCGCTTAAGCACGCCAATGCCAGTAAAATTTCTGTTGAATTGACCTTTGATTTCCAAGCCATTCGACTGCGGATACAGGATAATGGCGATGGATTTAATCCCGAACATCATAGCGGTTTGGGCTTTGGTCTGATGGGAATGCGAGAGCGGGTTCAGAATCTAGGCGGGATATTGAGCGTCAATAGCCAGGTGGGGGAAGAAACAGAAGTGGTGGCGATCGTGCTGTTAGTATAGAGGTAAGAGGTGTAGGGGATGTCAAGAAAAGACCGATTTCATCAAGCTGTCAGGCACGCTCTCGAAAAAGAGAACTGGCTGATTACCCACGATCCATTTACGATCCAAATTAGCGAAGCCGTCAAGCTAAAAATCGATCTAGGGGCAGAAAGTACGATCGGCGCTCAGCGCGATCGAGAAAAAATTGCCGTCGAAATCAAGAGCTTCAGTACCGACTCAGATATCAGCGAATTCCATGCTGCTTTAGGGCAATATCTGAACTATATCCAAGCTCTTGAAGATAAAGAACCAGATCGGGTTTTACATCTGGCAGTTCCACTCGAAACTTATAATGATTTCTTTCAAATTCCCTTCATCCAAAAATCTCTCAAACGCCATGCGATAAATTTGATTATTTACGATCCAGTTCAGGAGGAAATTAGAGAATGGAAAAGCTACAACAGTACCAACAAATAATTCGCGATGTTATTGCTGAAGAAGCCCATCCCTACTGCCATTCCAATGATGTAGAGACGGCAATGATTTTCGACACCGAACACGATCGCTACCAACTTACCTATATCGGTTGGGAAGCTCAACAACGGATTTTTAATGTCATTCTTCACTTAGATATTAAGGATGGCAAAATCTGGATTCAATATAACGGTACAGAAACGGCGATCGCAAAAGTTCTGACGGATAAAGGAGTGCCTGCATCCGATATTGTGTTGGGTTTTCACTCTCCCTTCAAACGTCAATTTAGCGGATATGCCCTGGCATAAGGAGGACAGCGCACGAGCAACAAAAACCCTCCGATTCGCATCTTAATTGCCGACGATCGTCCGGTTGTTTACTCTGGCATTGCCGCCATGCTCGAAATTGACCCAGAGGCGAACCTTCACGTAGTCGGTCAAGCCAAGAATGGCTGCGAAATGGTTGAATTGTTTGCTCAACTCCAACCCGATATCGGATTAGTCGATAATAACCAGTTGATGCGGCTGACCGACAAGCTGATGTCTCGGAAGCGTTCGATAAATAACGATTTCATAAATTTTTGCGACAGATAACTTCTTTAGCTTTCCTGGATTTGGTTAATAGATAGCAATAACAACATCCCTCAAGTGTAGCGCTATTTTAGGAAATTGGTATTGAACAATGTCGATCGATCGCCTGCTTTCGATCGCGCTAAATTTTTCCGACTATTGATTCCTGACTTTTTGCGGCTTTTTCTTGTCGTCATGCCAAAGCTGATTGCCTAACTTGGGTTTAGAGCGCAAAAAAACTTGCATTTTCGCAAAACAAATCGCTCGATTGTCAATCTTTTATTTGAATGATTTTCTGGTATGTGTAGCACGAATTCTACCGATCGAATCGCAAAGCTATGACGGAATGCGCTACTCGCGTTCTCGATCGCAAAGCTAATTTCATTGTACTTTTGGGCTGCAACAGAAACATTCAAACTTTAACAAATAAGGAGCAACAAACTCATGGCGATTATCGGAAACCCAACCCCTGGTAACGACTTAATTTTTGGTGATGCAGCGAATAACAGGATCGATGCCTTAGCGGGCGATGATACTGTCAACGGTAACGGTGGCGATGATTCCCTCTTCGGTGGATTAGGCAACGACCAACTTCTAGGTGCAGTCGGCAATGACACCCTACTTGGAGGAGATGGTAATGACCTTCTTGTTGGCGATAACTCCGGAGGTACGGGCAATGACAGCCTCAACGGTGGTGCGGGCGACGATGTACTTAACGGGGGCTTAGGTGCAGATACTCTTGCTGGCGGCCCCGGAAGCGATACTTACAGTGTCGGTTCACTTAATGCCACCTTAATCGAACAGGCTAATGAAGGTAATGACATCGTTAATGCCTCGATCAACTTCACTTTACCAAACAACATCGAAAGATTGACTTTGGTGGGAACTGCTAACATTAACGGCACTGGCAATGCCCTTGGAAATAGCATTCTCGGTAATGCCGCTAATAACCTTTTGAATGGCTTAGCAGGGGATGATACAATTAACGGTCTTGATGGCAATGACACCCTAAATGGTGGCGACGGCATTGACATTCTCAATGGTGGCAATGGCAATGACATCTTCAATGGTGGTGCTGGCAATGATGTTATCAATGGTGGTGCAGGAATCGATCGAATACGGGTAAATGCTGTTGGAAGTAACATCGTGCTTACTAACACCAGCGTGACAGGCGAGGGAGTCGATAGCCTGAATGGAATTGAGAATGCTGAACTGTTTGTTTTCCAAAGCAACAATATTCCTGGCAACATTGATGCTTCAGCTTTTACCTTAGGATCTGTTACTCTCGACGGCGGTACTGGCAATAATGTCCTCACAGGTGGCAGTGGCAATGACTTTTTGGATGGAGAAGGTGGCATTGACACTCTCACAGGTGGCAGCGGCGATGATACTCTCAATAGCGGATCTGGTAACGATTTCCTATCTGGTGGTGCAGGTGCCGATCGATTCCTTTACGAAACTGGTCGAGCATATGTTTTTTCCGATCTTGGTGTTGATACTATCACTGCTTTCAGTGCGAGTTCCGACAAATTTGTTCTGTCCAAAAAGACCTTCGATACTCTGATAACTGCTGCTGGTGGAACATTACTCAGTTCGGAGTTTGAAGTTGTGGATAGTTTCTTTGAACAGTTTACCAGCAATGCCAAAATTACTTACAATCGGGTAACTGGCGATTTGTCCTTTAACCGCAACGGTTCTATCCTCGTTGGCGGAGATGCAGAGGGAAATATTATTGCGGATCTCAATCCTGGAAACGTAGCGGGCGGTGCTCCTCTACTGAGTGCTTCAAATATTCTGATTGTGGCGTAGGGAAGTTGGATGGGATGAGAAAAAGTGTAACAAGTTTTTCCTTTGAGGCCTCAGGGAATTAATCGAAATGTTACCGATCGCATTCCCATCCTATTCCATCGGTGCGTTAACCGAAAGCTAATGCAGCCTGCGAAACAAATCGCCGATATCTTGCCCGATCGACCTCAATCTAATTAGCTCGTAGTGCGGACTTAAGTTCGCACTACAAACTTTTTTATTATGGTGTGGTATATCGATCGAACATCTGATTAATCAAAAGTTTTATAACTTATTGACGTTTTGCGATCTGAGCAGTTAAGCTGAAACTATCGCTGCAGCAATTTGCTCGTGACGAGAGTGTTTGCTGATTTTTGGAACTCTTTGGAGATAACCCAATGCTCAAAAACGATATTGTTCCCGATCGGATTTTTACGATATCAAACGTTCTTTCCCCAGAAGAATGTGCTGAGTATATTACATTAACAGAAAATATTGGCTATACACCCGCCGGTCTGACTGTAGGCCAGGATCTATATGAAATGAATCCAGAAGTTCGCAATAACGATCGCGTAATTTTGGATGATGAGGAACGTGCAGAAGAGTTGTGGGGTCGTGTTGCTGACTGTATTCCGGCTGCGATCGATAATAGATGGACAGTAATAGGACTTAATGAGCGATTGCGGTTTTATCGATATGACCCCGGTCAGCGGTTTGCACCGCATGGGGACGGCCCACATTTTAGGAGCAATGGGGAATGCAGTCAATTAACTTTCATGATTTACCTGAATGATGGATTTGAAGGAGGAGAAACTCACTTTTATTTGCATCACAACTATTTAGAATTATTTGAGCCAAGTGTGATACCTAGTTTATCTGTAGTTCCGAAAATGGGTATGGCATTGTGCTTTATTCATGAGTTGCGACACGAGGGTTCTCGCGTGATTAGTGGTAGGAAATATGTGCTGCGATCGGATGTAATGTACTCTCTGAGACGGCACAGTTATATCTTACCGTGCTAAAATTATGACAAATTTATTACCGATCGGAACGCTTTTTCAATGGAAGTAACTCAATTATCAAATACAGGTCAAATCATTATTCCCAAAGCTTTGCGAGATGCTCATCGCTGGGAAGCTGGGCAAGAACTAATCGCAATTGACATGGGTGATGGTATTCTTTTAAAACCCAAAAAACCCTTTCGGGAAACTACCTTAGCAAATGTGGCAGGATGCCTGAAATATCGAGGCAAACCTAAAAGTATCGATGAGTTAGAAGACGCCATTCGGCAGGGTGTAGAGGAGCAGTGGAACGATGATCTCAGTTGATACAAATATTGTTGTACGACTTCTGACACAAGACGATGAACAACAATATAATAAAAGTCTCAAACTGTTTCAAGAACAAGACATATTTATTCCCGACACCGTAATTCTTGAAACTGAATGGGTATTGCGTTTTGCTTACAAGTTTAAGCCAGCAGAGATTTGCCAAGCATTCAGGAATCTTTTTGGTTTACCTAATGTCCAGATCTCTAACGCAAGCTTAATGGCACAAGTTCTGCAATGGCATGAGAATGGTTTGGATTTTGCGGATGCCTTGCATCTAGCGCAAAGTCAGAATTGTTCAGCAATATATACGTTTGATGACAAGTTTGTGAAAAGAGCTAAAGAGTTAACGGATTATGAGGTTAAACAACCCTAATTAATGAGAAAATCCTAGAAACTTAAGCACGTTCCCAAGTGGAACCTGGGAACGTGTGGTGGGGCGCTGCGTCCCGAGTCAAAAGACAGGCTCAATCAATGTTTGTGATGATTTCGCATTGCTTTATGAATCTTCTTCCATCGTTCTTTCTCCGCTAAATATTCCCCCCGATCTTGTTTTCGTGCCAGATAGTTGAGCTCTTTTTGCAGTTTTTGGTAACTCAAAAACCTCGAATCATCGAGTTTTCCCTCTGCCAAAGCCTGCTGCACCGCACAACCGGGTTCGTTATCGTGCTGGCAATTTCGGAAACGACATTGCTGCGCTAAAGTTTCAATGTCTGCAAAGGTTTCTTGCAAGCCTGTATCACCTGCCCAAATTTGCAGTTCCCGCATTCCTGGATTATCGATAATTAAACCGCCAGTTGGTAGTACAATTAACTCGCGGTGGGTGGTTGTATGTTTGCCTCGATCGTCACTTTGGCGCACGGGTTGGACTGTTTGAGTTGCTTCTGGTAGTAATTGATTGGTAATAGTAGATTTGCCAACACCAGAAGAACCTAATAAAGCAACCGTTTTACCCGATCGCAGATAAGGTTTTAGCTCATCCAATCCTCGATTGTTAGCTGCACTTAAGACAATTATTGGCACGCCGATCGCCACAGCAGAAACCTCAGCAATCCGCCCTTCAATGTTGTCGCACAAGTCTGCTTTGTTTAAAACAATTACTGGACTCGCGCCGCTTTCCCAAGCCAAAATCAGATAGCGTTCCATTCTTCTGAGGTTAAAATCGCCATCCAATCCTGATACTAAGAAAACTGTATCAACATTGGCAGCAACGATCTGTTCTTCTGTTTTCGCGCCGATTGTTTTGCGCGAAAACTTGGTTTTTCTGGGTAGAATTGCGTGAATTGTCGATCGCGCTTCCGATTCGATCGCGCGTATTACTACCCAGTCTCCGACTGCGGGAAAGTCTTGGGGTTCGGAGGCGCGATGCCGCAGTTTGCCTGTAATTTCTGCTGCTAGTTCTCCGGCTTCGCTGTAGAGAACGTAGGTATTTCTGTATGCAATGGCTATCCTTCCTACCGCAAATCCTTGCAGGCGATAGGGTGCGAAACTGGAAGCAAAAAAATCGTTCCAGCCTAAAGAATCTAAATTCACTTGTATTTCCTCAATGCGTGCTAATTGTTGCGCGCGAGTAGCACAGAGGAATTTTGAGTTTTATTCTTGGAAGATGGAATATCTAACTAGAATCTCCGTGCCTCGCATCCGTTTAGTTGCGATCGCAACAGCGACCCTGACCGTTTGTAATTTACACATAATCAATCCTCCTATAACCTTTAAACAATTCCATTATAGCTATTCTGCTCAAAAGTTGAGTTTTTGACTCACCGCGAGCGATCGCATCAGCCTTTGGACTGCATTAGTCGGAACTTACTCCCTGCGGGGGTAGTTCCGCCGAACTCAACGAACTTTGTTGCATTATTGCCGATCGCAAGCCAAGTTGTTGCCGCACTGCTTGCAAAGATTTTCCTCTTTTTACCTGCGGGCGATCGTTTGGAGGTGGCACATCAGCAGCCGAAATAACTTGCTTTTTTAAAGCCGCAAGAAGTTGGTTTAATTCTTCTTGAAGTTCTGCCAATGATTCTCCAAAAGGTGCTACTTCTTTTTCCGAGCAGGCTGCGATCGCACCTTTATCATCGTAATATACGGTGCGAATTGTGCAGCCACCTACCACCTACTACCTATTACCTAACACCTACTACCGCCTTCTTCCCTCTTCCTTCCTCCTTTTTACTTCTTCCCTCTTCCCTCTTCCCTCTTCCCTCTTCCTTCTTCCTTCTTCCTTCTTCCTTCATTTACGATCGAAAATTTGCCACTGACTTTTGCAATTTTTCAACCGAACCGGACAAGTCCTCCAAAGATACCTTGACATCGGAACCTTTTTTAGCAGTTGTCGTAGCAATTTCATTGACTTGCTGCATATTGTTAGAAATCTCTTCAGCCGAAACAGTTTGTTTTGCTGCCGCCCTCGTAATATTCTGTACCAAAGAATTCATTTCCCGGCTGACTTCAATAATCGCATTCAAGTGAGTTTTCGCTTCGCTGGCAAGTTTTGTACCTTCGACAACTTCTTGAGTTCCCGCTTCCATTGCTTTCATTACGCGGCTGATTTCTTCTTGAATTGTACCGACAATTTCCGAGATTTCCTCAGTTGCGCCCGCTGACCTTTCTGCCAGTTTTCGCACTTCTTCAGCAACTACTGCAAAACCCAAACCTTGTTCGCCGGCACGCGCCGCTTCAATAGTAGCATTGAGAGCTAATAAATTGGTTTGGGAAGCAAGTTGAGAAATCGAAGTTACAATCTTGCCAATTTGTTGCGAAGACTCGCCCAAACGCTTCATCATTTTAGAAGTAGAAGCGATCGTCAGTCGCAATTCGTTAATGCCTTCCACAGCTCTATCGACCGCCATGCCGCCAACTTCTGCCGTGTGAGAAGACTGTTGGGCAACAGTTTCAGCCCGCACCGAAACATCTCGCACGTCGCGGATCGAATTCACAATTCGCTCGACTTCCCGCACGATCGAAGATATTTTTGTTGCTTGAACTTCAGCTTGTTGGGTAAGTTCGCTGGTATTATCAATTGATTCGCCGGTGGCAGTTGTCACCTGTTCTGCTAAATTTTGAATGCCCGTTACCACCTTCCGCAGAGAACCGATCAAGAAGTTAAAAGAATCGGCAACCGCACCCAAAACATCGTTAGTAACTTCCGCCCTGACAGTTAAATCGCCTTGAGCGGCACCTTTAATTTCTCCCAACAGTTTGAGAACTTGCTGCGTCAGCGAATCAGCTTCTGATTTGCGTTCGGCTGCCAATTTTTCCAGCCGTTCTTCTGCTTCTTTACGTTCGGTGATATCAAAGCGGATGGCAATATATTTAACGATCGCGCCGCTCGTATCAAAAATCGGGGCGATCGTCGAATCTACCCAATAAAAAGAGCCATCTTTGCGCCGATTTCTGAGTTGACCTTTCCAAACCAAACCGCGAGAAATTGTCAGCCACATTTCTTGAAAAAATGTTTTGGGATGGTAGCCGGAATTGACGATGCGGTGGTCGCGATGCAGCAGTTCTCCCATGCTGTAACCGGATATTTGAGTGAATCTTTCATTGACGTAGGTAATCGTGCCTTTGAGGTCTGTTTCGCTGACGATCGCCGATTCATCGAGGGCATTTTGCCGAGTTTTGAGTTCTTGCAGCAAGCGTTCCTGTGCCTCAGCTAACTGCTGCATCCGCTGCTGCGACGCTCTTTCTTCAGTGATGTTGCGGCAGACAACTACGCCGCCTTTAATCGCTCCAGTTGCGTCTTTGAGAGGTCTGCCGTTAATTTTCACCCACAGACCATCCGGCTTGGCTGCGTGGCGGACAAACATCTCTACTTCGTCTACCGATTCCCCTCGAATCGTGCGCATTAAAGGTATGTCGGTAGCAGGATAAGGACTAACGGTATCGGCTAAAAATAAGCCGTGTTTGGTCGCCCATTCGTCGGGGATAGAATCTGTCGATATCGAGCCGAATATATTGTCAGCCGCCGGGTTGAACAGGAGAATATTGCCCTTTTCGTCAGCAGCAACTACGCCGTCAGTAATGTTGTCAATTAGCAGTTGCAAGAGATTGCTTTGCTGTCGCAGTTCGGATTCAGAACGGGCTAATTGTGAACTTGTTTCTTCTAATTGACCGATCGTATTTTTGCTTTCGCTAATGTCGCGAGCCACTGCATACATGATTTTTTCTTCGAGCAAAGGTCGCGATTTCCACGACAGCCATTTGTAGGAACCGTCTTTGCAGCGGTAGCGATTTTCAAAAGCGATTGTTTCTGCACCCTCAGCTATTTTTGCCGATTCGGCCAGGGTTTTTTCGAGGTCTTCGGGATGGACGAAATTGAGAAAAGGTTGGCCTTGCAATTCCTCTAGCGTGTAGCCCAGGGTTTTCGCCCAAGCGGGATTGACGCGCTTGAAATTGCCCTCAAAATCGGCAATGCACAGCAAGTCGAGGGACAGGGTAAAGAATCGATCGCGTTCTTGTTCGGCTTGTTTGCGATCGGTAATTTCGATCGCTACTCCGCCGACGCCCATCGGTTTGCCGTTCTGTCCGGGCAAAGGAAAGTAAGAGGCCAGCCAATATCGCAAGACGCCCGGTTGATTGAGAGTTGTACCCGACACTTCAATGTTTAAAATTGGTTCGTTGTTATTCAGAACGCCCTCTAAAATCGGTTCTAGGGTAGCGACCATTTCCGGTACGACTTCCCTCACGGTTTTGCCGAGGTGTTCGTCCACTGAGGGGCCGGTAGTTTCAGCCATTTTCTCGTTGACTTGCACGAAGCGCAAACGATCGTCAAAGATAAACATGGCGGCTGGGGCGGCTGCGAAAAAGGCGTCAAATCGGGCTTGACGCAAAACAAGTTCTCGTTCTAAGTTTCTGCGATCGGTCACTTCCAAAATGAAACCACCGATACCGATGGGTTTGCCATCCTCTCCGGGCAATGGAAAGTAAGATGACAGCCAATCCCGCATCACATCTGGCTGTGCTTTGGTTCCGTGGCGGGTTTCGATGTTTAAAAGCGGTTGGTTGCGACTCAAAACCTGTTCGTACATCGGGCCGATCGTCGATGCCATTTCCGGTTCGGCTTCCCAGATTGTCTTGCCGATGTATGCTGACAATGGCTGACCTCGAGCTCGGAAAGTTTGTCGTTGAACTGGACGAAGCGCAGTCGATCGTCGGTGATAAACATTCCTGCCGAAGCTGCCTCGAAAAAGGCGTCAAAGCGGGCTTGACGCAAGGTGAGTTCTCGTTCTAAAGCTTTGCGATCGCTGATGTCGCGGGTAACTGTTGCCAAGCCTATAGGCTCGTCGGTTTCTGGGTGTTTGACTGTAAATACGCTGTAGTCAACGGGAATGCTCTCACCGGTGCCAAAGTGTTTGAACCGAAACTCACCCCGCCAATAACCGCTTTCCATCACCGACGGTATAATTTCTTCGGTGAATTGCTTGAGGTCTTCTGCAAAAAAGAATTCCCCCGTATTCTTAGTTTTGAGTTCTTCTAGAGAGTTAAGTCCCACTAGCTTGATACCGGCAGCGTTCAGGTAAAATGGCTCTCCCTCCATTGTTGCCATGCCGATAAAATCCGAGCTGCTGTCTACGATCGAAATCAATCTTTGTTTTTCGATTTCAGCAAGCTTGCGCTCTGTAATGTCGTTGTTAGTTTCTAAAATTGATTTGGGTTTTCCCCGATCGTCTCGCTGCAAACTCCAGCGGCTGAATACGGTAATTGTGGTGTTGTAATTGGTAGTGTGAATCAGTTCTCCTTCCCAATATTCCCGCTCTTCTAACACTGCCATTATGGTTTCTAGAGGTTGGGGGAATCTGGTGCTAAATAGTGTGTGAGTGCTTTTGCCCACAGCTTCTTGTTTCGTCCAGCCGTACATTTTTTCGGCACCTTGGTTCCAGTAATTAATCTTGCCTTCTACATCTCGAATAATTAAAGCATCGCTGGCGAGGTCGAGCATTTGCAAGTTTTGGCGCAAGGTTTGTTCCGTGCGCTTGCGGTTGGTAATGTTGCGGGCGATCGTTGATAGAAATTCCACTTCTCCGTCCTCGGATTTGTGGGCAATAATTACTTGAGAAACAGGTATTTCTTCGCCGTCTAAAGTTTGCCAAATAGTCTCGCCGCTCCAAACTCCATCCCGACAAGCTGCGGGGATGCCGACATTCACGATCGTGTCGATACTTTTGGGCGATGTCACGTTAGAAATGCCGATTCCGTTTAAATCTGACTCCCCGCCAACTTTTAAGATTTCTCTAGCGGCGCGATTGAGATAGATAGTGCGCTGTTGGGAGTCGGCCATTCCTACCCAGTCTGTTGTGGCTTCGAGGATTGCTTTGAGTCGCAGTAGCTGCTGTTCGGATTCGCGACGTTCTGTGATGTCTCTGATGGCGGAGACGAGAATTTTGCTACCGCCGGCACTGACAAAGGTTGATTTTTTAGCGGCAAAAAAGCGGGTATTTCCCGATGAGTCGGTAATGCTTTCTTGGGTTTCGCTGCAGGTGTTTTCGGAAAATACTAATTCGTCTTTTTCTCTATAGGTATCTGCTTCTTGTTTGGGTAAAAAGTCGCGGTATGATTTGCCGGTGAGTTCTTCTCTGCTGCGCCCTATGTATTGACAAAAGGCATCGTTTAATGTTAGCCAGCGGTGCTGTTCGTCCTTGACGTAAATCGGATCGGGGATGGCGTTGAGGATGTTGTTTAAGAACTGTTCTGATGCTTTTAATTGCTGTTCTACTTGGGTCCGATCGCGAATTTCTTGCTGCAATTGGGCGTTGGTTTGCGAAATCTGCTCTGTTCTTTCATTGACTCGCTGTTCGAGTTCTGCGGTTAGCTGTTGTAAGGCGGCTTCTGTTTGTTTGCGTTTTGTTATGTCGCGGCCTTCGGCGAGGATTTGAAATACTTCTCCGGCTTCGTTAAAAAGCGGTTTAAATGACAGGTCAATTACTCGGATTTGGTTGTTAGCACCGGAAATTTCGTATTCTTCCCGAACGAATTTGCCTGCAGAGGCTTGTTGAATGTTGGCTTTGAGTCGTTGCTGGTTGGTTGGAGATGATGCCCACCAAGGCGCGTACCAAAATTTCAGTCCCAAAACTTCTGATGCTTGGAAATTTCCCAATTCCAGCGCTGTTTGATTTGCTTCGATTAAAGTGCCGTCTGGTTGCAATAATATTATTAATTGAAATGCTCGATCGAATATGGCTTGAAATCTCTGGGTTGTTTCACTTAGCGCTTGTTCTGTTGCTTTTTTAGAGTTAAGAATTTGGGTAGAACCTACTAATAAGCTGTAGCGGTTGGACAAGCTTAAAAAGCCGATAGCCGGAAATACTGTAAACCAATCGGAGACTGTTTGTAAAATCGGGGAGTGCGGCAATCCCAAGTATGCGGCGGCGTGGCCGCTGTGGCCTAAGGCACAACTCCAAAATATTAATGCTGTGACTGTGGCGAAGGTGTCGAAGCCGGCTTGGCGGTTCCGCCACAAACCGAGGCTAATTAAAAAGGCGATCGCAAAGTAACAGATACAAATGATACTGTTAGCTAATCCTGCTACCAGCGGTTGCGAGAAATCAGGTAATGTGAGAGTATAGGTGGCTGCAAGCAAACAATACAGAAGTTTCATGATAAAATTGATAATTGGACAAACAAGCAAGCGATTTTAGATTTTAGATTGGGGAATTATTCGATTTTAGATTTTTAGATTTTAGATTGGGGGATTGGGGGATTGGGGAGG